>JAHEYB010000060.1 GCA_023251805.1 Bacteroidota bacterium | reverse complement strand
GCCAAACAATTTACCGATACTGTAAAAGAAAAAGCACTCGGACAAAATGTATTAACTTCTATTTCCCCCGGACAATTATTGACCAAAATTACTCATGATGAGTTGAGTAAATTAATGGGTGAAACCAGCACCGACATTAAATTGGGTGGAAATCCAACTATAGTATTGATGAGTGGTTTGCAAGGTTCCGGTAAAACAACTTTCTCAGGAAAATTAGCAAATCATTTAAAAACAAAACGTGGTAAAAAGCCATTGTTGGTTGCTTGTGATATTTATCGTCCCGCTGCGATTGACCAATTACATGTATTAGGAGAACAAATTGGCGTGGATGTTTTTTCTGATAGAGAAAATAAAGATGCAGTTTCAATTGCTCAAAAGGGAATTGCACAAGCGAAGCAAAATGGCAATTCGGTTGTAATTATCGATACTGCTGGTCGTTTAGCGGTAGACGAGCAAATGATGAATGAAATTGCTGCCGTAAAAGCTGCCATTAATCCGGATGAAATTTTGTTTGTTGTTGATTCAATGACTGGTCAGGATGCCGTAAATACTGCCAAAACATTTAATGATAGATTAAATTTTGATGGCGTTGTGCTTACCAAATTAGATGGTGATACACGTGGTGGAGCGGCATTGTCGATTCTTTCGGTTGTAAACAAACCAATCAAATTTGTTGGTACAGGCGAAAAAATGGATGCAATTGATGTGTTTCATCCAAGTCGTATGGCCGACAGAATCTTAGGAATGGGTGATGTTGTTACGTTGGTTGAACGCGCTCAAGAACAATACAATGTTGAAGAAGCTAGAAAACTTCAAAAGAAAATTGCAAAAAATCAATTTACCTTTAATGATTTCCTTTCTCAGTTGAATCAAATTAAAAAGATGGGTAACATCAAAGATTTGGTTGGAATGATTCCCGGAGTTGGGAAAGCATTGAAAAATGTGGACATTGATGATAAAGCATTTGTCGGTATTGAAGCAATTATTTTTTCGATGACGCCCTTAGAAAGAGAAAATCCAGATTTATTGAATGGAAAAAGAAGAGATAGAATTGCAAAAGGAAGCGGCACCACCATTCAAGATGTGAATCGTTTGGTGAAACAATTTGAAGATACACGCAAAATGATGAAGATGATGGGAAACAAAGATCAGATGGCAAAGATGATGCAACAGATGAAGAATATGCCGGGAATGGGACGATAAAAGATTAAAAGAATTTCAAATTTCAGATTGGAAACCCTTGAATTTGAAATTTGAAACCTGAAATTACTTTGATTGAACAAAAAATACTATGACTCAGATTATAGACGGAAAATTAATCTCATTACAAATTCAAGATGAGATTGCAGCAGAAGTAAAAATCATTAAAGCAAATGGCGGGAAAACCCCTCATCTGGCTGCGGTATTGGTAGGAAATGATGGCGCGAGTGAAACCTATGTTGGCGCAAAAGTAAAAGCTTGCGAAAAAATTGGGTTTAAATCTACTTTAGTAAAACTGGAAGCCGCAACTACCGAACAAGAATTATTGCACATTATAGACGGTTTAAACAACGATACGGATATTGATGGATACATTGTTCAACTGCCATTGCCCAAGCATATTAACGAGCACAATATTGTTGAAGCCATCGCCCCGCAAAAAGATGTAGACGGATTTCATCCTCAGAACATTGGAAGAATGGCCTTAAATTTACCAACATATCTTCCGGCAACACCCTATGGAATAATGCAATTACTGGAGCGATATAAAATTGATACGGCAGGAAAACATTGTGTTGTGATTGGAAGAAGTCATATTGTTGGGTCGCCCATGAGTATTTTAATGGCAAGAAATACCAATCCGGGTAATTGCACAGTAACAATGTGCCATAGTCGCACAGCCAATTTAAAAGAGTTTACATTAAAAGCAGATATTTTAATTGTTGCACTTGGAAAAGCAGAATTTGTAACAGCCGATATGGTGAAAGATGGAGTGGTAGTAGTGGATGTTGGGATTACGCGTGTTCCTTCTACTGAAACAAAAAGTGGATTCAAATTATTGGGTGATGTGAAATACGATGAAGTATCTGCAAAATCTTCCTTTATAACGCCTGTTCCTGGTGGAGTTGGACCAATGACAATTGCTTCTTTGTTGATGAATACTTTGAAAGCGAGTAGGAGAGAAGTGTATAAGTAGATTAAATTTTTATTCCAATTATCAATATATCATCCACTTGTTCTAGATCTCCTCTCCAATTTTCTATATATGATTTTAAAACCTCTTTTTGCTCATCCATTGTCTTTTGAGTATGCTTAAGTAATAGTTGTTGCAATGCTTTATACTTGAATTTTTTTCCTTTTGGACCACCAAATTGATCAGCATATCCATCTGTAAAAATATAGATATAATCGCCTTTTTGTAGAGAAATTTTCTGCTGTGTAAATTGTTTCGCGTGATCAGTAGATATACCAACGGGTTGCTTATCAGCAGGATATTCAATTATATTTTGATTTCTAATTAGCCAAAGTGGATTGTTTGCCGCAGCATACACTAATTCCGTTCTTGATTTATTTAATCTACAAAGCGTCATATCCATTCCATCTTTATTTTCTCCACTGTTTCCTTGTTGTTTTAATGATGTTATGAGTTTAATTCTCATCATATCTAAAACATCGGCCGGCTCAAGAATTTTCTTTTCATTTATAACCTCATTTAGCAACGAACATCCCAGCATGCTCATAAATCCACCTGGAACACCATGTCCGGTGCAATCCACAGTTGAAAAAAATGTGAAATCATCTATTCCTGTTACCCAATAAAAATCGCCACTAACAATGTCTTTCGGAGAAAAAAGTACAAATCCATCCTGTAAATGGCTTGTTAATTCTGCCGCACTTGGCAAAACTGCTTGTTGAATCAATTGAGCATAATTGATGCTATCTAAAATTTCCTTGTTCTTTACTTCAACCATCTTTTTTTGAGTTTCGATAGTTGTGTTTTTTTCTTCTAATAATAAATTTGCTTTTTGCTTTTGTTTAAAGCCTCTAAAAATGAAAACAACAAGCAAAATTGCGAGTGAAAAACCAATAATTAATGCGGTACGTTGTGTTTGATTTTTCTGAAGTTCGGCATCTTGCAATTCTTTGTCCTTGTTCAACAATTTTATCTCATTGTCTTTTTTTTCGGTATCGTACTTCGTTTGAATTTCTGCAATAGTCGTTTGTCTATCTTCGTTGTACAACGAATCTTTCATGTCAGAATTTATCTTTTGATACATGAATGCTTTTTCAAAATTCCCAAGTTTGCTGTGTGCTTCGGCTAAATTTTCTGTCGCATCTTTTATTTTATCTTTTAATTTTATCTTTTTTGATAGTTCCAAACTTTGTTCGCCTAATTTTATCGCTAGATCGTAATTCCCCATTTTAATGTTTAATTGAGACAAATTACTGAGTACAATTGCTATGTCTTCTTCAATATTTTCTTCCCTTGCTATTTTTAAACACTTTTCGTAATATAAAATGGCATTTTTGTTGTCGCCCACTTTAGCATAGAGTAAACCCAGGTTTAGGAAAATGCCCTCTAATGTTTCTTTTTGGTTTAATTTTTCACAAATTTTCAAACTTTCTTTTAAATAAGATAGACCTTTTTCAAACTGATTGTTTTCACCATGCAATAAGCCGAGGTTCATATATGCATTTGAAATGTATAGGGAATCGTTTATTTCTTTAGATATTTTCAAAGCATTTTCTAATTGCTTTATTGCTTCAATGTAATTTCCATCTAAATAATATACTTCCGCAATTGCGCAGTTGGTATTGTAAATGGAATTCTTGCTATCAATTGATTCAAAAAGTTGCAGTGCTTCTATATAATATTTCAAGCTCAGATCATATTTACCAAGCTTTAAATAACAAGTTCCAAGATCTCTTGTGCCATTTCCTTGGCGTTTCGTATCTCCTAGTTTTTTACGAATAGCAATTGCTTTTTGAAGACAATCTATAGAGGAGATGTAATCTGATTTTTCGAAATACAATTGAGATAGGTTATATAAACATTGAGCTGTTGCTTCTTGAAAATTAATTTTTTTAGCCAATTCAATGCCTTTGTCAGCATATTGTTTCGATAAAATACTATCAGATGTACTGTATTCATAACACAACAAGCAAAATGCTCTTGCTTTTGTGGTGTCATATTGTGCATTTTTTGTTATAGTTATTAAACTATCAATTGCTCGTTTATCTTGCGAATATAGAGAGGCACTTAATAAGAATAAAAAGTAGAGAATAAATTTTTTATGCATTGAGTATAATTTAGATTCAATCACTAAAAACAAGTACACCGCCCACTTGTTTCCAATTTAATTTCCACTTTTGAAAATGATTTACCAAAATATCATTTTTTTAAAGAGCAATTTTTTGTTAAGTTTTTTTCATTGTTAAATGATTAAAGACGAATGCCTATAACTAAAATATCATCTACTTGTTCTAGATTCCCTTTCCATTTTTCAATAGTTTCATCTAAAATTATTTTTTGTTCCGGCATCGATTTTTCTTTGTTATCTGATAATAATTGCTGAAGTTGTTTATACTTGAACTTTTTCCCTTTTTCACCACCAAATTGATCCGCATAACCATCCGTAAAAAGATAAACTTGTTCGCCTTTATTCATCTGAATGGAATTAGTAGTAAATGGTAATGGGTTGTCGGTTTTTCCAATTGGCTGCTTGTCTGCATTTATTTCTTTCAGTTCGTGATTATGAAAATACCATAATGGATTATTTGCCCCAGCCCATCTTAATTCGTACGTGTTTTTATTAATGGAACACAATGAGATATCCATTCCATCTTTTACTTCGCTTTCGCTTTTCTCTCCGTAGGAGTCTTTGCGAACAAATGTTTCAATCACCAATTCTCTTACTTTATCCAATATTTTTCCTGGTTCTGTAATGCCAAATTCTTTTACTGTTCGGTTCAGTGCGTTCGAACAAACTACACTTACCATTGCTCCTGGGACACCATGACCTGTGCAGTCTGCTGCTGCTAAAAGAATTAAATCTCCTTTAACTTCCATCCAGTAAAAATCACCTGCAACAATATCTTTTGGCTGATAAATAATAAACAATTCAGATAAATGTTTTTGAATGTTTTCTTCAGAGGGCAGAATGGCTGTTTGAATCCGTTTTGCATAATTTAAACTATCAGTGATATCTTTGTTTTTAATCCCAATCAAATCACGCTGTTTTTCTACTTCTATTTTTTGAGCAGAAATAATTTTATTTGCCTTTTTCTTTTGAAGGTTTCCTCTGTACATAAAAAAGGAAAATATAACAACTAGAGCTAAAATTCCAGAAATAAAAAATAATATTTGTCTTTGTCTTTTGCTTTCGGCTGCTGCTATTCCTGCCTGTTTTTCTTTTTCTTTACTTAAAAGTGCAATCTCTTTTTCTTTCTTTTGACTTTCATATTTTGTCTGCATTTCAGTCAAACTTTTGTCGCTTTCTTCATTGAATACAGCATCTTTTGTTGTGCTGTACAAGCGATAATATTGAAAAGCTCCTTTGTAATCTCCCAATGATGAATCGCAGCGAGAAAGACTTTGATAGGTATCAATTAACAAAGGTTTCGCGCTAATTTCTGTAGCAATGCTTAGTGCTTGAAGTAAATGTTTTTTTGCTTCAGTTGGTTTTTTTTGAAACAAATACACATCACCTATATTCCTATGAGACGAGGTCATTCCGTTTTTGTCGTTAATGGATGTGCGTATAGCCAATGCTTTAAAATAGTATTCAAGTGATTTATCATACTCTTTTCGAACCGAATAAATAAGTCCGAAATTATTATACGATTTTGCCATGCCTTTTTTATCTCCTCTTTCCTCTCTAATTTTTAATGATTTGGAATAAAACTCCAAGGCTTTGTCATAGTCCTTTTTTAAATAATGATTATTTCCAATGTTGTTATAAGAAGCTGCCATACCATTTTTGTCATTTAGTTCTTCAAAAATAGCAAGCGATTTAAAATAAAATTCCAAGGCCTTATCATAATAACTTTTGCTGGTGTATATGGTTCCAATATTATTGTATGAAGCCGCCATTCCGTTTTTATCAGATGTTTCTTCTTTTATTTTTAGGGATTTAAAATAAAATTCCAAGGCCTTGTCGTAATCACCTTGATATTTATAGATAATTCCAAGATAGTTATATGATTTACCAAGATTGTTTTTGATGGCAAGTGCAATAGGTTTAGGAAGTGCGGAGGAATGAATTATTTCCTTCGAATAATCGATTGCTTGATTCGCAAAATTTAAAGCAAGTTCATAATTACCTGTATTGATGTGCTGCCAGGAAAGTTCATTTAGAGAATTAATTTTTGTTGTGTCAGATTTTGTTTCGGAAACAAGTTGTACTAAGGAATCAATTTTTACTCCTTGAGAAAAAGATGAGAAACATAAAAGAAAAAAAAACAGGGTAATGCTATGTTTTAAAGGCATGTTTTATTACATAAAGATAGTATTGCAAAAACTAAATTGTAACTCCAAATACTAAAACATCGTCCACCTGCTCTCTGTTTCCTTTCCAGTTTTCGAAATTAGTTTCCAGTATATGTTTTTGTTCCAACATTTGCTTAGAGTGCATGCTGATGAGCAATTCTTTCATGTTCTTAGTCATCATTTTTTTACCTTGTTCGCCACCAAACTGGTCTGCATATCCGTCAGTACTCAGATAAAATGCATCTCCTTTTATTAATTTTATTTCATGATTAGTAAACTCTCTTGCATCAGCAGAGTAGGCGCCACCAATGGAATGCTTATCAGCTTTGTATTCAATAATTTCTTTGTTGTCGCTTTTTACAAGCCAAAGTGGACGAAGGGCACCGGCATATTCAATATTGCAATAGTTTGTTTTATCAAATGATACTATGGCTATATCCATTCCATCTTTTGTATCACTTGATGTGGTGTCTTGTTTCAAGGATTTTTTTACGCCATCATGCAAACTGGTTAAAATCAAATTTGGCTTTGTGATTCCTTTTTCAATTACAATTTGAGTAAGAATATCATTCCCAACCATGCTCATAAATGCACCGGGAACACCATGCCCTGTACAGTCTGCAATAGCTATAATAAAACGATTATCTTTTTCGGCATACCAATAAAAGTCTCCGCTGACAATATCTTTGGGTTGATAAATGATAAAAGAGTGAGGCAAGTATTTCTGAATGTTTTCAACCGAAGGAAGAATAGCAGTCTGAATTCGTTTAGCATAATTTATACTGTCAGTAATATCTTTGTTTTTCACTTCAATTTCTTGATAGGCTGATTGCAGCGCAATGTTTGCTTTTTGCTTTTCTTTAAATTGGCGGAAAATAAAAAAGGTAAGGATGAGCACAATAAATAATCCTGCGCCAATCGACCAAGTGACAATGCGTTGTTGTTTAAATTTCCCTGTTTGAATTTCTTTGTCTTTGTTTAACAATGCAATTTGTTGTTCTTGCTTTTCGCTATCGTACTTTGCCTGCATATCATTTATTTGCGCGCTATTCTCTTGATTTAAAATGCTGTCCTTTACATTTGTATAAGAAATGTGGTAATCGTAAGCACTTTTATAATCTCCGCTTTTGTTGGCTAATTCTGCCAAATTTAAATAAGAAGTCTTTATTTCTTCTTTGTTGCCTGTTTGAATGCCAATAGACAAAGACCTTTCGTAATAAGCTTTTGCATTGGAATAATCTTTCAAGTTAAAATAACACTGCCCAATGGTATTTAAAAAAGTACA
Organism: Bacteroidota bacterium; assembly: GCA_023251805.1. Lineage (GTDB taxonomy): Bacteria > Bacteroidota > Bacteroidia > 2-12-FULL-35-15 > 2-12-FULL-35-15 > 2-12-FULL-35-15. The sequence goes on along the minus strand of JAHEYB010000060.1, from coordinate 8,064 downwards.
AAGTGATTTTTTGTCACCAATATTTTCTGCCATAAATAAACCTTTTGATAAATATTTTAATGCTTCTTTATGTTTGCCTTGCAATGCATATACCGAACCAATGTTGCCTAAGCTATTTAAAATCCACTTCTGATTTTTCATTTCTTCAGCAATCTTGAGCCCTTTGAAATAATAGGATAGGGCAGTATCAAATTGTTGTCTTCGACCATAAGCATTTCCAATGTTGATATAACTGGCAGAAATGCCATAGTTGTCTTTCATTTCTGCTCTAAGTTTCAAACTTTTCAAGTGAAACTCTAATTCTTTGTTATTATTCCCTTGTCGCCCGTAAACATTGCCAATAGCTGCAAAGCAATTGCTCATCAATTTTTTGTCATCTAAAAATTCATAAATTTTAAGAGTCTTAAAAAACTTCTCATTTGCCTGAGCATAATCACCGGTATACACTTCAAGCACACCCATGCTATAAATGGTGGAGGCAGCTCTGATCTGGTCTTTCTCTTTTTCGAAAAGAATTAAGGCTTCTTGATATCTTTTTTTTGCAGCAGCAAAATTTCCTCTATCGTTTTGATAAACACCATCTAAAAACAATGATTCAGCAATCCATTCATCACTCCTTAATTCTTTTGATAAACTCAGCGCTTGATTTACCATTGCGCTCATTTTGTTTGGGTCCACATGTTGATAGATGGCACCCAGCTTTAGCATGGTAGAAATTTTTCCGGTATCAGGGGCAGCAGTTTTTAGAACAGCCTCCAGGCTATCAATTTGTGCCTGAACATTTTTTTGCGCAAGAATGGTATTTGCAGAAAGGCAAATAAGTAGAATAATTAAATAGAAAGAATTTTTTTTCATAAAGGCTTACAAGAGTATCTTGTAAATGTATGAAAAATATTTATTTACTCTTCTTTCTATCAATTTTTGTTTTTTCGAGTTCGATATTGTGGCGGATGTCTCGCCAATACTGAGCTCCGTAGCTTACAAAAATTTCCTCACCGGCTCTTATGTTTTTTTCAGCTTTTATCCAGCCCGAGTTTTTGTAAACATCGTAGCAGGAATTATTTCGCAAGCCTTTTATTCGTTTTAATCCTCTCGCATCGTTTGCATAACGTGCAAGTTCATCGGGAGTATAGTATGCATCAATGCATTTTCGTTTGCTGATAAAAAAGGCATATCCAAAAATGTCTTTTTCAGCTCTTCTATCTAGTTCCGCCTCCGTAATTATCTCTCCTAGATATTCAATTATCCTTTCGCCTTTTTTTATGTCTTTTTTTGTGAATAATCCTTTTCCTGCTCCCGGTAAAGTCGACTTTTTTACTAATAAATCTTGATCCATATATTATTTTATGGTCGCAAAAATAACAAAAGGTTTTGATTTTTACGATTTATAAAATATATAGTAAATTTCCCATTGCTCTTGAATATTAAATTTGTCAATTATCTTTTTTTGAAATACTTTTACAGCAACGATTCTTCTATTTATGGAAACAAAAATACAGCCTCTTAAAACAAAGCATTCGGAAATATGGCTTGATGAGGAAGGAATATTGCGTGTTGATATTCAGGAAAATGCTGAATTGGAGGCAGAAGAAGTAAAAAATTGTTTCGATGCATATACTCAAATGGGTATCAATAAAAACAATAAAGTTCTTCAGTTAATGACAACTGGAGAAAATGTGACTATTGATAAAGAAGGCAGAGACTATGCCGCTATTAATGGAAAGGATTTTTTTATTGCATCTGCAATTGTTAGTACCAGTTTGGCAACTCGACTAATTGTGAACTTTTTTAATATTTTTTATAAATCTCAGATTGTTCCTTTTAAGATGTTTGATAACGAGGAGAGTGCAAAAAGATGGCTTTATAAATTTAAGCACTAAATCAATAGGTCTTCGCAAGTATTTCTAAAAACACAAATAAAACTTGTAGAACAATTTCTCCAACAATATAGCCTGTTTCGGAACGATTGTCTTTTTTTATTTTCTTATCGGATGTTTGTTTTTCTTCTACATAATCCTCCTCAGGTTTTGTAAGTGACTTAGCCGGTTTTACTTTTTCTATTCTTGCGTAGATATCATCCAACTCTTTTATAGCGATTGGTTTTTCAAATGATTCCCCACTTATTGTCTTTATAAGTACTGAATAATTGTCAGCCGAATATTTAACGAGTTGTGCCGATTGAAACAGGGAATCGCTGTATTCTGAAAAAATTTCAAATGTTTTTTTTTCTTCTAATGTGATTGTATTTCCAGCGGAAGGATGAAATGCTACAATTTTACCGTTTCCATCATTTTGAGAAAAGCTGTTTTTTGCAATTCCCAAAAGGCTAAAAAATAGGAAAAGTAGTTTTGAAATGGCACCGAGTTTTAAATGCATACTCAAATTTAAAGCTTTGAATTCAAAAATCCTAAAAATTATATAAATACTTGATTATTAATATATTGCGACTATTTACTAAAGTTTTAATTCGATTAATATCTTCTTTTAAAAAAGAATTATAAAAATTTGAAAATTATGCTTGGAGATAGAACAGAATTAAGTATCTTTGTGTCCCTTTAAAAAAGGAATAAATAAAAATTAGTATTAACCTCTTCAATTAAATTGATAATCAATTAATTGGATACAAAACCAAAGCCTCCGAAGCATCTTTTATTCGGAAAATTAAAATGGCAGAATTAGTAGAAGCACCAGTATCATTAGAAGCATTCGATTGGAATGCAGTAGGAAACAAAGGAGAAACCTACACACAAGCAGATCGTGAAAAATACGATTCTCTTTATGAAAAAACTCTTAAATCAGTTGCAGCAAACGAAATCATTGATGGTAAAGTAGTTGCAAAAAACAACAAAGAAGTAGTTGTAAACATTGGTTACAAGTCGGATGGTGTTGTTCAGTTAACAGAATTTCGTTACAATCCCGATTTAAAAATCGGAGATATTGTTGAAGTATATGTTGAATCTCAAGAAGATAAAAGCGGTCAGTTAATCCTTTCTCACAAAACGGCTCGTGCCATGAAATCGTGGGAGCGTGTTAACCAAGCTCTTAATAATGATGAAATTATCAAAGGATATGTTAAATGTCGTACTAAAGGCGGTCTTATTGCCGATGTGTTTGGTATTGAAGCATTTTTACCGGGTTCACAAATTGATGTGAAGCCTATCCGTGATTATGATGTATATGTTGGAAAAACAATGGAATTTAAAGTTGTGAAAATCAACAATGAGTTCAAAAACGTTGTAGTTTCTCACAAAGCATTAATTGAAGCGGAATTAGAACAACAGAAAAAAGAAATCATCTCTAAATTAGAAAAAGGACAAGTATTGGAAGGAACTGTTAAAAACATTACTTCTTATGGTGTGTTCATCGATTTAGGTGGTGTTGACGGATTGGTTCACATTACCGATTTATCTTGGGGACGTATCAACCATCCTGAAGAAATTGTTAAGTTGGATCAAAAAATCAATGTGGTTATTCTTGATTTCGATAACGAGAAAAAACGTATTGCATTGGGCTTAAAACAACTTTCTGCACATCCTTGGGATGGTTTGAAAGCTGAATTAGCTATCGGTGATAAAGTAAAAGGAAAAGTAGTTGTTATAGCTGATTATGGTGCTTTTGTTGAAATTGCACAAGGTGTTGAAGGTTTAATCCACGTTTCGGAAATGAGCTGGAGCCAGCATTTACGCACTGCTCACGATTTCTTAAAAGTGGGTGATGAAGTAGAAGCGGTTGTGTTAACACTTGATCGTGAAGAACGTAAAATGTCATTAGGTATTAAACAATTAATGCCTGATCCATGGAGCAATGTAATTACTAAATACACAAAAGGTTCTAAACACGCTGCTACCGTTCGCAACTTTACCAATTTCGGTATTTTTGTTGAATTAGAAGAAGGTGTTGACGGATTGATCCACATCTCTGACTTGTCATGGTCTAAAAAAATCAAACATCCATCTGAATTCACTAAAATAGGTGATAAAATTGATGTAGTTGTTTTAGAAATTGATGGTGAAAACCGCAGATTGAGCTTAGGACACAAACAATTGGAAGAAAATCCATGGGATGTGTTTGAAACAATCTTTACAGAAAATTCTTTACACCAAGGAACAATTATCAGTGTGATGGAAAAAGGTGCAATCGTTTCTATGCCTTATGGTGTTGAAGCTTTCTGCCCAACGCGTCACTTGGTAAAACCGGATGGCTCTTCAGCTAAAGCAGAAGAAGTATTGGAATTCAAAGTTCTTGAGTTTAACAAAGAAGGCAAAAAAATCATCGTTTCCCACAGCAAAATCAATGAAGAAGTAGCAGCTGCTGAAAAAGCAACAGTTGTTTCTGAAAAGAAAGCAGCAGGAGAAGAAGAGAAAAAAGCCGTTAAAAAAGTAAAAGACAGTGTTGAAAAAACAACACTAGGCGATATGGATGTTCTTTCTAGTCTTAAAGCAGACATGGAAGCAACAGAAAAAAAATCGACTAAAAAGTCTGAATAATTATTAAAAATATTTTGTAAGTCTTACGCGACTTTCAAAATCTAAAAACCCACGCCATGGTTTTTTAGAAAAAAGCGCTCCCGTACTGTGGAGCGCTTTTTTGTTATTAGAAAGACTGAGCGCAGCTTTTCTTTCTTATCCCGATGAAAATCGGGATATGCTTAATGGTAGTGTTATTATATTACTTAGCGTAGCTTTTCTTTCTTATCCCGATGCAAATCGGGATCTCATTAATGGTAGCTGTTATTATATTACTTAGCGCAGTTTTTCTTGTTTATGCCGATGCATGTCGGGGTCTGCTTATTTTCAATGTAATGTTTACTTAACCTTTTAATCATTTATTCATTTGCAATAAACGTCTATTGTTTTATATTTACACAACATCAAAAATTATGTTGTGATAAAAAAACTACTCCCATATTTTTTTGTACTGACATTTTCATTTTCTGCTTTTGCTCAGCAAAAAGCAATAGACTCCTTATTAAAAATCCTGCCCCAATTAAAAAATGATTCAAATAAAGTAAACGTATTGAATAGGTTGAGTAATTATTATATTGCTGAGACTAAATTTGATGATGGATTAAACTATGCAAATCAAGCGCTGAATTTAGCTGTAAAAGTGCGTTTTATTAGAGGAACAGGGCTGGCCTATCATTACCTTGGAAATGTAAAGTATTATCAAAACGATTATCAAGGTTCTATTCCTTTTTATGAAAAATGTTTGGCTGCTTATGAAATATGGTCGCTAACAAATCCAAAAGATACTATTCCTATTACGTTTGTTGCCGCTGCTAATAACGACATAGGTTTTGTTTACGATTATCTCAGTAATTATCCCAAAGCGCTCCAATATTATCTTCAATGCTTGAAAGCTTCCGAATCCGTTGCTTATCAAAACGGACTAATTAGTGCTTACACCAATATTGCCAGTATTTATGACTATCAACATGAATATAATAAAGCATTGGAATTTAATTTTAAAGCACTTGAATTAAACAAAAAAATGAATAGGCAATATGGAGTGGGGATTTGCTACAATAACATTGCAAATGTTTATTACAACTTAGGGCGATATTCTATTGCTTTGAAATACCACAAACTTGGCTTGGAAACTAAGAGAAAAATTGTAGGTGACGATTTATCTCTGGCCGGCTCTTTAAATAATTTGGGCGGAACGTTTATTGAGTTGTCGGAAATGCCATTGGATAGTTTGGTTGCATTTTATCCTCAATTTTCAAAGCTCAGCTATCAAGAAATAAAAAAGAATCTGCTTGATAGCGCAGAAGTTTATCTTTTTGAATGTTTGCCTATTTGCAAAAGGCTGGAAAACAATTATGCCCTTATGCAAGTGTATAGAAGCTTAGGAAATGCTTTCTATAAAAAACAAGAATATGTATTAGCACTTGCTCAGTATAAAAATGCTGTTGAAATAGGAAATCAATTAAAAACTCAAAAGGAACTTTATGAATCATTTCAAACCATGGCTGATATTTCTTTTAGAATGGGAAAATACAACGATGCGTTTGTGTTTCAAAAAATGTACTCTGATTTGAAGGATACCGTGTTGAATGAAAATAAAGAAAAAGATTTAGGAAAGCAGGAAGCTCGCTTCGAGTACGATAAAGAACTGCTTGCAAAAGAAAAAGAACAAGAGAAAAAAGATGCAATTGCTGAAGAAGAAAAAAATCAACAAAAAATAATTATTGTCGGAGTAAGTCTGCTTGCGCTGATTTTAATGTTTTTTGCTATTTACATTTTTCGAAGTTATCGCCAAAAGCAACAAGCCAACATTGAAATCACTCGTCAGAAAGTAATTATTGAAGAAAAAAACAAAGAAGTACACGATAGCATTACATATGCGAAGCGGATTCAAAATGCCATTCTTCCTCCAAACAAAGTAATTAAACAGCATCTATCGGAATCTTTTGTTTTATTTAAGCCCAAGGATATTGTTAGTGGTGATTTTTATTGGTTAGAAAACAGTGCCGACAAAGTTTTGTTTGCCGCGGTAGATTGCACAGGACATGGTGTTCCGGGAGCAATGGTGAGTGTTGTAGGCAACAGTGGACTCAATCGTGCTGTTAAAGAATTTGGCTTATCACAACCTGCAGCAATACTTGATAAGCTTACAAAACTGGTGGAAGAAACGTTTGTCCGTAAGGACTCCTATGGAGCAAGAAGCGAAAATGAAGTAAAGGATGGAATGGATATTTCACTTTGCTGTTTGGATGTTTCAAAAAGAATGTTGGAGTGGTCGGGAGCAAATAATCCGCTTTGGATTTGTAGGAATGGAAAAATGGAAATAACAACGGCTAATAAACAGCCAATAGGCGCTTTTGAGCATCGAAAACCATTTACCAATCATTCCTTTCAACTGGAGAAAGGCGATACTATTTATATTTTTACGGATGGTTATGCTGATCAATTTGGAGGAGAAAAAGGAAAGAAATTTAAATACAAGCAACTGGAAGAATTGTTAATTAAGTCGCAACAATATTTTCTTGAAGAACAAAAAACGATTTTGGATAAAGCTTTTGAAAATTGGAAAAAAGACCTAGAGCAAATAGATGATGTTTGTATCATTGGCGTAAGGGTTTAATTCTTATTTTTACATACCAATAATTTTATAATGAAATCAATTGTTTCGCTTTTTGCATCTTTTTTACTTGCATCAAAACTTTTTGCTGCAGGTTGTACTCCTCCTGTTATTACTTCTCAGCCTTCCGATGTGGTAGTTTGTGAAAATGCAAATACCTTTTTTCAAGTAGTGGTAACTGGACCAAGTTTGAGCTATCAGTGGCAAATGGACCAAGGTCTTGGTTTTGTTAATTTAAGTAATGTGGCGCCATTTTCGGGAGTAACAACCGATTTATTAAATATTACAAGTGTTCCTTTGACATTAGACAATAGTACTTTTCGTTGCATAGTTACAAATGGCTGTGCTCCGGATGATACAAGCATCGTTGTTTTGCTAAAAATCAATTCTGCGCCAAGCATAACTACACAACCAAGTAATACTATAATTTGTGAAGGTAATAACGGAACCATTTTGGTGAATGCTGCAGGAACAGGTTTAGCTTATCAATGGCAAGTAAATGATGGTTCAGGGTTTATTAATGTACCAAGTGGTTTGCCATATTCAGGAGAAACTACTGCAAGTTTAGTAATTACAGGAAATGTTTCTTTAAATGGGTATACGTATCAATGTATAGTTAGTGGTAGTTGTGCACCAAACATAAGCAGTTCAATTGTTACATTAACAATAAATACGTTGCCAAACATTTCTGCTCAACCTAATTTTGTAGTGGTGTGTGATGGTAATGCAACCACTATTGGAATTACTTCAAGTGGAACAGGAATTAGCTATCAATGGCAAGTGAATCAAGGAAGCGGATATAGCAATTTAACCAACACTTCTCCCTATACCGGAGTTACTACTCAAACTCTTTCTATCAATCCTGCTTCAACAAGCATGAACGGATATCTATACCAGTGTATCGTTTCAGGCTCTTGCTCACCAGCTGATACCAGCTATGAAATTCCTCTTATAGTAAATCCAACATATTCCTTGTTTACC
>JAHEYB010000008.1 GCA_023251805.1 Bacteroidota bacterium | reverse complement strand
TTGGAGAACATTTTAAAAGGACATCCAGTTCTTTTGAACCGTGCCCCAACATTGCACAGATTAGGTATCCAAGCTTTCCAACCAAAATTAATTGAAGGAAAAGCGATTCAATTGCACCCATTAACATGTACCGCATTTAACGCGGATTTTGACGGGGATCAAATGGCGGTTCACGTTCCATTGGGACATGCTGCTATTTTGGAAGCACAATTGTTGATGCTTGCTTCTCACAATATCTTGAACCCTGCGAATGGCGCTCCGGTTGCTGTTCCTTCTCAAGACATGGTGCTCGGTTTATACTACATGACCAAAGGGAAGAAAAATACAAAAACTGAAGTTGTAAAAGGTGAAGGTTTAACTTTTTACTCTCCTGAAGAAACCATTATTGCTTACAACGAAAAACGTGTTGATTTACATGCTTGGGTGAAAGTTCGTTTGGAAGTGAAAGAAGGTGATAAATTGGTAAACAAATTAATTGAAACTACTGTTGGTCGTATCTTGTTTAATCAAGTTGTTCCTAAAGAAGTTGGTTACATCAATGAATTGTTAACTAAGAAATCATTACGTGATATCATTGGTAACATTGTGAAGGAAACGGGTATGGCAAAAACAGCTAAGTTCCTTGACGAAATGAAAACATTAGGTTTCATGAGTGCATTCCGTGGATGTTTATCATTTAACTTGGGTGACGTTATCGTTCCTGAAGATAAAGGTAAAATGATTGCTGACGCAAATGCGCAAGTGGATGAAGTAGTTGCAAACTACAACATGGGTTTTATTACCAACAACGAACGTTACAATCAGGTAATTGATATCTGGACACATACAAACTCTCGCATCACTGCGAAAGTGTTGAACACATTGACAAACGATCGTCAAGGTTTCAACCCGGTGTATATGATGTTGGATTCAGGTGCCCGTGGTTCTAAAGAACAAATTCGTCAGTTAGGTGGAATGCGTGGATTGATGGCGAAACCGCAAAAAGGTGCAGGTGGTGGAGAGATTATCGAAAATCCAATTATCTCTAACTTTAAAGAAGGTTTATCCATCCTTGAGTATTTCATTTCTACTCACGGTGCGCGTAAAGGTCTTGCCGATACAGCCTTGAAAACTGCCGATGCAGGTTACTTGACAAGACGTTTAGTTGACGTTGCGCAAGACGTAATTATTACACAAGAAGATTGTGGAACATTGCGTGGATTGATTGCTACTCCATTAAAGAAAAATGATGAGGTGGTTGAATCACTATACGATAGAATTTTAGGCAGAACAACTGTACACGATGTATATCATCCATTAACAGGTGATTTAATTATCAATGCAGGTGAAGAGTTGACAGAAGATTATGCAAAAATAATTTCTGAATCTCCAATCGAGTCTGTTGAAATTCGTTCGGTATTAACCTGCGAAAGCAAAAATGGTGTTTGTGGAAAATGTTACGGACGTAACTTGGCTACAGGTCGCATGGTTCAAAAAGGTGAAGCAGTAGGTGTTATCGCAGCTCAGTCAATTGGTGAGCCGGGTACACAGTTAACATTGCGTACATTCCACGTTGGAGGTACTGCATCTAACACTACTACAGCAAATAAAATTGAAGCGAAATACGATGGTATCATCGAAATTGACGAACTAAAAACTGTAAAACGTAAAAATCCTGATGGACAAACCGTTGATGTAGTAATTGGTCGTTCAGCTGAGATGCGCATCATTGACGCAAACACAAAAATTGTTTTAACTACAGGAAACATTCCTTATGGTTCACAAGCTTATGTGAAACATTTGGCGAAAGTTAAAAAAGGAGATTTAATCTGTGATTGGGATCCGTATAACGCGGTTATCGTTTCCGAATTCGCTGGTAAAATCGAATTTGAAAATGTGGAAGAAGGTATTACTTTCCGTGAAGAATCCGATGAACAAACAGGCTTTAAAGAAAAAGTAATTGTTGAGAGTCGCGATAAATCGAAGAACCCTTCTATCAAGATTGTAGTTAGTAAAGAAATATTACGTACATACAACATTCCGGTTGGGGCCCACATCATTGTAAATGATTCTGCGAAAATTGAAGCAGGTCAAATCCTTGTGAAGATTCCTCGTTCATCTGGTAAAACAGGTGATATCACTGGTGGTTTACCTCGTGTAACCGAATTGTTTGAAGCACGTAATCCAAGTAACCCAGCAGTGGTTTCTGAAATTGATGGTATCGTTTCTTTCGGAAAAATTAAACGTGGTAATCGTGAGGTACATGTTGAATCACGCACAGGTGAAAAGAAAACATATCTTGTTCAATTGTCGAAACACATTCTTGTTCAAGAAAATGATTTCATTAAAGCGGGTGAGCCATTGTCAGATGGTGCAATTACTCCTAGCGATATTCTTGCTATCAAAGGACCAACTGCTGTTCAAGAGTATTTGGTAAATGAGGTACAAGAGGTGTATCGTTTACAAGGTGTGAAAATCAACGATAAACATTTTGAAGTAATCGTTCGTCAGATGATGCGTAAAGTAGACATCAGCGAAGCGGGTGATACAATTTTCTTAGAAAAACAATTGGTGAACAAATCTGAGTTCATGAAAGAGAACGATAGTTTATATGCTAAAGTTTTAGTTCTTGAGCCGGGCGATTCAACCTTATACAAAGCTGGTCAAATTATCAGTGCACGTAAATTGAGAGATGAAAATTCTTCATTGAAACGCAGAGATATGAAAATCATTGAAGCACGTGAAGCAATTCCTGCTACATCAAGCCAAGTATTACAAGGTATCACACGTGCATCATTGCAAACCAACAGCTTCATGAGTGCTGCATCTTTCCAAGAGACTACAAAAGTCTTAAACGAAGCTGCTGTAAGCGGAAAAGTAGATTACTTATTAGGATTAAAAGAAAACGTAATTGTTGGACATTTAATTCCTGCAGGTACTGGCTTAAGAGCTTACGACAAAATGATTGTTGGTTCACAAGAAGAGTACGATCGTTTATTGGCTTCTAAAAAAGAAGCAATGGAAGAAGAAGCTTAGCCATCGAACCTGCCTGCCGGTAGGCAGGTTACGAATTTGTACGAATAATACGAATTACGAATTGTAGCGAATGCTAAATAATATGAAGAGGGACAACAGAAATGTGAGTCCCTCTTTTACTAATAGAAAGAAATAAAAAATAAAACCATGGAAGAGCAAAATCAAAACAACCAATTGAATATCGAACTTTCTGAAGAAGTTGCAGAAGGAATTTATTCTAACCTTGCCATCATCACACATTCAAATTCCGAATTTGTAGTTGATTTTGTAAGAATGATGCCGGGCGTTCCTAAAGCTAAAGTTAAATCCCGTATCGTATTAACACCTCAACATGCTAAACGTTTGATGAAAGCATTGAAAGATAATATTTCAAAATTCGAACAAACACATGGTGTCATAAAAGATACAGATATGCCAAATGTGCTACCAATGAATTTTGGTGGACCAACGGCACAAGCGTAAGGAAAGTCAAAAGAGGGGAAAGTCAAAAGTTAAAAAGTTGTTTGGGTATTTGATAGCAAAAAATAGTATTTATAAAACAAACTTTCAAACCTTACAACCTTCCAATCTTCCAACTAATTTTACCAATAATGTTTGTTGTCAACCGCTCATCATAAATTCACAAATAAAGCTTTTTTAAAACGTAAATTAGTACAAACAAATCTCTCAAACAATGACTATCAAAAAAACGGTGTTTCTGTCTTTCGTGATGTTAGCTACTTCAGCAATCACAGCTCAAACACTTACCAACAAAAAGGACGGAAAATATACATTTACTGTCGTTAAAAATTTAGATGCTCTTGCTGTTCAAAATCAAGGTTCTTCCGGAACTTGCTGGACATTCTCTTCTTTGTCTTTTATTGAATCGGAGTTACTGCGGATGGGAAAGCCTAAAGTAAATCTTTCTGAAATGTTCATCGTACATACTGCCTATAATATGAAAGCAGATAAATATGTTCGTATGCATGGTGCTGTTAATTTTGGCGAAGGAGGGGCATTCCATGATGTCATGCAGGTAGTGAAAGATTCAGGATTGGTTCCTCAAGTTGTTTACTCGGGTTTTGAAAATGGTGAAAAAGATGTAAATGGTGAGAAAAAAATTAATCATGGTGAATTGGATGCCTTAACAAAATCAATGGTTGAAAACGTTATCAAAAGACCTAAGCCCGGTGTTGCTTGGAAAAAAGCATTTAACGGCACATTGGATGCATATTTAGGCACTGTTCCTAAATCATTTACGTATGAAGGAAAACAGTATACTCCTGTTTCTTTCAGAGATATGCTTGGAATAAATGCAAACAACTACATTGAAATCTCTTCTTTTTCTCATCATCCATTCTATTCAAAATTTGTTTTGGAAGTGCCTGATAATTGGGCTTCTTCTCAAGTATATAACTTACCAGTGGATGAAATGATTGAAGTGATGGACAACGCTTTAATGGCAGGCTATACAATTGCTTGGGGAGCTGATGTTTCTGAAAAAGGTTTTTCTTTCAAAAATGGAGTAGCGGTTGTTCCTGATTTAGAATGGGGTGATATGAAAAAAGAAAGTATCGATTCTGTTGTTTTGAGCCCGGGGAAACAAAAAAATATTACGCAAGAAATACGTCAGGAAGCGTTTGATAATTACGAAACGCAAGATGACCACGGAATGCACATTGTAGGAATTGTAAAAGATCAAAATGGAACCAAATATTACATCGTTAAAAACTCTTGGGGAGTTAAAGGAAACGATTGTGATGGATTCTTTTATGCTTCCGAAGCATTTGTAAAATACAAAACAACAAGCATCATGCTCCATAAAGATGGAGTGAAGAAAGAGATTGCTAAGAAACTAGGGTTTTAATAAGTCAGAAGAGAGGAAATTCAAAAGTCAAAAACAGAAAATTGTGTAAAAAAAGCTAGACAAATTTTGTCTAGCTTTTTTATTTATAGTCTTCGTTCCCTTTTGTCTATGTCTTTTTTGTTTTTTCTTTTGACTTTTAACTTTTTGCTCTTTTGAATTTATTTTACGATTTTCCCATTCTCAAAAGCCACAATAAAAGCTCCCTGAAAACCTTTGTCTATCATTTCTTTTTTGCGCTTTAACGCCTCTTCATAAGTAACATAATTTCCGCTAAAATATTTTGTAATACCATTGTCCAACACAAGTGTTGTTACTTCCGGCACGCCATCAATCTTTGGTTTTGCAGAAAAAGCACCAATTTGTACGCGATACATTTTTCCCGTGGATGCTGGTAAAGCACTTGTTGGTACTTTTGAAAAGCTTGGCGTTGCTTGTGCTGGAGTTGGTGGAGGAAGCACTTTTTTTATTTCAGGAGTTGTAGTTGTTTTAGCAGGAGTAGTGGTTGTAGGTGCTGTAGTAACAGGTGTTGTTTTTGCAACAGGAGTACTTGGTGTTGGATTAGTACTGGGAATTTCTTTTTTAAGAGGGGGACTTGCGGTTCCAATTTGAATGCTTAATGCAGGCAAATCAAAGGTCTTACGCTCGTTATTAATAACGTATGAAATTTTTGCCGGCAATGCTTTTAATCCGGAAACCCCTCCGTTCACTGTTACTTTGTAACTAATTGTAAATGTTTCCTCAGTTGGTGGCGTTATCCAAACAATTTTTGCTCCTCCATCTGCAAATGTAAATGCACCGGTTTGGCTTTCTATTTCGGTTGCTGTTAAACCTTCGGGTATTTCTTGAAAAAACTTCATGAAGCCGTTCGACTTTCCTTTGTTGATAACTGTTTCGACAACAAAATCAGTTCCGGGAAGCGCGTTCATCGGGAGTTTTTGTATTGCATTAATGTCCTGAGCCGATAGCCCGAGAGACAGAAACGAAAGAAAAAGAAAATAATACTTCGACATAATTAATAAAACTTTAATAACCTGCCTCCCGTCAGTTAGACAAATTTAATAAAAAACCTTAATTTGGTCTTCATAAATCGAGCCATTCAGCATATTTTGAAGAAAACGCATCCACTATTATCTGTTGAGCAAGCCAGAATCCTGATCCTGAAAAGTCAAGGTTTTGTTAATCCCAATTTTGGAAAAGGGAAAGAGGGAACCCTTTCTGCTATCGAAAAGTTGGGCTATGTTCAGATTGATACACTTTCGGTTGCTGCTCGTGCCCACCATCACACACTTTGGAGCCGTTTACCCGATTATAAAGAAAACTATTTAAACGAATTGCTTGAAAAAGATAAATCCGTTTTTGAATATTGGAGCCATGCTGCTTCTTATCTCCCGATGAGCGATTATCGCTTTTCATTGTTTGTAAAAAAAGGATATGTTGAAGGTAAATCGCATTGGTTCGGACAAGATAAAAAAATGAATAGATATGTGCTCGATAGAATTAAAGCAGAAGGACCCTTGCAATCAAAAGACTTTGAATGTAAAAGAAAAGATCCAGGAAACTGGTATGAATGGAAGCCCGCTAAAAAAGCTTTAGAGCAATTGTTTATGGAAGGAAAGCTGATGGTGGCAAAGCGACAAGGTTTTCAAAAGGTATACGATTTAGCTGAAAGAGTATTGCCTCCAACCGTAAATACAGGTTTACCAACTGAAAAAGAATTTGCAGAATACCTTATAAAAAAAGCTGTTGAAGCAAACGGAATAGTCGAGGAGAAGGAGATTGCTTATTTAAGAAAAGGTTTGAAAGAATCTGTTAATAAAGGCTTGAAGCGGCTTCTAAAAGATGGTGCTTTGTTTGAAATTGAGCTGAGTGGAAATGATAAAGCAAAATACATAACAACAGCAGAACAATTAAAATCAATCGAAAATGTAAAATTGGAAAATAAAATTCAATTGCTTTCTCCTTTTGACAATATATTGATTCAACGCAAACGTGTTGTTTCTCTTTTCGACTTTGATTATCAAATGGAATGCTATGTTCCGGAGCCGAAACGTAAATTCGGATATTTTTGTCTGCCCGTTTTGTTTCGAGATAAATTTGTAGGCCGTTTCGACCCGAAGGCAGATAGAGCATCCAAGGTGTTCTATATAAAATCCATGCATTTCGAAAAAGGATTTAAGTCTGATAAAACATTTAACAATTTATTTGCAGAAAAATTAAAAGCATATGCTACATTTACAGGCTGCGATAAAATTAAAATTGATAAAGCAGATAAAGTGTGGAAAAGAGAGATGAATACATTGTTGAAATAAATTTTAGAACGTCATTGCGAGGAACGAAGCAATCTTTGTGATTAGCTTTACGAAGAGATTGCTTCGTTCCTCGCAATGACGCTCCGTAACAAATCTTTAAAATAAAAATCCCTTTTTATCCCTGTTTTCACCCTAATCCGCGTTCCATTATGTCAACCAAACCAATAACCCAAACCGAAACTGAAGTCGCTACCGAAACCATGGTGGCGGAAGAAGGGCAAACCATCATACATTGTGTATGCGGGCAAGAAGCCTATTATCGGATTTGGCCTAGCACCTTTTTGATTGAGCATGGCACAGGAAAAGAAGCAAAATTGGTAACGGCTTTTAATGTGACATTTTATCCTCAATGGACGCCCAAATCACCCGGACAAAAATTCACCTTAATCTTTGAGGGTTTGAGTAAAGAATGTGTGGTTTTTGATTTAAAAGAAATTATTCCACAAGAAGGCGGCTTTGAAGTGAATGCCATTGTAAGAAATGAAACGGATGTGTATACAGTTTGGATTGATTAAAATAACTCCAACTGCAATTTATTCTTCACTTTTTTAGTCGGAACAACAGCATCATTAAAATTAGAAAGTGAAATTCCCAACAATCTTACTTTTTTATTTTCTAAATCCGTTTTCGCAAGTAACTCTTTCGCAGTTCTAGAAATTGTTTCCAAATCATTCAAAAGATAGTTGAATGAATGGTTGCGAGTAATCTGCTGAAAGTTGTGATACTTTATTTTGAGTGTGATGGTTCTTCCTTTTAAATCGTACTTCTGTAAACGCTTCACCACAATCTCTGCAATATTGTCTAGCTCAGCATTCATTTCTTCAATGGTAGTTAAATCTTCTGCAAAAGTATCTTCTGCTCCCGATGATTTGCTTTCTCGGTGTGGCTGAACTTCTCTGTTATCAATACCTCTAACAATTTTGTAATAAAAACGACCTACTTTTCCAAAGTAATGAATCAAATCTGCTTCGGTCATTCTTTTTAAATCAATGCCTTTGTGAATGCCCATTCCTTTCATTTTGTCGGCAGTTACTTTTCCTACTCCAAAAAATTTCTCCACAGGAAGTTTTTCCATAAACTCTTCAATTTTTTCTGGAGAAATAAATGTCAAGCCATTTGGTTTGTTCATATCGGAAGCAATCTTCGCAACAAACTTGCTGCTGGAAACTCCTGCAGATGCTGTTAGATTAACTTCTTCCTGAATGGCATTTTTTATTTGTTTCGCAATTTCTATCGCTGAAGTAATTCCTTTTTTATTTTCGGTTACATCCAAAAATGCTTCATCCAATGATAATGGCTCTATCAAATCAGTATAACGCTCAAATATTTCTCTGATTTTTTGTGATGCTTCTTTGTAAGCAGCAAATCGGGGGTAAACAAAAATTGCATCAGGACAAAGTTGTAATGCTTTTTTAGAAGGCATAGCAGAGCGAATTCCGAATTTACGTGCTTCGTAACTAGCTGTCGCAACCACACCACCACGGCCTTCAGGTTTTCCACCAACAACAATTGGTTTCCCTCGATATTCTGGAAAATCGCGTTGTTCAACAGATGCGTAGAAGGCATCCATGTCGATATGGATTATTTTGCGTTGCACCTTAGTTGTTAGTTACTAGTTGTTTGTTGTTGGAAAAGAATATTTTTCATTTAAGTATAGTGGAATCGTTACAAATTCTGGAGTTATGAATAAGTTAATAATTTCAATTTTTACAAACTATCAGCCTAACAACGAATAACCAATAACTAACAACCAACACTATGCTCGTATTCCAATAACCAATATGTCATCCACCTGCTCATTATTTCCAATCCAATCCTTAAATGTTTTTTGAATTTTCTTTTGTTGCTCTGCCATAGATAAAGAATTTACAGAGACCAACAAGTCTTGAAAGCGACTCGTCTTAAATTTTTTGTTGTCTTTTCCACCAAACTGATCTGCAAAGCCATCAGAGAAAATATAAAAACAATCTCCTTTTTTTAATTGTATCGAATGATTGATAGGTGGTTCTACTTTTTCTTCCTCCATGCTGCCTACAGTTAGCTTAGAGGCTTTGGTGATGCTTAGTTTTCCATCTGAAACCACGTAAAGCGGATTGTTCGCTCCGGAATATTCCAGTACATTCGAATTTTTATCAAAGGTGCAAAGCGCCATATCCATCCCATCTCTAATATCACTTCCTTTATCTTGATGCAATATTTTTTTGATGATGGTATTCATGCTGTCCAACACTTTCGAAGGTTGTAGTATTCCCATTTCGTTCACCGTTTGATTAATAGCATTGTGTCCAACAATACTCAGTAAGGCTCCCGGAACGCCATGTCCTGTGCAATCAATAGCCGCAGCCATTATTTTATTTCCGTGATGTGATACCCAATAAAAATCACCACTCACAATGTCTTTTGGCTGGTAGGTAATAAAATGTTCGGGCAAAACACTATTTACTAAATCTTTTGGAGGAAGTATGGCTGTTTGTAAACGTTTTGCATAATTTATACTATCCGTAATGCTTTTGTTTTTTTCTTCTATAATTTCATTTTGTAATTTAAGTACTTTGTTTGTTTTTCTATTCAGCAAAAGTAATTTGATTGCAACTATCGCTACAACAATAATTAATCCTGTAATTATAAAGAAAGTATTGCGATGAGCTTGTTTGTAACAAACAAAATTATCATCGCCTGAGCCTTCCCAAATATGGTGCGGAAGTTTGCCTTGCGTTTTAATGATAGAATCCATAAATGTATCCTGAGCATCTACTATAGAAGAAAATAGCCCCAATATTATAAATAAAGAGTTTGTTTTGAGTCGAGAGGTCATACTATATAATTTATATATTAAAGGTAATCTATTTTTTTTTCCAAATCAAAAAGTTTTCTCCGAAGGAGCCCCTTCGGGGAAAATGCTAAGGTTCTTGGCAGTGTTTTCATTTTTTTGGTCATAATTTTGTAAAATGGAAAATGATGAAAACGGATCAAATTACTTTAAAGGTAGAGGCTCACAAGTCAATACCGATAATCGTTTTCTAAAAGGAACGTATGTGACAGAACACATTGAAGGCTTGGACGAACCACTTTTGAGTCATGAGAAAACACAGATTTTTATAGAAAATCCAAAGAAGATTATCAATGTGGTGAAGAGTCCGGATATCCCCGGAATGTATTCGATGAATCCCTATCAAGGCTGTGAACACGGGTGTATTTATTGTTATGCCAGAAATACACACGAATATTGGGGTTACAGTGCCGGATTAGATTTTGAACGAAAGATTATTGCGAAGCCGAATGCGCCTCAACTCATGGAAAAACAATTCATGAATAAAAATTGGGTGGTTTCTCCGATTATGTTTTCAGGCAATACCGATTGTTATCAGCCTCTTGAACGTAAGATGAAAATTACAAGACAGATGTTGGAAGTGCTGCTGAAATTTCGTCATCCCGCTGGAATGATTACAAAAAATAATTTGATTTTGCGCGACATAGATATTCTTCAAGAATTAGCAAAATTGAATTTGGTTCATGTCATGGTTTCAATCACAAGTTTGAAAGAAGAGTTGAGGATGAAAATGGAGCCAAGAACTGTCACTGCAAAAAATAGATTGAAAGTCATTGAGAAATTAACGCAAGCAGGAATTCCAGCGGGAGTGATGACCGCGCCAATTATTCCCGGCTTGAACAGCGATGAAATTCCAGATTTGATAAAAGCTGCAGCAGATCACGGAGCCGATTGTGCAGGTTATACCATTGTGCGATTGAATGGTTCCATTGCTGAAATATTTAAAGATTGGCTCTACAAAAATTTTCCTGATAGAGCCGAAAAAGTATTGCATCACATTGCCGATGCACATGGCGGGCAATTGAATGACAGTCGCTATGGAAAACGAATGAGTGGAGAAGGGAATATGGTAAATTCTATTCGTCAGATGTTTAAGATGGCTGTGAAAAAACATTTGTCGGGCCGCAAACGGATGGAGTACGATTTAAATTTATTTTGTAGACCGGGTGAAGTAAAGCAGATGGAGCTTTTTTGAAGTTTAGTTGTATTGTGCTATATTTTGATGCAAATTACCAAAATATCGTCCACCTGTGCATTGTTTCCTTGCCAATCACTTAATGAATGGATTATTCTTTTCTTTTGGTCTGCTACTGGAAGACATTGAATTGATAAAAGCAATTCTTGCAAACGCACAATCTTGTATTTTTTATTATTAGGTCCGCCAAATTGATCTGTGTAACCATCGGTAAAAAAATATAAATGATCTCCCTTTTCTAATGAGAATACTTTGCTAGTAAACTCATCTTCCAATCCAGCAAAAGCACCAATAGGTTGTCTGTCTCCTTTTATTTCAATTATTTCATTCTTGCCTTCATCCGTTTGTCGAATTACATATAACGAATTATTTGCCCCTGAAAATTCTACTTTCATATCGTCAAATACGCAAAGGGATATATCCATTCCATCTTTGGTTTCGTTTTCAGTTTCGCTGTGTTGAAAGTTTTTTAATACACCTTTTCTAAGTTGATCAAGTATTTCTGAAGGATTGACAATTCCTCTTTCATTGATAATTTCATTTAAAAGTGAGTTTCCCAGCATACTCATGAATGCTCCAGGAACGCCATGGCCGGTACAATCCACTGCTGCAATTATTTTTTTTCCATTTTTAATGCTAGCCCAATAAAAATCTCCGCTCACAGTATCTTTTGGCTTATAGAAAACAAAAGATTCATTAAATAATTGATATATAAATTCATCTTTAGGAAGAATTGATTGTTGGATTCTTTGAGCATAATTAATACTGTCTTTTATATCTTTATGAGCGGAGTCAACTTTTTCTTTTTCTTTCCTTAGCTCAAAAGTTCGGAATTCGATTTTTTCTTCCAAGATTTTTTTTTCAAGTTGAAGGGAGCGTTCACGCCACCTAACATAAGAATAAAGTAAACTGATTAACAATATAAAAATTATTGCAAAAAACCATCCTTTTTTCCAAAAGGGTGTTTCTATAGAAAATTGATAAGTGGTAGGTTCGATATTCCATATTCCATCGCCATTGCATGATTTAACCATAAAAGTATATTTTCCTGAAGGAATTTGTGAATAGGTGGCATAAGTTTCTTTGCTTGAAGGCGACCAATCTTTATCCAATCCTTCCAATTTAAATTGGTAAAGAACTTTTTCAGGTGAAGAAAAATTTAACCCTTTAAAATAAAAAGTGATGTGATTCTGATCGTAAGGAAAAATAATGTTATCAGGAAGTAAAAACGAATAGCGATTTTTCGGTACATTAAATTCTTCCCAATTAATATCTTTAAAAAAGAGATTTAGTTTTGTGATAAGCGTGATAGGGGGAACACTATCAATCACATCAAGAGACGGGTCTATTTTAAATACGCCTTTTACCGTCCCCTCCCAAAGATTGCCTAAATTGTCTTTGAATCCGGCATTTTGACTACACTCAACACCTGTAAATCCTTCTTCTCTTCCAAAATTCCTAAAAATAATTTCCCCAGTTTTATTGTAGGTTTTTAAATCGAATTTGCTTAACCCTTTAATAGTGCCGACCCACATATTTCCTGAATCATCAATTAAAAGGGAGGAGGCATCATCATCTGACAACCCTTTTGTTGAATTTAAGGAAGTAAATGAAATGCGTTTTTCTCTTTCTACCAACTTGGATATTCCTCCTCCGTAAGTAGCGAACCACATACTATGATTTTCGTCTTCAATGATCGATAGTACAGTATTGTTTCCCAATCCTTCCTTAACAGAATAATTTGTAAACTTCTTCCCATCATATTTTAATACTCCACCCTCTCTGGTTCCAAACCACAAATTATGGCGGCTGTCTTCATGAATTGATCTTATTCGAAACCCTGTTGGGCCCAACTCTTTGAAATAAAATTTGAAGTCTTTTGCAATCTTTTTGTTCTTAGTCCAAATATTTGTGCCATTATAAAAATAGACACCCGCATCTGTCCCAACCCACATATTATTATTACTATCAATAAATACAACATAAATAATATCGTTGTGCAATCCATCCTTGTTTGTGTAGCTGGTAAATGTTTTTCCATCAAAAATGCTTAGTCCGCCATACGTTCCAATCCATATATTTTTTTGACTATCTTCAGTAATGTTCCAAATTCTGTTGTGAGGAAGACCATCGGTGGTGGTATAAATTTTCAAGTTTTTATCTGCCGATAAAACACATAATCCTTCCTCTGTTCCAAACCAAGTATTGTTTTTAGAGTCTATAAAAGTTGCATTCACAATTTCATTAGGCAATCCTTCAGCTTTTGAATAACTTGAAAATTTGGTCCCATTATATCTACAAATGCCACCATCAGTAGCAAACCAAAGATTGTCTTCCTTATCCCTAATTATTTCTCTTATCCTATTATTGACTAGTCCTTGCGAAGTGGAAAAGGTTGTAAAATTTTTTCCGTCAAATTTTGAGACTCCTTTTGAATCGGAACCAAACCACATGTTGCCGTTAATATCTTCGCAAATGGAATATATTACATCACTAACAAGTCCATCTTTTTCAGTGTATAAAGTAATTTGATCGCCATCAAATTTAGCAACACCTCCCTGAAACAAAGCAAACCACATGTTACCCAAATGATCCTGTTTAATCGACCAAATAATTGAGAGATTTCCCTTTGAAGTAATGGGAATATTCACAAATTTTTCTCCATTATATTTTATCACTCCTGCATCAGTGGCAAACCATAGATTTCCATCTCTATCTTTATAGGCGCTGCGAATCCTATTGTGCAGGATTTTGCTTTTGATTGTATTAAAGGTTTCGATTTTTTTTCCATCAAATCTATTCAATCCATCGTCTGTTCCAAACCACATATTTCCTTTATTGTCTTGAACGATGCAAAAAACTTTATTGTTACTTAATCCGTCCCTTGTAGTTAGAGTTTTGAAAGTTTTTCCATTATAGACACAAGCACCACCATCGTTATTACCCATTCCCATCCAAATATTTCCATCTTTATCTTCGTATACAGCTGATACAATATTGTCAGATAATCCATCTTTTTTTGAAAAATTTTGAAATGATATTCCATCAAATTTACTTATTCCACCACCGTATGTCCCTAACCATAAATAGCCTCGACTATCTTGAATCATTGATAGTACTTGAGATTGAGCAAGTCCATCATCAACTGAATAGGTACGGAAATTATAATGCTGTGCTTGAGAAGAATGCCATAAAAGGCCAAAGACTAGGCATAGGAGTAACGTTTTTACCTTATACATGTTATAAAAATATGAAAAAGCCATCTTATTACAATAACTTTTATCCTTTTAATAAATAAATGAGTAAAAATTCTGATTTGACACTTCCAATGATTTAGGTATAATGATATACCTCCGCGGGATCATGACCGCAATATTCATCTTTGAGGTATACAAAACCCAGTTTTTGGATGACAGCAATGGATGCGGGATTATCTTTTGCCGCACGAGCAATAATATTTTTTAATTTCAAAGTATTTACTCCGTAATCCAATACTGCTTTCGCTGATTCACTTGCATAGCCTTTTCCCCAATGGTTTTCAAAAAAACGATAACCCAAATCTATTTCGTTATCATCAGCAATAAATTTTAATCCGCACCAACCAATAAATTCATCGTTGGATTTTAAATGTACTGCCCAGCGACCCATCTTATTTTTGTATTGAGGAAAGATGATGTCATTCAAAATGCGTTTGGCTTCATCCAAATCTTTCACTGGACCATCTCCAGTATATCTAATTACATTTGGGTTGCTGTTTAAATCAATCAATAGTTGTGCATCCTCAATGGTGAATTCTCTGAGATAGAGGCGTGGTGTTTCTATTGTTTTAATCATGTAGGTATGAGATTTGTATTATAATCAGCTCTATTAAAATTGGCAATTAATAAAATGGTTTCGAGGCAATAATAAATCCCTCCTCAGCTCCAGAGGAGCGACCAATTTTAGCTCCATCGGGGCGTTCCATTTATAGCCCCAGCGGGGCGACCAATTTTTGCATTTTTTGATAGCTAGAGCATAAAAAATCCCTCTCAGATAATTTCGGAGAGGGATTCTAAAAAATGTCATTTATTTATTTCTTAGCTTTTTCGTCAGCCTGGTGTTTTTTCCATTTTTGAACTTGTTCTGCTCCAATAACAGCATTCATTTCATTATCCCATTTTGTGCTGATTCTTTGTTTTTCAGCTGCAAACTCATTCGGTTTGTCACCGGTTTTCTCTTGATTCAAATCCATCAATTTAATTGTTTCTAAATTGATTGTCTGGATTTTCGCTTTTTGATCAGCTGTAAGTGTTAAGACAGCAGTCATTTTATCGGTCATAGTTGTAGCTCTAGTTGCAGCATCTGCTTTTTGAGATTTGCTTTCTTGAGCATTTGCTACTGCGAATGAAAGCACTGCAGCAAAAAGTAGTATGATTTTTTTCATGAGTTTAGGTTTAGTTTGTTTGATAAGTATAAAGGTATGAAAGTTAGTTGAAAAAGTCAATATTTTTTATCATAACTTGTTTTGTAGCCTGTAAAGCTTATCATTATTGACTTCTAATTCAATGCATACAGCCCATATATAGTCTAGTCTTTTTAATGTATGTTGAAGGAACAGCTTTCTGAATAAGTTTTAATTGCTTTTCAGCATCCTGCTTATTTCCGAAAATTCCCGTAATAATTATCATTTTTTTCATGTCGCCAAAGGCATGGTTGCTAGTATAATGATACATCATTTCTATGCTGATTAAATTCTCCTCATATCTTCTGGGTATCGATTGCCCAGCATCCATATCATATTTGGCTGTATCTTTCGGAACAATCATACCCAATTCTTTATCATAAATCATTTCATTATTATCATAGGGAATTTCACTTTTTTTGCTGATTTCTTTTGCAGATAAATCTAATGAATTAAAATCGGATGAAGCTCCAGCGATTACAATATAGCGTGTTAGCATTGCTGCTTCTATTGATTCGTCAATTGCTTGAGAAGTGCTATCTTTCTTTTGGGCAAAAAAATTTAATGATAAAAAGAAAAGAAAGAATACAAGAACTATGTTTTTGATTTTTCCATCTTCCATTTCACATTTTCCCTTTTACATGTTCCTACGATACTGCCCACCAACCTCAAAAAGCGCATTCGTAATTTGTCCGAGTGAACAATATTTAGAAACCTCCATCAAACTTTCAAAAATGTTTTTGTTTTGAATCGCTGTGGTTTGTAAATCACGTAATAGTTGCTGTGATTTATCTTTGTTTCCTTTTTGCAATTCAGCCAACATCGAAATTTGATATTCTTTTTCTTCTTCTGTTGCACGAATTACTTCTTTCGGAACAATAGTAGGTGAACCTTTGGATGATAAGAAGGTATTTACTCCAATGATTGGATATTCACCTGTATGTTTTAATGTTTCGTAGTATAAACTTTCTTCCTGAATTTTTCCGCGCTGATACATTGTTTCCATTGCACCTAACACACCACCGCGTTCGCTGATGCGTTCAAATTCTGTCAATACTGCTTCTTCTACCAAGTTGGTTAATTCTTCAATGATGAATGAACCTTGTAATGGATTTTCATTTTTCGCTAAACCTAACTCACGATTAATAATTAACTGAATCGCCATTGCTCTACGAACCGATTCTTCAGTTGGTGTTGTAATAGCTTCATCGTAAGCATTGGTGTGTAACGAATTACAATTATCATAAATCGCATACAAGGCTTGAAGCGTTGTGCGGATATCATTAAAATCAATTTCTTGTGCGTGCAACGAACGACCGGATGTTTGAATGTGATACTTCAACATTTGTGAACGCTCATTCGCATTGTATTTCATCTTCATTGCTTTTGCCCATATTCTGCGGGCAACACGACCAATCACCGAATATTCAGGATCGATACCATTGCTGAAGAAGAATGATAAATTCGGAGCAAATTTATTGATGTCCATTCCTCTGCTCACATAATATTCTACGTAAGTGAAACCGTTCGACAATGTCAAAGCAAGCTGAGTGATAGGATTTGCACCTGCTTCGGAAATGTGATATCCGGAAATAGAAACTGAATAAAAGTTGCGAATGTTTTTCTGAATAAAATAATCCTGCATATCACCCATCAAACGCAAAGCAAATTCTGTTGAGAAAATACAAGTGTTTTGTGCTTGATCTTCTTTTAAAATATCTGCTTGCACTGTTCCACGAACAGCTGCAATGGATTCTATTTTTATTTTTTCGTAAACATCTTTTGGTAATACTTGGTCGCCTGTAACGCCCAATAACATTAATCCTAAGCCATCGTTTCCTTCAGGTAGCGGACCTTGGTATTTCGGACGTTCTACATTTTTAGATTTGTAAATTTTTTGAATTTTAGATTCTACATCCTTTTCCAATCCATTCTTCTTGATATAGATTTCACACTGTTGATCAATGGCTGCATTCATGAAAAAGCCAGTCAACATAGCAGCCGGACCATTGATGGTCATACTTACCGATGTTTTTGGGTCCGCTAAATTAAAACCGCTGTATAATTTTTTTGCATCGTCCAAACAACAAATAGAAACTCCTGAGTTACCAATTTTTCCATAAATATCCGGACGAATGGCTGGATCTTGTCCGTATAACGTTACGCTATCAAAGGCTGTACTCAAGCGATGTGCAGGCATTCCCAAACTCACATAATGGAAACGTCTGTTGGTTCTTTCTGGTCCGCCTTCACCTGCAAACATACGTGTTGGATCTTCTCCTTCGCGTTTGAATGGAAACACTCCGGCAGTATAAGGAAATTCTCCCGGAACATTTTCTTGCAAATTCCATTTTAAAATATCGCCCCATGCTTCGTAAGTAGGAGTTGAGATTTTAGGAATCTGAGAATGTGAAAGTGATTCGTAATGTGTTTGAATTTTAATTTCTTTGTCGCGCACTTTAAAAATGAAGAACTCATTTTTGTATTGTTGCACTTTGTCTTTCCAACCTTCTAATATTTTTTTATTACGACCGTCAAATGTTAAACTGATTTGAGCAGATGTTTCTTCTAAGCCTTTAATGATTCTATCCTTGTCTTCAACTTTTGATTCTTTTAATGCTTCAATCGATTTTTGAATAGAATATAATTTTTGTGCGATTTCTTTTTGTTCGTCAACCCATTTGTCATACCCGCGGTTGTTCTCTGCAATCTCTGCTAAGTAACGCGTACGGCTAGGAGGAATGATATAAATTTTTTCACTCATCTCATCCGTCACGGCAAAATCCGATTTTAAATCAGCACCCGTTTTTTCTGCAAGCATATTTACAACCGCTTTGTAAAGCTTGTTCATGCCCGGGTCGTTAAACTGAGATGCAATGGTTCCATAAACAGGAAGCAATTCATCATCGGTATCCCACAATTGATGATTGCGTTTGTATTGTTTTTTTACATCACGAATGGCATCCAATGCGCCACGTTTATCAAATTTGTTGAGCGCAATAATATCCGCAAAATCCAACATGTCTATTTTCTCCAACTGTGTTGCCGCTCCGTATTCAGGCGTCATTACGTACAAACTCATATCACTGTGCTCCGTAATTTCCGTATCACTCTGACCAATACCAGAAGTTTCCAAAATAATCAAATCATAGTTGGCAGCTTTTACAATGTCAACCGCTTCTTTTACGTATTTAGAAAGCGCTAAATTACTTTGACGAGTCGCCAAAGAGCGCATGTATACACGTTCATTACGAATGGCATTCATGCGGATTCTATCGCCCAATAATGCGCCACCCGTTTTACGTTTACTGGGGTCCACCGAAATAATCGCGATTGTTTTTTTTGGAAAGTCAATTAAAAATCTGCGTACCAATTCATCTACCAATGATGATTTTCCTGCTCCACCAGTTCCAGTTATTCCCAATACAGGAGTCACTTTAGTGCTTACATTCTTTTCAATCTCTGGTAAAAACCTTGCAAATTCCTCAGGAAAATTTTCTGCTGAAGAAATTAAACGAGCAATTGATTTAACATCTTTTGCTTTTAAATGCCTTGCTTCCCCATTCAAATTATTTCCTGTTGGGAAGTCACATTTTTCTAGCATGTCGTTAATCATTCCTTGCAATCCCATAGCGCGACCATCATCTGGTGCATAAATGCGAGTAATCCCGTATGCTTGTAATTCAGCAATTTCAGTGGGTAAAATAGTTCCACCGCCACCACCAAATATTTTGATATGTCCGCAACCTTTTTCTTTCAAAAGGTCATACATGTATTTGAAAAATTCGTTGTGACCACCTTGGTAGGAGGTAAGGGCAATAGCATTGGCATCCTCTTGTATGGCGCAGTCTACAATCTCTTGTACGCTTCTATCATGACCCAAATGGATAACTTCCACGCCACTGCTTTGAATAATTCTGCGCATAATATTGATGGCAGCATCATGCCCGTCAAACAACGAAGCAGCAGTGACAATGCGTATTTTATTTTTTGATTTATATGGTTCTGTAACGAATGTGTTCATAAGTTACAAATATAGCATTTTAGGGGCGATTTTGCAAGGGGGATTTGGAACGTCCCATTGACTGTTTTAGTGAGTTTGCCACGCTCCAATGGCAATTATGCTGGACATAATATCTCCGCGGTTCTCCGCGTCTCCTCCGCGTGCTCTGCGGTAAAAATTACAACGAAGGCCATTTCTCCTTCAAAGCAATCATATACTTCCGAAGGTCTGAGTGATACACTTCCACAAACTCTTTATTAAAGATTTCGTATTGTGAATCGTAGCGTGTGAAGGTCATAAAAAAAGCATTGCCTTCCTGAAATGCTTGCATCGAATAATTGAAATAGTTTTTCTTTTTGTAAAGTGGTAGTCGGTTTACGCCCAACACAATTTCCATGATGAGTGCTTTCTTTTTCAATTTCATTTGCTCCTCTGAAATTCCTCTTCCTAATAATTTATACAAACTATCAAGGCGTTCGGTGCTTTTTAAAATGTATTCATCAAATATCTTTTCATCCAATTTGTTTTGTTGATAGTCGATATACTGTTTTGAGTTTTCCCCAAATTTGTAGATGAGAAATTTTTCTGCGCCTTTATCACCAATAAAATTCGCAAGATTTTCATTAAAGTTCACATCGTTTTTTACAAACAATGTTCCATGCGTTAATTCATGAATGATAAGGTTGGAAAGTCCGCCATCACTTCTTTGTAGCATGCTCGAAAGAATTGGGTCATTGAACCAACCCAATGTTGACCAACCTGAAGGACTGTATACATCAACATCGTAGCCGTCCATTCTTAATTTCAAAATTTCTTTTCTCGCTTCCTCCTTATCAAAAAATCCTTTGTAAGGAACGCTCCCCAAAAATGGAAATGTCCATTCTTTCGGTTGAAGTGAAAATGGTTCGCAAGCAGAAACGGTTAATAATGTAGCTGTTTTTCCTTGATCAAATACAGAAGAATAGTTTTCGCTCGGGTTCATGCCCAAGCTGTCAATTGTAAACTGTTTTATTTCGGCAATCAATAATAGTTTTTGTTTTAATGAATCCGGAAAGGAGGCATCATTCATAACTTCTTCAATAGGCTTGGCATTCCAAATCATAGAGACTTGTCCCGCGCCTTGTTGAATGCCATAAATGGCCATTTTATTCCAACACAAACACACGAGTAGGAAGAGTAGGAGTAGTAGTTCAAAAAAAAGTTTGATGCTCTTTTTTATCATGATGTAAAGGTATTTATAAAATTGATGTATTTAGCCGCAGAGAACGTGGAGAAGTCGCAGAGAGCCGCAGAGGTTTATTGAGTTTAAATGTTTGGAAACTTACGGAGCGTCATTGCGAGTCCTCCCCTCGGGAGGATGTGGCAATCTCATAATCGCAGTGCTGGGTATAGCGAGATTGCTTCTCTTCGCTCGCAATGACGCTACGTTAGGAATCACCCCCAACTCTGAACTCCCCACTCCGAACTTTTTCCTTATATTTGGTTCCCAATAAAAAAAAGGTGTTTTTTCTCTTATCCAAACTACTAACCTTCCTTATTAGTCCAATCATTTGGATTATTACCCTGCTTTTTGTTTTTGTTTATTCAAAAAATGAAAAACGCAGAAAAAAGTGCTTTTATTGGGCATTTGGTTTAATCCTGTTTTTTACAAACAGCTTTGTTTTTGATGAGTTTGCACGTGCTTGGGAAATACCTGCTACTAAATACGAAGATCTTGAAATGTATGATGTAGGAATTGTATTAGGAGGGATGAGTGTGTATGATGAAGATTATGACAGACCTCAATTTTATAGAGGAGTAGATAGGTTGCTTCAAGCAGTGGAGCTTTATAAATTAGGAATGATAAAGAAAATAATTTTTACTGGTGGATCCGGAAGAATACTTCAACCAGATATGCGAGAAGGGGAATACATTAAAAGATATTTAGTGTTTATGGGTATTCCTGAAAAAGATTTTATTATTGAATCCAAATCACAAAACACAAGGGAAAATGCTTTGTACACAAAAAATTTAATCGAAGAGAAAAAAATAAAAGGACGCTTCTTATTAATTACTTCTGCATTTCACATGCGTAGAAGTTTAAACTGTTTTGAAACGGTGGGGATGGAAGTGACACCATACAGCACCGACAGGTATGCCGGTCCGAGAAAATTTGACTTCGACCATTTACTTATTCCCAATACATCCGCTCTAAACGACTGGAATAATCTTATTCACGAAATGGTAGGATATGTTACCTACAAGCTAATTGGTTATTCGTGATTGAGCTTATTGAACAATCAATTTTTTTCTGAATAATTCATTTTTACTTGTCCCGGTCACCCAATAGACCCCTGAAGATAATTTGTTCTCGCTTTGAATTGCAACAGTTGTTTGAGCAGAAGAAGTTACAATAACTTTTGAATAAACCATTTGACCGTTTGCACTGAACAATACAACCAATATTTCTTCGTTCTCTGAACCAACAATGGCTAAATTAAAAGCACCGTCAACACTTGGGTTTGGAAATAAATTAACTTCCATATTGAATTCATCATTGTTTATAGACTCAATTTGTGAATAAGTAAAATTGCCATCAAAATCATATTGTTTCAAACGGTAATAAGAAACTCCTTTTAGAGGATCTTCATCTATTAAGGAATAATTAATGATAGAAGTGCTGTTTCCTGCTGCATCGGCTGTTGCGATATTTTCGAAAGATATTCCATCAGCACTTCTTTCTATAATAAAATAGTCGCTGTTTATTTCTGTCGCTGTGGTCCATTTCAGTTCCGTCTTTTTAGATGAGTTCAGTTCCGCTGTAAACTCCACCAATTCAATTGGGAGCGGACTTGAGCCTGAGAGTGAACCAAAGGCAAATGGACTGAAAGAACTCAGAATATTTGATGTAATGTTTCCCGGATTTGCTCCTGTGATGGCTGTTTGTCCTGCATTTTCCCAAGCGCTTCCGTTCCAATGAGCAACAACCAAATCACTTGTATAATTTGCAATTCCACTTCTGTTGGCATTTTCCCAATATAATTTCACACTAACATTGGATGATCCCGCAGTTCTGTCACAGGTCCAGTATTCGCTTAAGCTGACATTGTTAAGTACGGGAGATGGAGTGGTTGCCATGGTGCTTACATCACTATAGCCGCTTGCATAATATTGAGCTGTGAATGCATCTGTTGGGTTGCCCGGAGCACTTATCCCTAATCTTGCCCAATAAGTTGAATTTCCTAACGGAAAAACAAACGCATCATTACCGATTTTTTTTACTGGTCCGTCAACATAACTGATGCTGCTGCCGGAAGTGCTTGATGCATTGTCATTGATCGTTAACATGTTTGTGGATGTTGTTATTAATACACCGTCTGTTAAGGTCAACAGATTTGAGATTGAAGCAGGTCCTCCAAGTGATAAATTTCCCTCTGATTTATTAAGTGTCAGATAATAGAAATTCTCTCCGCTCGCATTTGTTATTGATTGTATAGTTTCAGTTCCGCTAAAAGTAACCATTCCGTTTCTTTCCTGGAATGGATCAGCATGAGTACTTGTATTTGACCAGTTGCCTTGTATGTCTAAATCGTAATCGATACCGGTAATATCCAAGGAAGATGCATCTGCAATTGTTATATTTCCTAAAATAGTAAGATTGCCATTTAATGATTTTACCGAGCTTCCTGACGTTTTCAAATTGAAATAGGCGTTTCCAAGAGAATTTTTAATGATTTGAGTCGCACTGCCATTATAATTTATTGTATTTCCTAGTGCACTTGCGTTTAAGATGCCCGAATTCAAAACAGCATCACCCACAGTTAATGTGGAGTTGGTTGAGTTGAGCCATCTGGATGTCCCACTATTTCCAATAAGATTTCCGGCAAGTGCAAATGTTCCGTTGTTCGTAATTGTCAATCCATTCATGATACGGACAGCTCCTGCAGTTTTGTTCAGATTGGCAGTTGCAAAAATATATTTTGAATAATTATCTATTCGCAACTCCCCCGAATTATTTATTGTTCCGTTACCGTCTATAATTGTTTCATCTCCCGTCAAATCAATTCTTTGCGAACCATTGTGTGTTCCATTGTTTATATAATCAGCAGATACCGTTAATATATTGCTGCTATTATCAATAATTCCAAATGGTTTTATTATAAAATTTTTCACTGATGCATTTGCAGTGAGCGTGATAGTATGACTTGAATCTATTCGAACACTATTAGTTGCCTGAGGGACGCAGTTACAATCCCAAACCGAAGCGTTGTTCCAGTTACCTGAAGCTATTGAAGTAATAACAGGATATACTACAACGCTTAGATCAACCGGTCCTGCTGAGCCGCACACATTGGATGCAGTACAGGTTATTACTTCATTGTTTGTACCTCCGAAATCAATTGTAATTGCATTTGTTCCCTGACCCGATGAAATTGTGCTGCTTGAAACTGTCCAGTTATAGGTATACCCGATGCGGGAAGATACAGAATAAGCAATGTTATCGGAATTTGCTGCAACAGAAAGATAACCCGTG
Source organism: Bacteroidota bacterium (assembly GCA_023251805.1). GTDB lineage: Bacteria > Bacteroidota > Bacteroidia > 2-12-FULL-35-15 > 2-12-FULL-35-15 > 2-12-FULL-35-15. The sequence goes on along the minus strand of JAHEYB010000008.1, from coordinate 46,277 downwards.
ATCACCGAAACCGGCAATGCATGAATTTCCACCGAAAGATTTACAGGCGAAGCATTGGTACACCCGTTATTTTCTACAACTCTTAAATTGCCTATTCTTCCCGTGCTTCCCCAGTCTACCGTAATGCTGTTTGTTCCCTGTCCCGAAGCAATATTTCCTCCTGTTATCGACCATACATAAGTATTGCCGACATTATTTGTCACAGAATAAACTACTCCGCTTTGATTAGTGCAAACACTTGCTAAACCGCTTATGGAAGATGTAGCGGAAGGAGGACTGCAATTAGTTAGATCTCCTAGTGAATATTCACCGGTAATTCCGCTCATTACTGAGCGCTTAACTATTGCTCCCGATGCGGATTGATGCGTTCCATTAATTGTCCATGGAGAAGATGAATTGGCCCTGCTAAGAAGACGTGTTGTAGATAAAATTACAAAACTCGACATTCCGTTGCCGGTTAATTCAAGATTATAATTGGTACTTGCTAAGCTGTTGTCAGCTGTTAAACTCCAATAGCCTTCCGAAAATGTATTATATACCATCACTCCATCGGATAAAGACAAGCCATTGTTCTCGGGCGCTGTTTCAATAAATTGGGTTGTAACTGTTCCATTTGAAAGGTTTGTAAAGGTAATTAATGCGGGACGATAATCATTTTCAGTACCTGTAGGAAACAATATGCCTGTACCTGTTGAATTGATCCATCTTTTGAATTGACCAGTTACTGTTCCGGAAGTATAAGTTAAAGTACCGGTATTTGCATTATTGTATCCCAATGTTAAAACCTTGCTTCCATTATCAATGAGTCCGGAAGTCATTGTAATTGTATTACGGACGTTCACATCATAATCCATTCCTAAGGTCCCGCTGCTCTTATTGATAGTCAGGTTATAAAAAGTTTCTCCGGCAGGGTTATATGGTGCTGAAATTGTCTGGTCAGTGGTTCCGTTGAATAATACGGTACTTGTTCCATAGGTAAATGTTCCGGTGTTTTCCCAATTACCTTTTACGGTTATCGTATTTCCATTTGCGTCCAATGTGCTGCGGATTTTTAAGTTTCCGAGAATGGTAATATTTGCATTTAGATTTTTTGTAGAAGCCGAACCATCAATTACCAAATGATAATATTGTGCTCCATTTGGAATTTCTATCGTTTGTACTCCCGCACGATTATATTCCACTATATTATCAATACTTGAGCAATCAAAAAAACTGACGTTAACAGAATTAGGAGCATCTATTTCAAGATGGGCTTCTGTGGTTCCATCACCATTGTAAAAACTTCCGGCTCCAGTAATACCATTACTTTTACTGACTGTAAGGTGTGCCTTGTTCGTCAGTGTGGTTCCTGCAGAAACACTCACCTGAGCCATGTGCATACTGTTTCCTAAAAGTGTTAAACTGCTTCCTCCTCCGAATGTATATATGACGGTTCCGCTTGCATCATTCCATTCGCCATTGTTCTCAATGTTCCCGTTTATAAAAATATCCAAGCCTATTGTATTGTCTAATGCACCACCTGGTTGAATAGTTATTCCGCCATTAAATGTTTTTGTTCCTGTAGTTACAATAAATCTAAGGTCCCCAAAGATCTCTAGTAATCCGTTCACCGTTAAATTACATTTTCCGATATCTGCATAACCAATTCCCGCTTGACAAATAAGGTCTCCATTTACTGTGATATTGGAAGCGTTATTTCCTTTAATAGAACTTCCGTCATAAAAGATCAGATCACTGGTTATAGTAAAAGCAGCAGCTGAAGAGCCTGTATTGGTCCAGTCCCCTCCAGTTTTTAATAACAGATTGGTAAATGTTTTTGCTCCTGTAACACTGGTGATATTATAAGAGCCGCAAATGACCAATGAATCGGTAACAGAGATATTTGATCTTCCTATGTTTGCAATTGCTCCTGTAGGAACTTCCATTCTTACCGTGTTAAAACTACCGGTTGAACTGCCTGTAATTGTTCCTGAAACTGATAAGGTTCCGGCCACAGTGCATGTGATTACATTGCTGAAATTCACTGTTCCTGAAGTGTTGATAGTGAGAGAGCTGCAAGACGAGGTAACATTTATATTAATGGTTTTTCCGGCTGTAATGGTAACATTGTCAGATGCTCCGGGAATACCGGCCGGTGTCCAGCTGGAGCTGTTGTTCCAGTTCCCTGTTGCATTACTTGTATAATTTGTTGCAAATGCCAAGTTTACCGAAAAACAAAAGAACAAAAGAGCCGAAAAAATAATCGCATTTTTTGCCGTAAGAGTAGGGGTTGATTTCATAGGAGTAGATTTTGTTCAATAAATCTAGGCGTATGAAATTTTCAAAGCAAACCATTTTGGGTGATAATCTTACATATGTAACTGCACAAGAAAACTAGATAAGAATAATAGGAATGGTAAACCGGTTCAAATCAGGAAAGAATAAGCTGTGAAATGCAATTAAATCAATGGGCTTTATCGAATTCCCTTTTTAAATATTTATTCTTTTTCGTTCCGTAATACAACTCGTTTGAGTTATCATAAAATTCTGGATAGGAATTACTCAATTCTACTTTTTGAAGTTTGGTGGTTGGATAAAGGGTAAGTGATTTATTGTTCACCTTAATTTTTACAGGCAATACAAAATCATCATTTACTTGAGTCCATTTAAAATACAAGTTATTGTCGGTCCAGCAAAACTCTAAAAATGGTGCTTCTCTTTTAAATAAATATTGTTTAAAAAACCAGGTATAATCTTTTCCCGTTTTTTTATTTACTAAATCCACAAAAGTTTCGGAAAGAATTTCCTTCTCATTATTTTCCACTCTAAATGTTTTGATGATATCAAAAAATAACGAATCATTTTCCAAGGTATTTCTCAAAGTATGCAATACCCATGAGCCTTTGTTATAAATATCTTCATCGTGGTAATCGAAATAACGTACATCTCTTTTGCGCACAACGGGCCGTTTATTTAAAATGGTAATGCGTTGCCAATACATATAATTCAAATACGCTTCATGTCCCGAAATGCTTTCTACGTAAAGCGCTTCGGCATAGGAGGCAAATCCTTCGTGCAACCAGCCATCCGATAAATCAGCAGCCGTTAAACTATTTCCCCACCATTCGTGTGCGGTTTCATGTAAGATGATGTAATCAAATAAATCCTGAAAATCGTTTTTGTAACCATTTCCATAAGCAATAGCTGTTTGATGTTCCATTCCTGCATAAGGCGATTCTACCAATTTGAATCCATCACGTTGCCAAGGATAAGGACCAAATGTTTTTTCGTAAAAGGCTAAATATTTTTTTAATTGTTGAAAATGATAGACAGCTTTTTCATAATTATAAGGCAATACATAATGGTTTAGAGCCAACGTTTTCCAGGTAACTGTGCTTGCGTAAGAATCGTGAAACAATTTAAAATTTCCAACATAAAGTGTTACGTTGTAATTATTAATGGGGTAAGAGATGTGCCAGTGATAAGTGTTTTTGTCAGCAGTAATAATGCTGTCTTTCAAAACACCGTTGCTCACTGCCATTAATTTTTTAGGAACAGTAATCAACACATCGGTGCTGTCGGCTTCATCACTCATAATATCTTTGCTGGGCCACCACATGCTGGAACCTTCGGTTTCGCAAGCAATCCCAATCCATGGGTTTCCTTCTTTGTCTTTTTTCCAAACAAAGCCTCCATCCCAGGGCGGACGTTTTGCTTCAATGGGTGTTCCTTCATAAACGATAGAAATGGAAAATGCGTCATCTGTTTTTATTGTCCCCGGCATTGTTATAAAAATAGCTCCTTCTTCACGCGTATATTTTAATGTTTGTCCGGCTGATTCAATACTCTTTACTTTCATGTTTTTGTAAAGATCGATTTGTAAAGTGTCAAAATTATTTTTTGCTTTTGCGCTGATGATGACTTTTCCAGAAATAAATTTTTTTTCCGGAAACAATTCTACATTCAATTCGTTGTGATACACATCAAAGCAACTGCGGTATTTACTATTAACTGCTAACAGTTTATTTTGTTTTGTTTCTTTGGGATAAGCGCCTGCTTTTTTTGGATTATAAACGTTTAAATGAATTCCCAGCGCTCCGCAAGAAGATAAAGCAGTTGCAATGAGGATTAGGTAAACAAGTTTTTTTAAAATCGCTAGGTGTTTCATATTGTAATTTTACGAAATATTATCATTGTAATTGAAGCGTTTGTTGAGTGCGTCATTGCGAGCGAAGTGAAGCAATCTTGTTTAATGTTTACTCTAGTTCTACATTGTGAGAGATTGCCTCGTGCCTCGCAATGACGCTTCGAAAAAAAACTCAGTGGTTCTCTGCGCCTCCTCCGCGCACTCTGCGGTTAAGATGCGGTCTCAATCAAACATCCACAACAAAACCGGTTTGTCAGATGCTTTTAATTTCGGGTCTACAATTCTCATAAAGGCATTTGATACAGCCGGACAACCCCAACCTTCAGGAGTGCCGTTTGGAAAAACTTCTGTATCACTTACATCTTCCCAGGAATGCAAAACAATTTCTCTTTTTAAAGCGTTACTGTTGGTGCTTTCCAATCCGTGTAATAAATAATTCACTTTTATTCCCCAATTGCTATAACCTCGTTTACCAATTTTAAATTTTCCTATTGAGGTACAGTGACTATCAGGAGTATTGCTAAATTTTGGTTTGTCTTTGGTAAAGGTTTCTCCCCAAGGATTCGCTCCACAACCATGCGCGCACATTCCGGATGCGAGAAGGCTATCATTTTTCAAATCCCAAAGGAATGCACGCTTTTTACCCGAGTGAATGGTCATGTCGATTAAGATACAGATATCGGTATTATAACCATTGGCATTGCAAAAAGTTACAGCCTCTTTGGATTTTAGATTTAAACGCGCATTCGTTTCTGTTGATGGAGTATAGGAAGAAAGAAAAAGAATGGAAGAACATACGCAAATTAAGCATAGCAATATACCCAACTTAATTTTACGTTTTGAGGTTAATAAATTCATCGGAATTTTATTAGAACGTAATCTGCATATCAGCACATCAATTATTTCAATCCCGCCAATTGTTCTTCAATGGCTTTTATTTTTGATTCAGCATCTGCTAGCTTTTTCTTCTCATTCTCTACCATCTCTGGTTTTGCATTGGCAACAAACTTTTCGTTGGCTAACTTAGTTTGAACGGATTTCAAGAAACTTTTGTTGTAATCTAGGTCTTTTGCTAAACGTTCTTTTTCTGCAGCCACATCAATATTTTGAGAAAGCGGAACATAATACTCAGCATGCTTCAATACAAAGGAGAAGGCGCCATCCACTTTACTTGTCACATATTCGAAGCTACTTAGGTTACACAATTTGATAATTAAAGGGTCATACGTTTTAATAATCTCACCTTGATTTACTTTTTCAAACACTTGCAATTTTTCTTTCGGAGAAATATTTTTTTGCTTGCGGATGTTTCGGATGTTGGTAATCACTTCCATCACAACATCAAAATGTTTGATGATGTTTGCGTTTTCATTTTTCGCTTTTGGCCACTCCGCAACAATAATGCAATCTTTATCCGAACGCTCTTTTATCAAATGCCAAATTTCTTCGGTGATGAAAGGCATGAATGGATGTAATACTTTTAATATTTTCTCAAATAAAATAATGGTCGCATCAAATGTTTCTTTATCAATCGGTAATGATTTGCCATCCACAAATTCCGGTTTAATCATTTCAAGATACCAAGCACAGAAATCGTCCCACACCAATTTGTAAGTCGTCATCAATGCTTCACTCATTCGGTATTTCGAATATAAATCGTTGATGATTTCCAACTGCTCATTGAAACGAGCATCAAACCATTCCACCGCAATTTTGCTAGATTCGTTTTGTTTGATGTCTTTGCTTACCTCGAACCCTTGAATCAACCTAAAGGCATTCCACACTTTATTAGAAAAATTTCTACCTTGTTCAATATAAGATTCATCAAATAACAAATCACTTCCAGCAGGAGCACACAATAACATTCCCACACGCACACCATCCGCTCCGAATTTTTCTATCAACTCAATTGGGTCAGGAGAATTCCCCAACTGTTTACTCATTTTTCTTCCCTGTTTATCACGCACAATTCCCGTTAGGTAAACATTGTTAAATGGTTTTTTTCCTTTGTATTCATATCCGGCAATAATCATTCGAGCAATCCAGAAAAATAAAATATCTGGACCAGTAACGATATCGTTGGTTGGATAATAGTAGTTAATGTCTTTCCCATCCGAATTTTTAAATCCATCGAAAACACTTATCGGCCATAACCAAGAAGAAAACCAAGTATCCAAAACATCTTCATCCTGTTTCAAATCTTCAACTTTAAACTTTGAACCTTGAACTTTAAATTGTTCAAAAGCGAGCTCTCGGGTTTTTGCTACTACTAATGTTCCATCGGGTGCATACCAAGCTGGAATTTGTTGTCCCCACCAAAGTTGACGAGAGATACACCAATCGTGAACATTTTCCATCCAATGTTTGTATGTATTCACAAACTTTTCAGGAATCAATTTTATTTCACCATTTAACACATTTTCCAAAGCAGGTTTTGAAATTTTATCCATTTTCAAAAACCATTGCATCGATAATTTTGGTTCAATAACAGCATTGGTACGTTCGCTATAACCCACTTTGTTTTTTATGTCTTCGATTTTTACAATCTGTCCCATCTCTTCCAAATCCTTCGCAATTTTTTTACGAACGGTGAAGCGATCTTCGCCAACATAAAACTGTGCAGCAGTACTCATTTTTCCATCATCAGCAATGGTATCAATTACTTCTAAGTTGTGTTTAACACCTAAATTATAGTCATTGATATCATGGGCAGGCGTTACTTTAAGCGCACCTGTTCCAAATTCTAAATCGATATAAGTATCATAAATAATAGGAACTGCGCGGTTCACCATTGGAACAATTGCACGTTTTCCTTTTAAATGTTTATAGCGTTCATCATCAGGGTGGACACAAACTGCGGTATCGCCAAGGATAGTTTCGGGGCGGGTTGTTGCAACAGTGATAAATTCTTCCGTTCCTTCTATCTTATATTTTACATAATATAATTTTGAATTTACTTCCTTATGGATTACTTCTTCATCCGAAACAGCCGTTAAACTTTGTGGATCCCAGTTCACCATTCTCACACCACGATAAATTTGCCCTTTATTATATAAATCGATAAATACATCAATTACGGCTTCGCTCAAATCATCTTCCATTGTAAAGCGTGTACGGTCCCAATCACAAGAAGCACCTAGTTTTTCAAGCTGTTTGAGGATAATTCCACCGTATTTTTCTTTCCATTCCCAAGCATGTTTCAAAAAATCTTCACGTGATAAATCCGTCTTTTTAATGCCCTTTTCGGCCAATAAAGACACCACTTTAGCTTCAGTAGCAATGGAAGCGTGGTCGGTTCCGGGTACCCAGCAAGCATTTTTGCCTTGCATACGTGCTTTGCGGATGAGTACATCTTGAATAGTATTGTTGAGCATATGCCCCATATGAAGCACGCCCGTAACGTTTGGGGGTGGTATAACTATTGTGTACGGTTCACGCTCATCGGGGGTAGATTTAAAGAATTTATGCTTTAACCAATGGGCATACCACTTGTCTTCAGTAATTTTAGGGTCGTATGTTTTAGGAATTTCCATATATATTTGCTTACTTCGTTCTGCTAAAAAGTAGGCAAATCTACTAAAAATTAATTTTCCTTTCTTTTTTGATTATGGCACGGTTTTGGCTGTAAATCAAGACAAGAAATTTAACCTCAAAATCGATTAAATTTTAATTAAAATGAAAAAATTAGCTTTAACACTTGGAACACTTATTTTGACCCTTTCTGCTTCGGTAGCACAGGAAAAAACAACCACTCCTCCTGTGCCTACCAGCCTGGCTGAAATTACTTTTGATACCGAAACACACGATTTTGGGAACGTAGAGTATGCTGGAAATGGGACCTATGAATTTAAGTTTAAAAACACAGGAAAAGAGCCTTTGATTATTTCTGATGCAAAAGGGTCTTGCGGTTGTACTGTTCCTACATATCCTAAAAATATTCCTATTAAACCAGGTGAAACTCAGGTTATTAAAGTTACTTACGATACAAAACGTGCAGGAAACTTCAATAAAAGTGTAACCGTTAGTTCAAATGCTAAAACGCCTACAAAAACTTTGGTAATTAAAGGAAAAGTAGATCCAGCTCCAACAGAAGAGGCATTTCCAACCAATGGAAGAAAAGATGATGGTGCAACTCCATTAGAAAAACATTAAATAATAAATAAACTAAATAATTAATAATAAATCTCAAAATCACAAACAATGAAAAAAGTTATCCTTTCAATCGGCTTAATCCTATGTGTTGCGGTTGGAGCAAATGCTCAAGAAGTAGCAACTCCAAATCCCGTAAATCCAAATGCTCCTAAATTCAAATTTGAAAATGAAGTAATGGATTATGGTACTATCGAACACAATGCAAACGGTGATCGTGAATTTAAATTTACGAACGTTGGTAAAGAACCATTAATTATTTCTAACGCAGTAGGATCTTGTGGATGTACAACCCCTTCTTGGCCAAAAGAACCAATTAAACCAGGTGCTTCTGCTGTTATCAAAGTTCACTATGCTACCGACAGAGTTGGTCAGTTTGAAAAAACTGTTACTTTAACTTCTAATGCTGATACCCCTTCAAAAGTTATCAAAATTAAAGGTGTTGTAAAACCAGATCCAACACCTGCTCCAGCTCCTGCTACAACAGCACCTGCTGAGATAAAACACTAATTTGTTTTGTTTATTAGTATCTCTTCAACCCCTTTCAAATTATAATTTGAGAGGGGTTGTCGCTTTAATTAATGTTGTATGAACCGATATAAATTACGCATTACATTTTCTTTTTTATTGTCTTGCTTTTATGCATGTCAATTGCACGCACAGGAAATTAAATTCAAAGAAACAAAACACAATTTTGGTTTTGTGCATGAAGGCGATACCGTAAAGCTTTCCTATCAATTTAAAAATGTGGGCGATAAACCTTTGATTGTCTCCGACTATGATGTTGAATGTGGCTGCACTGTTATGGAAAAAGTAACCGCGCCTATTCAACCAGGTGAGTCTTATACCATCAAAGTAACTTTTGATACACATCAGAAGTACGATAGGCAAGACCGAACCATCAAAATTATTTCCAACGCTATAAATTCTCCCACCGAATTACGCTTCAAAGGAGTGGTGTTAAAACCAAAGAAAAAATAAAAATTACTTCCAATTTGATTAGTATTAGTAAATTTGGCACAACTAATTAATTACCAAAAATGCCAAAAGTGTCTTCAAAAGGCAATTCAATGCCTTCTTCACCCATTCGTAAATTGGTTCCATTTGCTGAAGCAGCAAAAAAACGTGGAACAAAAATATACCATTTAAATATCGGTCAACCGGATATTGAAACTCCCGAAGTGATGTTGAATGCAATTAAAAATGCTGACATTAAAGTATTGGAATATTCCCATTCAGCAGGAATTGAATCGTACAGAAAAAAATTAGCCGGCTATTATGGAACATTTAATATCAATATCGATCAAAACGAGATGATTATTACTACAGGCGGTTCGGAAGCAATTTCAATAGCAATGATGACTTGCTTTAATGATGGTGATGAAATTATTATTCCTGAACCTTTTTATGCAAACTATAATGGATTTTCCTGTGCGGCAGATGTAAAAGTTGTTCCTGTAAAATCGTTTATTGAAACAGGATTTGCTTTGCCACCCATTTCTGAATTCGAAAAACTAATTACTCCAAAAACAAAAGGAATTATGATTTGTAATCCCGGAAATCCTACAGGGTATTTGTATTCTCGAGAAGAATTGGAATCTTTAAAACAATTGGTGCTGAAATACGATTTGTTTTTGTTGAGCGATGAGGTGTATCGTGAATTTTGTTACGATGGAAAAGAATATGTTTCAGTAATGCATTTAAGTGGCATCGATAACAATGTTATTTTGTTAGATTCTATTTCAAAACGTTACAGCGCATGTGGTGCAAGAATTGGTGCATTGATTTCAAAAAACAAAGAAATTATTTCCACAGCAATGAAATTTGCTCAGGCGAGATTGAGTCCGCCTACATTCGGACAAATAGGAGCGGAGGCAGCGTTGAATACTCCAAAAGAATATTTTGATAAAGTACAAAAGGAATATGTTTCCCGCAGAGATTTTGTAATTGAAGCGCTCAATAAGATGGAAGGAGTGTTTTGTCCCAAACCAAGTGGTGCCTTTTATTGCATCGCTCGTTTACCAATAGATAATTCCGATACATTTTGTCAATGGTTATTGGAGTCATTCAGCCACGAAGGTCAAACAGTAATGTTGGCGCCTGCTACAGGATTTTATTCTACTCCCGGTGCAGGAACAAATGAAGTGCGTTTAGCCTATGTATTGAACAAAACCGACTTAAAAAATGCAATGATTTGTTTGGAAATAGCTCTGAAAGCGTACCCTGGTAAGACAAACTAATCAATTTACATAAACAATATAGTGCTCCCAGCCGTACAATGTATTGCTGGGATTTGCTTTTTAACTCAAAATAGTTAATTTAGCTATCCCAAAACCTGTGGTAGGGCTAAATGGAAACAACAAAAACACGTTTATTTTTAAGAAAACATACGATTCTTATGTTTAGTATGTTACTATGCTTTTCTGTTAAAGCATCTACTGCATTGTTTGCTGGTGGTCCTGAAGACAGTGTTTCTAGACATTCCAAACCTAAAAGCTTAATTCAGAATATGAACCGTGAGCAATTAAGTTCATTGGTGGATTTTCTTTTTGAAATGGATACTATTCCACGTGATTTGATGACTGAAATCAACAATGCTATTGCTTTTTTTAATGAAGAAGATACTAAAAATGAAATAAAAACGGCCGTTTCCTCTTCTTTTCCTTCTGCGGATTTGTACACCAGTTGGGAAATCAACAAATTATTTCCTGAAAAGGATATGCTCAAATTAAAAGGTGATACTTCTGTGACATTGCAATTGAATGGAGGAGAGCGTGGAGAATATTTTCATCCGTTTAATGGTCCGGTTACCTCCGGTTTTGGCTGGAGGGATAGTACGCAACACAATGGTATTGATATCGATTTAAATAAAGGGGATAAAGTTGCTGCAGCATTTGATGGAATGGTAAGGATTGCAATGCGTTTTGGTGGATTTGGAAATGTAGTCGTTATTCGTCACTATAATGGTTTGGAAACAGTGTACGCACATCTTTCGAAATTAAAAGTGAAACCTGGTCAAGTTGTTATAGCGGGGCAAACAGTTGGATTAGGTGGTAGTACAGGACATTCAACAGGCTCGCATTTGCATTTTGAAGTTCGTTTTAAAGGTGTGCCTGTAAATCCGAAATATTTAATTTCTTTTAAAGACCAAAAATTATTGTGTAATGAAATTACAATTAAAAAAACGAAATGGGGATTGGCTGCTTTTCCTACGGGAGAAAAATCGCATATGGTTGAAAAAGGGGATACCGTTTTTGAATTGGCAAAACGCTATGCAACAACAACAACATCAATAAAAGAAATCAATGGATTAACGGGCAGAGTGAGATTAAAGCCCGGTCAGATAATTTGTATCGCTCACTAAAGCTTATTGCACATTGTTGTTAAGTTTGTTCAGGCATCTCATAAAAGCATCTCTCATTCCTTCATATTGTGTTTCTCTTCCCAAATTACTTGTGCGATGCGCTTCATTAATCATGTCGTTTGCATGCACAATTTGCTGATTTAGCCACTGAACCACTTCTTGTAATTGTTCTGAGTTCATCGCTTGTTAGTTTAGAGTTATAGTTAGTACGCTTCTGTTTATAATTTAGTTTCGATAAAGTCCACTAAATAAGCTGTTTTTTAGGATATTTGCATGAATTAATTGGTCGAAAATAATGTTTCGGAACTTTGTTAGTCAGTTGGAAAGTCGCTTGGGCGAAGAGTTGCCTGGAGAACAGGCTCAGTTCTCGATGGCCCCTATTACACGCAAGCGACTTGTTGATGTTTCTTCTGAAAATTATAATCCCAAACAAAGTGCAGTGCTAATTTTGCTTTTTCCAGAAGGCAATTCAATCCATACAATCCTTATTCAGCGAGGTAAATACGAAGGTGTGCATAGCGGACAAATTGCTTTTCCGGGTGGACAATTGGATGAATCGGATTTAGATCTTAAACAAACTGCTTTGAGAGAAACTGCTGAAGAAATTGGGTTGCTTCCCCAAAACATAAGTGTGATAGGTAGTTTAACGGATATTTACATAACTCCTAGTAATTTTTTAGTGAGGCCTTTTGTTGGCGTGATGTATCAAAAATATGACTTTATTAGAGACGCAAATGAGGTAGACAAAATTATCACAGTTGATTTATTCGCTTTGAATAATAAAAATATTCGTAAAGAAAAATTAATTTTACACAGTGGCGGTAATAAAGTAAAAACCCCCTATTTTGAAATAGAGGGTTTAACAATATGGGGTGCAACAGCAATGATGATAAGTGAATTGAATGAAGTTGTTGCTAAAATAAAAATTACTTCTTTTTGAAATCGGTCATGATATTATCATAACATAAGTAATAATTTCCTTTTGAAATATTTGCAATATCTAGTTTATTTCCAAATCCTCTTTTTATCACATTGCCATATTCGTCAAATACTTCATACATGGTTTCTGCTGAAAATTCAATGGCGTCAGCGTTTTTAGTCATTGAGTAGGTTGGCTGGCCGGTAGCAGAAATAAATGTAACATTATTTGATGCTTTTGATAAATCACCATAACCAATTTGCTTTACTCTGAATTTATTTTCTCCTGAATGTGTTGTTGTTTTAAATGAATACGTGTTGTTTTCCATAGAGCCTCCGCCTTTCACTTCACCAACCGGAATCCATTTGTTCCAACGGAACTGTTCAACCACATAGGGTAAAGAACCCATTTCATTTTTTGTGGACCAATTTAAAATTCCGTTTTTATCAATGTTGATATTGATAACTTCGAAAGTAGCTTTTGGCTTTAATGCTTCTGGATTTAATACTTTTGGACTGCAATCATCTTTGTGGCGAATCTCCACTACTACAGGTGTTCCCGGACGAATAGAAAATGCAGGGAAATCAATTTCAAATGCAGATGAGTTTACTTCATCTGTTGATACTTTACCATTTATGGTAACTTCATAAGTGCAAAATCCAACGCCATTACCAGCATATCCGTTTTGTACGTATAAATTTTTGTCTTGATATTTACCTTCCACTACAATGATTCCTGAAAATGCATTGCCAAATGAAATTAAAAATAAGGATGATAAAAGGAGTAGTTTTTTCATTTTATGTTTAACTGTTGTCAATTCGTCTACAAATATATACAATTTATCGAAAATAGAACCTATTTTTTTTTGAAAAAAATTAGGAAAAGAATCATTTTTAATTTATAACTTATTGATAATCAATAAATTGATACTTAGCGCATTATTAAGGCATCATTAAATGTTTCAGCTTAACAATTCCGTATAAGGCAAAAAATACAAAAAGTGCAAATAGCAATACTTTATAGCTTCCTTTAAATAATACTTTGTTGTTGCCTTTGTCTTTTTTGTATGCCCATATTATTCCTATAAGAAAAGCTAGAAAAAAAATCAAAGCAAAAATTAACTGACCGCCTGAAAACATATTTTTATTTTTCTAGCTACAAAATTACTACATAAAATGGCTTGATAACTGAAAAAATAAAAAATTATTAATTGTGTTATTTCGATTAATTTTACGAAAAATTGTTTCAAACGGATGAACAGGCTTAAAATAGTTGCAATACTAATATTGTTATGCTTTTCGAAGAGTAGTGTTGGAGGTAAATTGCCCAAAGCTTACGAAGCGTTAAAAGTGTACAACTATTTTGAAGCGAAAAAATTATTTGAAAAATCGCTAAAAAAAGAAACATCTCCTGCTGCTTTCGGATTAAGTATTATTTATTTTAGAAATGATAATCCGTTTTCAAATATTGATAGCGCTTACCATTATATTATTTTATGCGAAAAAAAGTTTCAAACACTTTCCGAAAAAAATAAAACTGATTATTTGCTTTATGGTTTAACCTTTGCATCAATTGATTCTTTGAAAAATAAAATTCATCTGAAAGCATTTGAATTTTACAAAAGTCAAAATACAATCTTGGCGTTTGATAAATTTATTTCAATTTATGTAACTGCACCCGAATGTTTTGATGCAATTTCTCTAAGAAATAATTTGGCATTTAATGAAGCAAAAACACTTGACATATATCAGTCCTATGAAAGTTTTGTTGAAATGTATCCTCTTGCGAATGAAGTAAAGGAAGCAACAGAAAGATTTCATCTTACAAAGTTTAAATCGCTAACAAAAAATAATACAATAGAAGAGTTTGAGCAATTTCTTATTCAAGATCCCAACAGTCCCTTTGCTGATGAAGCAAAAAACAAAATTTATTCATTAGCTACGCAAAACGGGACAATTGAAGAATACCACCATTTTACAAAAAAATATCCTGATAACCCGAATGTGGAATATGCTTGGCTTACTTTATACTCCATGTATACAGCAGCTTTTGATTTAGAATCGCTCCTCGATTTTAAATCCGAATTTCCTGATTTCCCTTTTAAAGATATTCTCAAAGAAGATATTGAATTGTGTAACAAAACTCTTTTTCCGATTCGTGAAAATGGAAAATGGGGTTTTGTAGATAGTTCCGGATATTCTGTTATTCCATGTATTTATGAATGGGTGGAACATTTTTCGGAAGGCTTAGCAGAATGTGGTTTAAATAATAAATCAGGATTTATTAATAAATCAGGAAAATTAATTATTCCTTTTGTATACGAACAAGTAGAGGCATTTAACAATGGATTTTCAGTTGTAAAAATAAATGAAAAATATGGTTTAGTAAATAAATTGGGAAAACGGATTTTACCATGTACTTACGATGAGATTGCTGAATTTTCAGAAGGTTTGGCTTCAGTTTCTGTTGGGGATAAATTTGGTTATATAAATGAGCAAGGTGCAATAGTAATTCCTATAAATTATTCAAAAGCATTTGATTTTAATGAAGGATTGGCAGCTGTGGAGTTGGGTGGACAAAGTGGATACATAAATAAATCGGGAGAAGTGGTAATTGGATTTAAGTTTGATTGGGTCGATAATTTTAGAAATGGACTTGCGAAAGTGAAGTCGCTAAAGAAGTTGGGTCTCATTAATCAAAAGGGTGAATTTGTTTTGACGTGTGAATATGATTTGATTGGAGATTTTAAAGAAGATGTGGTGATGGTGATGAAAGATCAAAAATATGGTTTTGCAAACAAGAGTGGAAAAATAATTATACCAATTGAATTTGATTATAGCGGAAATTTTTGGTTGCCACTTGAGTTTAAAAATGGATTTGCTGTAGCAGAAAAAAATGGAAAACAAGGTTTGATAGATAAATCAGGGAAATATTTTACAGCAAAAGATTTTGATAGAATAGAACCATTTACTGAAGGGTTGGCCCCAGTAATGAAAAAAGAGAAGTGGGGCTTTATGGATGAAAAAATGAAATTGCAGGTTCCAATGATATATCAGTCGGTAAAACAATTTGAAGATTGTATTGCATCCGTTTCAAAAAATTCAAAAATTGGTTATATCAATAAAAGTGGAAAAGTAATGATTGATTTTTTATTCGATGAGCCTGACGATGCTAGTCATTTCAATAATGGAATTGGGGTGGTAATGTTAGACAATAAAATGGGCTTTGTGGATTTGTCAGGCAAATTAATTGTTCCTTGTGAAGTTGATGCTATCAGTAAAGAACAGGGAAGTGTTTTAAAATTTGAAAAAAACTCAAAAATTTCTTACTACAATACTTCAACAAGAAATTATATATGGAAAGAGGCAGGGTATTAAAAATTACAATCTGATTTTTTGCCCCAGCTTTAAAGTGCTATTTGCTTTTATACCATTTTTCTGACAAAGAACTTTTGTGGTTGTCCCATTCTTTTTAGCAATTCCCGACAACGTATCTCCTTTTTTTACAACATAAATCTTTTTTCCTTTTGAGTTGGCATACGTTTTAACAGCTGCTTTTTTTGCAGCTGTTACATAGTCAAAAGTACATTTGTCGATACACAACGTATTGGAAACTAACTTTTGATCATCAAAAGAAATTACTTCAGTAGGATTTATAGGATGACCTAAATATCGAATTTCGAAATGCAAATGGCTTCCCCTTGAACGACCAGTATTTCCTCCTAATCCAATAATATCTCCTGCAAAAACTTCTTGACCAACTACCACATTTATTTTTGACAAATGTGCATAGTAAGTTTCTAATCCATTGGCATGACGAATCACAATTACGTTTCCGTAACTTTTGCTTTTTCTGGCAATTCGTATTTTCCCATCAAAAGCGGCACTTACTCCATCGCCTGTTTCTAAATCTATATCCACGCCATAATGGTATCGCTTTTTTCTAGGACCAAAAGTGGAAGTCACTTTTCCTGAAAAGGGATGAGCATAGCCACATTCGTAAGATTCAAAAAGAGAAAATTCTCTAATAGTATCATTCAATGATTTAAGGTCTGCTTTTACCGAATGAATATTTGTTGTATCCCAGCCACAATATAAATCGAATGCAGGAAATGAAATAAGCGAATCGTTATAGTCCATCATTTCTTCTTCCTCGATGCCAAAGGGTACAGTATCTTTCGGAATGGCATTGTTGGCAGTTTGCGAACTAAGTGTTGCAAAAGAAACGTGAATAGAGAATATAAAAAGTAATAAGAGAAGTCGTTTCATATTATAAAAATTACTACTTGCGAAACTCAATATGAGTGTGTAATTTTTATTATATAAAAATAAGAATCACATTCGAAGTGTCATTAGTAAATCAGTATCCATTTTGTTTTTAAGGATTTACAAATATGTGCATTTTTTTGAATTATGCAAGTGTTAATTAATGTTAAGCAATTTATTTTATTCACAAATAGATGTTTACTATTTTGACAATCCTGTGAAACGGTCATCTGTCAAAGACTCTAGAAATTTAAGAAGGTCTGATTTTTCTGATGAAGATAATCCTAAGGGTTTTAATAAAAGGGAGTCGGAGTTGATACTTCCTTTTACAAATGCAGTTGGGTTGTCATAGTAATCAATTACTTCGGCAAGTGTTTTAAATATTCCGTTGTGCATATATGGAGCGGTTACTGCAATATTTCTTAAGCCAGGAACTTTAAATTTTCCTATGTCTGTACTGTCTTTTGTAAAATCAAACCTTCCTTTATCATTCAATTCTTTTCCATTATACAAACCAATGTTTCTAAACTGATCCCCAGTAAAATCGGGACCAAAATGGCAATCAAAACATTTGCCTTTTACATTAAATATTTTTTGTCCCCGTTTTGCTGCATCACTCATAGCATTTTCATCCTCTTTCATAAATCTGTCAAAAGGAGTATCACTTGTTTCTAAGGTTCGTTCAAAAGCTGCGATTGCATTCAACAAATTGTTTCTATTGGGTAAGTCATTGTATATTTTTCTAAAATAAGCTTTGTAATTTTTGCCTGCATTTAGTTTTTTTATTGCCTCAGCAATCGGCAAATTCATTTCAGTGGAATTTTCAATTGGTCCAGCCGCCTGTTCTTCCAAAGAAGCAGCCCTTCCATCGTAAAAGAAATGATTTCTTGAACTTAAATTCATTGCGCTGGGAGTGTTTCGGGTTCCTAATTTTCCTTCAACACCTTTACTTAAGGCAGATGTGTCAGCAAAAGCATAATTTGGAATATGACAAGAAGCACAACTGATTTGATTATTTTGAGAAAGAATTGGGTCTAAGAAAAGTAATTTTCCCAACTCTTCTTTAGTAGTTGGTTCTGCTATTGTTGGCAGGGATTCACCAGAGCCACAGGCATAAATAACGATGCTTAATAAAATGAAAACAAGCGCTACGTGAGCTTTCATAAAATAAATTTTGGCAAATGTAATTTACTATTTCTTAATAAAGAACAGATTTTTTTATTTAATTGATTCCAACTAATCTTAATGTTATATTTGTACATAAATTAACAAAGAAAATTTTATACTATGAAAACAGCAGAAATAGTTACGGCAAAAGGTACGATGAAAGTGGAATTTTACGAAAAAGATGCACCGGGGACAGTAAAAAACTTTTGCGATTTAGCAAAAAAAGGATTTTATGATGGATTAACTTTTCATAGAGTGATTCCGGGATTTGTAATCCAAGGAGGATGCCCAAAAGGAACAGGAGTTGGTGGTCCGGGTTACAACATTAAATGTGAATTAGATGGCGATAATCAATTTCATGATAAGGGAGTATTATCAATGGCCCATGCTGGAAGAGATACGGGCGGTTCACAGTTTTTTATTGTAATCAGCAGAGCACAAACCGCTCATTTAGATAGAAAACATACATGTTTTGGAAAAGTAGTGGAAGGTTTGGATGTTATTGAACAAATTCGTGGTGGTGATGTTATTGAAAAGATTGTAGTACATGAAAATTAATGCGAATTTCCGTTAGAAATTGAATTTTACCATTCGTGTAGTAATTCAAACAAATGGATATTTCCAACGTAAATTTGTAAGGAATAATTCCAAAACTCTTTTTAGTGTTAGGATTTTTCAAAAAAGGGAATGGTATCGTAGCAGCCATTCCCTTATTATTTTTCTATCTTTATTATAAACTAATAGAATGAAGCGCTTTTCTTTTTCTCTTTTATTTCTTTTTGTTTTTACTCTTTCTGTTACATCCGAAAACAGGTATGAATTTTCGATTGATTTAACAAAATGCAGTAATGATAAACTGCAGGTTGAATTAGTATGTCCGGAAATTAATCTAGAAGAAGCGGTATACCGACTTCCTAAAATAGTTCCCGGCACGTATGAGATTTTAAACTTTGGACGATTTATTTCAAACTTTAAAGCATTTGATAGTATTGGAAAAGAATTACAGGTGGAGCAATTGGATGTGAATAGTTGGAAAATTGTTCAGGCAAAAAAAATGACAAAACTTTCATATGATGTAGAAGACTCATGGGATACGGAAATAAAGGAACCTTATGTTTTTGAACCCGCAGGTAGTAATTTTGAAGAGGGAAAAAACTTTGTTTTAAATGCACATTGTTTGTATGGTTATTTTGAAGGGATGAAACATTTGCCGTATCAACTTAATATTACTCGCCCTCAAAATTTTTTTGGTGCTTGCGGTTTAACAGATGTAATTACAAAAGAAAACATGGATACTTATAAAGTGGACGATTATATGCAGTTGCAAGATGCTCCAATGATGTACAATGTTCCTGATACCACTGTTTTAACAATTGGTAATACGAAAATTTTAGTTTCCTTGTACACTCAAAATAAAATTACGAGCTCCAAATTTCTTGCTGAATATATTACAGAAATTTTATTTGCTCAACAAGAGTATTTGGGTGGCTCATTGCCAATAAAAAAATATGCCTATTTGATTTATTTAACTCCAAATGGCGGAATATCAGGCACGAGTGGCGCTTTGGAGCATAGCTATTCTTCAATGTATTTTTTACCAGAAATGGATCAAAAATATTTGGCTCAAACTTTACGAGATGTTTCTGCACATGAATTTTTTCACATTGTAACACCTTTAAACATTCATTCAGAACAAATTGGCGACTTTAATTACAACGACCCTAAAATGTCGAAGCATCTCTGGCTTTATGAAGGTACAACAGAATATGCAGCAGGATTGGTACAAATTAAATATGGAAAGATGTCTCTTCCAGATTATTTAAATGTGATTGAAACTAAAATTGCAGGAAGCAAAAATTACAATGATTCTGTTCCATTTACTGTGATGAGTGAAGGCTGTTTAAAAAAATACAAGGACCAATATTCAAACGTTTATCAAAAAGGCGCCCTTATTGGGTTGTGTTTAGATATTCAATTGAGGTATTTATCTAAAGGAAAATATGGATTGCAAGAACTAATGTTTGATTTATCTAAAACGTATGGAAAAAATAAATCATTTAAAGATGAAGAATTATTTGATCAAATTGTGAAATTGACATACCCGGAAATAGGAATATTTTTTCAAAATTTTGTGGAAGGAAATAAACCTTTACCGGTGAACGATATGCTACAATTGGTCGGAGTAGGTTATGGTGCTTCTGATGCAAACAAGCACATTTCGATTGGGGGAATTTCAATAGGAGTTAATACAGCTACTAACCGATTGATACTATTGAATACTCCTTCTATGGATGATTTTGGGAAAGCGATGGGTTATCGTGAGAACGATGAATTGATAAAATTTAATGGGAAAACAATTACTCTTCAAAATGCTCAAGAAGTAATAGGCGGCTATTCCAAAACTGCGAAAGAAGGAGATGATTTGGTAGTTGTGGTTCGAAGAAAAAAATCGGAAACAGCTAAAGCTAAAAAAGTAAAATTAAAATCAAAATTATTTCCTGTTTTGTCACCTCCAAGTAAAAGCTTGATATTATTACCCAACGCAACAGATGAACAATTGAAGCTTCGTGCCGATTGGATAGGGAAACATTAAAATAAACGAATGAGCAAAAAAACACTTTATTGGTTTTGTCAGATTGGTGGTTGGCTATTTTTAGCGTTAGCTCAAAGTTTGTATTTAAAACTTAGCGATGCTTTAACTATTGAAACAGCAACCAGTCAGTTTTTGCTTTTGTTTTTTGGAATTGTTTTGTCTCACCTCTACCGAAATTTTATTGTGAAGTATGGATGGCTAAAAATCAAAATAATTTTACTTATTCCGCGAGTTATTATCGCTTCTGTATTGTTGGCCATTATAGGAGACTATACTCAATATGGAATAGAACTACTGTTAGGAATTGCAGGTGATAAGCATCAGGACACGATCACAGTTGTTACAAACATTGTTAATTTAATTCCTTTCTTTTTTTCTTGGTCCTTGATTTATTTTTTGTTTCATTTTATTGAAAACTATAAAAAAGCCGAAATTGAGAATTTAAAATGGGAAGCTTCTATTAATGAAATTGAACTAAATAAATTGAAGTCGCAGTTGAACCCGCATTTTATGTTTAATGCCATGAACAGTATTCGCGCTTTAGTGGATGAAAACCCCAATAAGTCAAAAGATGCAATTACACAGCTTTCTAATATTTTGCGTAATACTTTACAGATGGGAAAGAACAAAACAATTCCCTTTGAAGAGGAGTTTAAAATTGTGAACGATTATTTAGCGCTTGAAACCATCCGTTATGAAGAACGTTTGAAAACTAAGGTGTTTATACATCCCGAAAGTAAAAATTTCAATATCCCCCCGTTGATGATTCAAACGCTAGTTGAAAATGGGATAAAGCATGGAATTTCAAAATTAATTAAAGGAGGAGTTATAGAATTTTCTACCAAAGTGGAAAACGATACCTTAATTATTGAAATAAAAAATAGCGGGCAATTAATTGAAAAGTTGGATTCCGAAAGTGGATTTGGAATTAAAAACACGATGCAGCGTTTGCGTTTATTGTATGGAAATGCAGCAACTTTAAAAATTAGAAATGTAGATTCTACGAGTGTGTTAACGGAATTAATTATTCCTAAAAATGTTATAACCTATGAAGGTAATACTAATTGATGACGAACGACTGGCTCGACAAGAGTTAAAAAATTTATTAGCAGCTTATCCCGAAATTGAAATTGTTGGCGAAGCAAACAATGCTGAAACAGCTATTGAAAGCATTAAGCAGCTCAAACCGGATGTAATTTTTTTAGACATTCAAATGCCAGGAAAAAATGGATTTGAATTGTTGGAAGAAATCAGTGGTGTTCCCGAGGTTGTTTTTGTAACTGCTTATGACGAATATGCCATTCGCGCTTTTGAAGTGAATGCGCTCGACTATTTGCTAAAGCCTGTTCAGCCGAATCGTTTGGCCGAAACGGTGAAAAAAATATTGAATAAAGAAAATAATGAAAAGGTAGAGTTGAAAGAACAAACACTTCCTCTAAATGATAATGATCAGGTATTTGTAAAGGATGGCGAAAAATGCTGGTTTGTAAAATTGAGTGATGTTCGTTTGTTTGAGTCGGAAGGAAATTATGTAAGAATTTATTTTGATAAAAACAGGCCATTGATTTTACGTTCTCTAAATAATTTAGATGAGCGCTTGAACAATCGTACTTTTTTTAGAGCAAGTAGAAAACACATCATTAATTTAAAATGGGTGGAAAGCATTGAAAGTTGGTTTAATGGTGGATTAATGGTGAAGTTGAGAGGTGGAGAGCAAGTGGAGATCTCACGCAGACAAGCAGCAAAATTAAAAGATATGATGAGTTTGTAATCAATACTTCAATGAAAAATGCGTGGCAACTTTATTTTGCAAGACCAAATAAAAGAACAGTGTTTTTTTTAACTTTAGCAATACTTACTGTTACACTTATTTCTTTTGTTTATTTTCTTACCTATAATGAAGGTAGAGTGGGATACATTTTTGATGATCCGATTTTGAATTCATTTAAACCCATTGCGGTTTCAGAAATTACTTTTTTTGTCACTTATTTTTTTGCTGTTTACGGAATAATTATTTCATTTCGTGAACCTCCTATTTTTATTAGCCTCTTACAAGCTTATACAATACTAACATTTCTTCGAATGCTTAGTTTGTATTTTTTTCCTTTAGAGGCTCCCACCACTATTATTCCATTAAAAGATAGTTTTTTACAATCTACTTTTTATTCAGGAAGAGAAAATTTAAAAGATTTATTTTTTTCAGGGCACACGGCAACTATTTTTTTATTTGCTTTTGCTTTTAGAAAAAAGGGAACCAAACGCTTCTTTTTTATTGGCGCCTACTTGGTTGGCATTTTAGTGGTGATGCAGCATGTTCATTTTAGTATAGATGTAATTGCTGCACCCCTATTTGCTTACTGTGCTATCCAAATTCAAAAAAAAATACGCTTGAATTAAGTTCAGAAAAAAAATATTATTTAAGTTCAATCTGTGTACTAACAAATTGCTGTAGTTGGGGAAAGAAAAGTTTAAATTCATTTTCAAAAAGTAAATAATGCTCCCTTAAGTCATGGATGGCAAATTCCATATTGGAAACAAAGCTTGCTCTTCGTGCCATTCCTTGTAACACGCGCTCTATTCCTTCCAAATGAGCATAGCCTATTAAAATATTATGCTCCAGCATGTATTTGGTAAACAATTGTGATTTTAAAGGAAATGAATGTTTGTGTTGATTGATGAGGAAATAGATTTTTTTGGAATACTCATCTAAGGATTCATTAGAATAGCTGGTCCAGTTTGAAGCTAAATAGTGGTCATAATAAATATCGATTATTACACTCGCATATTTCTTGTATTTACCTCTTAATCGCTCTTTGCTGATTTCAACAATCGGATGGCTATCAGTGTATGTGTCAATTTTGCGATGCAATAAAATTCCTTTTTGAATTTCAGGAGAAAACTGATTGAAGGTGCTTCCTTTTACGGAATCAGCAATAAAATTTCCAATGAGTAAACCTTCTGATTCTCCCGATAAAAATAAATGAGATAGAAAATTCATAGTTAATCTAAATGTTTTTGTAAATTTATTAAAATATTATGATATGCCTTTGCTTAGGAGGTTAGTTATTCCCTTGATTATTATAGTTGTTACATTTTCTTCAAGTAACATTCAGTGGACTGGTAATCATTGGAAAAATATTGTAGAAGCTGATGGAAAGGGTTATTATGCCTATCTTCCGGCAATATTTATTTATAAAGATTTAAATTTTTCTTTTTTTGATTCGGTTGAAAAAAAGCATCCCAATTCTGCTATTTTTTATGATTACAGAGCAAATTGCAATGGAAAAATTTGCAATAAATATTTTGCTGGTACTGCACTAGCAATGAGTCCATTTTTTTTAGCGGCCCATTTTATTTCAACTTTTTTTAGTGCCGAAAGTGATGGATATTCAAAAATTTATTTAGTATTAATAAATATTGCTGCAATTTTTTATTTGTGGATAGGTTTGTTTTATTTTAAAAGAATTCTATTAAAGTATACCGATGATCATGTTGCGGTAAATTTTATTATAGTCGTTACAGTCTTTGCCACAAATTTGTTTTATTATGTTGTCCGTGAGCCTTCAATGTCACATATCTATTCTTTTGCATTTATTTCTGCTTTTATATATTATTCTATTCGATATTTTGAAGACCCTCAAAAAAAATTGGTAGTTGCATTAGCTTTTTTGATTGGCTTTATTATACTTATTCGACCGGTTAATGGTATTATCGTGTTGCTTCTTCCATTTCTTGCCGGTGATTTTAAAACATTGAAGGCAGGTTGCTTGTTTCTGATTAAAAGGTATTACTTGGGAATATTTTCATTTGTTTTGTTTGTATCAATAATTAGCATACAATTCTTAATCTATAAAATTCAAACCGGTCACTTTTTTGTTGATACTTATATTGGTGAGTCATTTAATTGGACGAATCCACACCCAATCGATTTTTTATTTAGTTATAAAAAAGGGTTGTTTGTATATGCACCGGTTTTATTGCTTTGTGCGGTTGGTGTTTTTGATTTATTTATGAATAATCGTTTTAAATTTTATGCATTTGTGTTTTTTATTTTACTCTTAATTTATGTTTTATCTTCTTGGTGGAATTGGTGGTATGGCGGAAGTTTTGGGACAAGGGTGATGGTAGAGTATTATTCTATTTTTGCAATCCTTCTTTTGTTAGCGTTTAAAAACGCTAAATTACGGATTTACAAATATTTCATTTCTACTATGTTTGTGGCGGCAATGGTTGTTTGTCAAATACAAACCTATCAATACAGATATTATCATATTCATTGGGAAAAGATGGATAAAGAACATTATTGGAGAAATTTTTTAAGGATCGATTTAATCGAAAAAGAAAATAATCTTAATAAAGATTTATTGACAGAATAGGTTATAGTTCTTTTGCTTTATTCCAATATACATCCATTTCAGTCAAGGTCATTTCGCTCAGTGGCTTTCCTATTTTAGTGGCTTCCGATTCTAAATATTGAAAACGTTTGATGAATTTTTTATTGGTTTTTTCCAAGGCATCTTCGGCATTAATGCCAACAAAACGTGCATAATTGATGAGGGAAAACAGCACATCACCAAATTCACCCTCGATTTTTTCTTTAGAAGCTTTTGAATCTACTTCATGTTTAAACTCAGCAATTTCTTCCTGAACTTTTTCAAAAACTTGTTCAGGTTTCTCCCAGTCAAATCCTACTGCTCTCGCTTTTTCCTGAATACGTGAAGCTTTTATTAATGAAGGCAAGGAATTAGGGACACCACCTAAAACAGATTTGTTTCCTTCTTTCAATTTTAATTTTTCCCAATTTTCTTTTACGTCTTGTTCGTTTTCTACTTTTACGTCTCCATAAATGTGGGGATGCCTGCTAATTAATTTTTCACACAAGGAATTGATAACATCTGCTATGTCAAAGTCGTTTGTTTCGGAAGCAATTCTGGCGTAAAAAACTATGTGCAATAAAACATCTCCTAACTCTTTTTTGATATTTGGAAGATCATTGTCTAAAATAGCATCTGCCAGTTCGTATGTTTCCTCAATTGTTAAGTGCCGTAATGATTCAATTGTTTGTTTCTTATCCCAGGGACATTTTTCGCGTAATTCGTCCATAATGACCAATAAACGCTCAAATGCTTTTAATTTTGCTTCCATTTTTTATGAGGATGTTACTAATCGTTAAATATCAGCTAAAATAAGCATTATTCATATAAAATTTGAATGTGTTTTTTGCCAATAATTTTAATAATTTTGTAGGAATAAAATGGTAAAGCACAGGTTATATAAATCAAGTCTCATTTTAAGCATTGCATGCATGTTTATCTTGCAAACAATGGCTCAAAGCCCTCCCAGTTCGCCTAAAACTGATTTTGTTGTGCTTGGCGATGGTCATTTCGGCTACATTATTAGCCACCGCGGAAGCATTGTGCATTTGATTAAAGGCCAGATTGGTGGCGGAGAATTAACCTATATTTTCAGAACATCCGGTAATCAGCCATGGCAAGTTTTACATGGTTTCCCTGAGTTTGGTCTAAGCTATATGCATTTGTATTTAGCAAATCCTGCTGAAATTGGTAATTTGGATGCAATCTATCCATATATGAACTTAAGATTGAACAAGCAAAAGAGGAAATTTAAAATGTATCTTAGGTTGGGTCTTGGTATTGCTAACATGTCGAAACCATACGATAGGTTGACAAATCACAGAAACAATGCAATAGGTTCTCATTTAAATGGATATGTGAACATACGATTCAGTTCATCCTATATGCTGAGTAAGTCGTGGCGACTTGATTCAGGAATAGGCTTAACGCATGCGTCCAACGGAGCTATTAAAACGCCCAATTTGGGTTTAAATATGGCCACATTAAATGTAGGTTTAGGGTATGTGTTTGGAAACAAAAATTTAGAAATGAAAAGGGATTCTATTCTACCAAAGCTTACTAAAAGATGGCATCCTTCAGTTTTAGGTATTTTTGGTTTTAAAGAGCTAGAACATCCATTGGGGAATAAATACATGGCTTACACTTTGCAAACTAATGTTTATTATTCGGCAAGTCGCAAAACAAAATTTGGTACAGGATTAGAGTTTGTGTATAGCAATGCTACTCGCAAACGATTGGAAAATGATTCAATTTCTACCGAAAAAATAAATGATGTTATTAAAATTGGTGTAAAAGGCGGCTATTCTTTTAATGTAGATAGAATTTCCATTCCTATTGATTTTGGATATTATGTTTATCAAAATGGAGATCTGAAAGAAAGTTTTTTTCATAGAATAGGTGTACGCTACATGGTTACTAAGCATATACTGGCAAACGTAACGTTGTATACACATTGGGCCAAAGCCGATTATTTTGAATGGGGATTAGGATATGAGTTTTAATTTTGTAAAATGAAATATTTAGGATACATAGCAACTGTTTTTATTTTGTTTTCTTCTTGTAAGAAAGAAAATAGATGCGACTGCATTAAAAGAACCGGAGATATTATAACGGAAGTAAGAAATGTTCCTGCCTTCGATAGAATATTTACGGAGCAAGATGTGGATGTGTTTATTACAGAAGATGTCATTTCTGAAGTAAAGGTTGAAGCAGGAGAAAATATTGAACCTCTTATCGAGACGGTAGTGGAAGATGGAATTCTAATAATTAGAAATAAAAATCGTTGTAATTGGGCAAGGAGCTATAAAAAACCATTGAATGTATATATTAAAACTCCCGGCTTAAAATACATTCATTCGAATGGAAGTGGGAATATTAAGTCGCTAAACACTATCACAGTTGATTCATTTGATGTTAGGATTGAAGGCTCAGGAAACATTGATTTGGATGTAAACAATTCAAAAGTGATTTCTCACATATATGGAATTGGTGATTTAACCTTACGGGGAAATTGTGGTGAACATGCCTGTAGTATTGGAGGAGCATCCTACTTATATGCCACTGAATTAAACACAAATTATACTTGGATTCAATCATACACTTTAGGAAATTGTTATATAAGAGCAACCAGTTTGCTTATTTATAGAATTGATGACAAAGGTGATGTATATTGCTACGGAAATCCCGCCAGTGTTCAAAAAGGTGGAAATTTAGGAGAAGGAGAATTACACTTGGAATAATATTTTTAAGAAAGACAAAATGTTTAAATGGAATAAAATAAAAATTCATTATCTCTTAAGACTTATTGTTTTTTGGTTCCTGTTTTTTGCTCTTTTTAGAGTGGTTTTTATAATTTATCACCATGCAAAAATTCCTGATGGACAACATTCTGAAACTAGTTTAGGTTTTTTATACGCTTTGCGTTTAGACTTAGCTACAATTTGCGGAATGTTAATTATTCCTTATATTTTATGGTCGTTCCAGCAATTTTATAAAAATAAGTTATTGCATCAAATCAATTTAGGATACAATATTATACTTATTTCAATAGTGTCAGTTTTGAGCATTTTCAATATTAAAATATATGGTGAATATGGTTCGTTATTAAATACAGAGGATTTAACTTATTTAGTTTATCCCAAAGAAGCTGTTACTTTTTTGTCGATATGGTCATTATTACTCTTGTTAGGCTCTTCAGCATTCTTTGCTTACATCGGAATTCGTTCTTACCGAAGAAATATCACAAGCTTTTCGTTGCCATTCGAAAATAAAAAAATAAAAATTGCACAAATTATATTGTTTCCTGTTTGTTTGTTTTTTGGCCTTAGAGGGGGAGCACAAGCGATACCAATAAATGAAAATGATATACATTATTCCAATATTAAAATTAACAATGATATTGCTACCAATAATATTTGGTATTTAGGGAATAGTATTTGCTATGGAAAGGTTACACTTATGAATAATAATCATCCGAATGAGTAAGAGGTATTTTCTTTCTGTTTTTTTTCCTTTATTATTTTTAATTACAAGTGGTTCTATTTCTTATGCACAAAAAGCAAAAAAAAATAGCTTGTGGAAATCTTTAAATACTCGATCTGGCTCCGATACTACTGCAGATGACTATTATGGTGATAATTCTATTCGTTATGAAGATTATGTTTACAAAAAAAATATTAAAACAGTTCAGTTAAGGGATGAAAGCTTTGAACTCACTAAGGCAATTTTAAGTTTAGATTCTCAGGAAAAATTAAAATTAAGTTTTGATGATTTGGATGCCGATTTTAAAAATTATTCCTTCACCATTATTCATTGCAATGCAAATTGGCAGCCCTCCGATTTAATGCCCAACGAATACATAGATGGCTTTTTGGATAACAATGTAAATGATTATCGTTATTCATTTAATACACTTCAAAAATTTACTCATTATTCTGCTACATTCCCAAGCAGTTCAATGAGGATAACTAAATCAGGAAATTATATATTAAAGGTGTATCAGGATAACAACCCTGAAAACATAATTATTACCAGAAGATTTTTAGTTTTCCAAAATAAAATAATAATAGAATCAACTGTTTCAGCTGCAAGCATTATAGAAGATAGATCGTTTAAACACGAGATAGATTTTAAGATTAATTACTCAGGGTATCAAATAAATAATCCATATAGCGATTTAAAAATTATTTTAATGCAGAATGGACGTTGGGATAATGCAAAAACTGATTTAAAGCCGGTTTTTATGAAAGACAATGAGTTGGTTTATGATTATGACGAACAAAATGTTTTTGACGGTGGAAATGAATTTAGGTTTTTTGATATAAAAAGTATCCGTTATCATTCCGAACGAATTTATAAGGTTACTACTGATAGTTTGGGAAACCATGTTGAATTATACACAGATGAAAAAAGAACTTATAAACGTTATTATTCTCAGGCGGATATGAATGGTGATTTTTTAATAAAAGTGCAGGAGGGGAATAATAGTGAAGTAGAGGCAGATTATTGTTATGTCAGTTTTTTTCTACCTTATGATGCTGCTATGACGGACGGAAATTTGTATGTATTTGGTGCGTTCAATGCTTGGAAATGTACAACAGAAAATCTATTGCATTATAATCCCAAACGATTTGGATATGAATGCACGTTATACTTAAAACAAGGATATTATAATTATGAGTATGTGTTTTTGAAAGATGGGGAAGTTGCGGCAGATGAAACTATTATTGAGGGAATGCATTATGATACAGAAAATGACTATTCCATCTTGGTTTACCACCGTCAGCCCGGCACTTTTTACGACCAATTAATAGGTGTAAAACGTACAAATTCGATGAAACAGAATTAGGTTGTCCGGGTTTTTGTTTCACCTCAGAAAAATTCCTACTAACCGCTTTTTTATATTCTTCACAGGCAATTGTTCATATTTAAAGACATACCCAAGCAACCTTCCATCTTCAAAAGCGTCTTTATGTCAGAATGTTATTGCATAGTTAATGTTGAAAACCTTTTGGCGCAATACTTGTTTGAGCATAAAAGAATTGTTTAATATTGTCGCAATAAACCAAGCATTTTAAACTATATGTTATGGGAAATCAGTCTACTCAGGTAACACACGGAATAAAAATTAGTGTTGAAACTAAGTTTCAAAGCGAGCATTCAGTTGCTGAGCACCGCCATTTTTTATTTTCTTATCAAATAACCATCGAAAACAAGAGCGAATATACTGTGCAGTTGATTTCTCGCCATTGGGACATTTATGATTCCAGTAGCGAACACAGTGAAGTGGATGGGGAAGGAGTTGTTGGGGAGCAGCCAGTTTTGGAGCCGGGAGAAGTATTTGAATACGAATCGGCTTGCAGTTTAACTACAGATATGGGAAGAATGAGCGGAAAATACTTGATGGAGAGAAAAATTGATAAAGCTCGTTTTTATGTTACTATTCCAGAATTTGAATTAATCGTTCCGCAACGGTTAAATTAGGAAATACATCCCCAATTAAATCCCTCTGCTTTTATAATTTAAGTAGAGGGATTTTTTGTGGTTTCTTTTTGGCATTTTGTCCCTTCCCCTTCGACTATGTTCAGGGTGACGGATGAATATAAGATCACAAAAGTAGCGTCACACTGAGCGTAGTCGAAGTGTTTTTCATTTAGTATCACAAATCCTTCAACATTTCTCCTACTTTTTTATCAATAGGCAATGTAAAATCATTTTCAGAAATGGTTTTTAAATCAATCCACCGAAATGTTTGTTCGTGTTGCTTCCCTCCTTCAAAATCGAATACTTTTTCTGTACTGGTAATATTAAATGTTGAAACCGGCTTTACCAAATAATAAATGCTGATAATTTGATGTTCCGAATTGTAGGCGGATAATTGAAAATAATCGGTGGTGTAAAAATGTTCGACTATTTCTATTTCATTACTTGTTTCTTCAATGAATTCTCTCTTTATGCATTCAATGGTTCCTTCACCAAATTCCAATCCTCCTCCGGGGAATTTTGTAATTCTGTGTCCTTTGATAAGTTCATCCGAAACAAGAACTTGTTTTTTCTCATTGATTAATATTCCGTAAACACGAATGTTGAATTTTTTTATCTGCATGATAATTATAGGATAGAAGAGACTTGTTTTGTTTATTGTTGTAAATATAGTTAGGATAATTCCCCCTTAAAAAGGGGGCTAGGGGGATTTATCTTTTGTTCCCCTCACCATTTCACGTTTGCGAGGTGGCCCGGGTAAAGTTTCAACAAGAAATCCTACTTTTTTTAAGCTTCGCTTTACTTCTCCTTTTGCACAATAAGTTACCAAACAGCCATTTGAATTAGTTGATTCATATATTTTTGAGAACAGCTCTTCGCTCCACATTTCGGGTTGCACACGTGGTCCAAATGCATCAAAAAAGATTAAATCGAAAGTAGACTCAAATTTAACTTCTTGCAAAGTGTTTTTTATTTTATGTAGCGTAAAATAGTCTGATAATTTTATTTGCTTTTCCCATTCGCAAGTATGCACTTGTTTGTATTTGCTTCTAATAAACGCTTGGTCTTCCTTGTATAAACCGGAAATCAATTCCACATAATTCAATGAGTCAAGCATGTTTTTTTCCAAAGGAAATGCCTCCAATGAAGTATAATTAACATGAATGTTTAATTTTTCAGCTTCAATAAACGTAAGAAGTGTATTCAATCCTGTTCCAAAACCAACTTCCAAAATGTTTATCCGAGCATATTTTTTTAAGTGTAAATATTTTAATCCGGTATTAATAAAAACGTGAAGTGCTTCTTGTATGGCTCCGTGAATGGAATGGTAATGTTCATCTAACTCTTTTACATAAATAGAGTGGGAGCCATCAGCAGTTGTTATTAATTGAAGATTCATATTGGATAAAAAAAAGAACGCAAAGAAAATTTCTTTGCGTTCTTTTTTAGAGATTTTTTATTTACTCAAAATCTTAAATTCTGTTCTTCTGTTCAATTGTCGGCCTTCGTCTGTATCATTTGTTGCAATTGGTTGTTCTTCACCAAATCCAACAGAAGTTAATCGTCCCGCAGAAATTCCTGCTTTCACTAAATAATCCAATACGGCTTTCGCACGATTGTTAGACAACGTTTTGTTGTATTCATCTGCCCCTTTGGAATCGGTGTGACCGGAGATTTCAATTTTTAAGGTTGGAACGTCATTTAATAATTTTGTTAAACGTTCTAACTCATTGGTTGATTCAGGACGTAGAGTTGCTTTATCAAAATCAAAGAAAATATTTTTCAAAATAATTTTGCTTCCTACTGCAATATTTTTCAAAGCAACATCTTTTACAACTTCTTGATAAGCGGCAGTGTTTGGGATATCAAAGTTCTCTGAGTGAAATAAATAATTTTCTTTCTTAACAGCAATACCGTAATTTCTTCCTGCAGGTAATGATACCAAATATTTTCCTGTTGCACTATTAGAAGTGAAACTTGCAATAACTTGATTTTTTAAATTATCTACAATTTCAATAGTAGCTTCCAAAGGTTGTTTTGTTAGCTCATCCGTGATTACTCCTTTTAAGATTGTTAACTGTGCTTCTTTAATTGCTAATACAGGAGCAATAACAGTTTCTTTTACAGGTGCAGCCTGGCTCGCTAATAAATTATCTTCGTTATTCATTACCATTGGTTTTTCTAAGCCAAGAAAAGTAATTACATAAATATCTTTTTCACCATAGCCATTTGCATTGAAAGATGCATAGTATCCATGTTTACCACTCGCTGAAATTACAAAAAACACGTCATCATCAGGAGTATTTACAGGGTAACCAAGATTTTCGGGTTCGGCCCAGGTTTTAGTTTCACTGTTGTAAACAGTTTTAAAAATGTCATAACCACCCATACTTTTGTGTCCTTGCGAGCTAAAGTAAAGCGTTTTGCCATCAGGATGAAGGAAAACACCTTCTTCTCCATATTGTGTATTGATAGTAGGTCCAAGATTTATTGCTTTTCCCCATTTCCCTTTTTCATCTTTTGTAGAAATATAAATGTCTCTGTCACCCAAGCCTCCTTCAGGTTTATCGGATACAAAATAAACTGATTTGCCATCTGGTGTATAACAAGCAGAGGACTCGTGATAGGAAGTATTAATATTTTTATTCATATGGTCAGGTTTGCTCCACTTATCTCCTTTTAATTCCGATTCATATAAATCACCATTGTTGTTTCCGATATAAATTAAAAATTTCTGTCCGTCAGCAGAAAGTCCTGAGTTCGCATCGTGATTATCAGTATTAATGGGAGAGCCCATATTTATTGCTTTTGTCCATTTGCCGTTTACACGAGTCGACATATAAATATCTTCATAAAATTCATTGATTTCCGGGTCAATTTTTTCTCCTGTACTACCTGTCCTTCTGGAAGTAAACAACATCACCGATTCGTCAGCAGAAATTACAGGACCATAATCGGGGAATTGAGAATTTACATCTCCACCAACGTTATCAATAAAAACTCGAATGGGATTTTTAACCATTTCTTTCCCGGTTAAACACTGACTAATATGAACATTTACATCGCCCATCACTAAAGCTAATTCTTCACCTTTTAATGTTTGCTGGAAGGTTTGGAATTCTTTAATGGCTTTGTCCCAGTCCATGTTTAGATGATAAGCTTTTCCAAGTAAATAATGAACTTGTGGATCAACAGCAGGATTTAACTGAATAGATTTTTCTAAATACGGAATGGATTTTAATTTATAATTAGAATATAGGTAACATTTTCCAATTTTATAATTCAACAAAGCATTATTTGGATTAAATTTTTGTGCAGCTAAATAATAAGGGTCTAAAGCTTGTTTATAAAACACAGTTGCTTGAGCAAAGTATTCATCCCCTTTTTCTATATTGTTTTTAGCTTCTTTTAAGCCGTCTTTATTGTCTTTGAAATTTTCCTTCGTGAATTCAACATTCTGAGCAAAAGCAGAAGTGGAAACAATGATTGAAAGTAGATATAATAATTTTTTCATAGTCATCTTTTTTCGTAATTCGTAAATTCGTATAAATTCGTAACCTGCCTGCCGGTAGGCAGGTTCGATGGTTATTTGCAGTCTCCTGAATAATTTCTTGCAGATTCTACACCAAGTTCAGCAGCTTTTTTCCAATCGGTACAAGCACCGGCATTATCCCTTAGCATTTCTTTTGCGATACCTCTATTTAAATATGCATAACCATAAGAGGCGTTGAGTTGAATTGCTTTTGTGCAATCTTCAACACTTCCCTTATAATCTTTCAACTTATACTTTGCAAATGCGCGGTTATTAAAAGCATAGGAATAGTCTGATTTCAGTTGAATAGCTTTTGAAAAATCATCAATCGCTCCTTGAAAATCACCATTGTCTAGTTTTGCACTTCCGCGATTGTTGTAAGCCACATAGTAATCTTTTTTCTGATTGATTGCTTCTGTGTAATCAGTAATGGCTCCTTTAAAATCACCTTGTTTGCGTTTTGCACTTCCAAGATTGTTGTGCGTGAAAGCCATTTCAGAATTTGCTACCAATGCTTTATTATAATCGGAAATGGCACCTTTTAAATCGTCCATCTGACGTTTTGCGCTTCCTCTGTCGTTATAAGCATACGCATAATCAGGCTTAATAGTGATTGCTTTTGTAAAATCTTCAATGGCTCCTTTGTAATCGGCATTTTCAAATTTTATTCCTCC
This sequence comes from Bacteroidota bacterium, assembly GCA_023251805.1. Classification (GTDB taxonomy): domain Bacteria; phylum Bacteroidota; class Bacteroidia; order 2-12-FULL-35-15; family 2-12-FULL-35-15; genus 2-12-FULL-35-15. Next base: position 11,631 of record JAHEYB010000008.1, on the reverse strand, counting down.
CCTGTAATAATATGCTTGCGCATAATCAACTTTTATTTCAACGGTTTTAGTGTAATCTGCAATTGCTCCGTCTTTATTACCCAAAGCATATTTTGCTTGACCGCGACTAAAATAACTATCTCCGGTTTGATTGATAGTAAGTGCTTTATCGAAATCGGCAATTGCACCATTAAAATCTTTCATTTCGAATTTGGTAGTTCCTCTGTTATAAATGGCTCTTTCGAAATCAGGTTTTAAGGCAATGGCTTGATTAAAATCGTTTAAGGCACCACTGAAATTTTTATTTGCAAAATTTGCAATGCCACTGTTATAAAATTTTTCGGCATCTTGTGAGCCATCATCCAATACTTTTGCTTTTATAATGCTATCAGTTTGAGCAGTTGTCAAACCATGAATAGCAACTGAGCAAAATACCACTAGTAGTAATTTCTTCATCTTCATTTGTGTCGTTTTTTTAGATACGATAAATATAGCAAGATTTTTTAATATTAAAAAAGCCTGATATTTTGCCAAAAATTGCTTGAAAAGTAGATTTTTCTGAAAACCAAACAAAATAGTTAAGTTTGTTACCATTAATGAATATAAAAGTAACATGAAAAAAATATTTTTTAGTTTTATTCTGCTGGCACTATTGTTTTCTAATTGCGGTTCTAATCAACAGGAAGCTGCCGATGGAAAGGCTTATTCGGCTGATGATATTGCTATGGAAAGTAAAAAAGCAAACGATTTTTTTGATAAGGTTTTTGATGCTAAAATTGATAGAGACCCTATGCAACAATCTGTTTTTGGGATAAAAAAGGATTATGGTAAATGGCAGGATATTAGTGAAAGTAATGTGGAGAAAGAACTGGAAATTTCAAAAGCAAATTTGGATTCTCTTCATGCCAATTTTAAGATGGAAGCATTGGACGACCAAACTAAAATCAGTTATCGTTTATTTGAAAAAGCCTGCAAGGATGCCATCGAAAATTATCAGTGGCATTTGTACGACTATCCTGTAAATCAAATGGGGGGATTGCATACCGATGTTCCCACTTTTTTGATAAACGTTCATCTGGTAGAAACCAAATCGGATGCTGAAGCCTACATTTCCAGATTAATTGGAATGGATAAGTTGTTTGCTCAGTTGGTCGACAATTTAAGACTTCGTGAGGCAAAAAATATTATCCCACCCAAATTTGTTTTTCCCTATGTCTTGAACGACTGTAAAAATATGACTAGCGGAATACCCTATGATAAATCGGGAAGCATTAATCCACTGATGGAAGACTTTAGCAAAAAGGTAAATGCTATAAAAGAATGTACCGAGGAAGAAAAAAAATCATTGATAACAAAAGCGTCTGAAGCACTTGTATCTTCTGTGAAACCTGCCTATGATAAGTTGTCAGAATATTTAACTGGTTTGGAGAAAAAAGCAAGTACTGAAGATGGTATTTGGAAAGTTCCTAATGGAGATGCCTATTATGATTTTGCTTTGAGGCAAACTACTACCACGAATTTAACGGCAGATGAAATTCATGAAATTGGTTTAAAAGAAGTAGAGCGCATTCACAATGAAATGCGTAAAATCATGAAAAAAGTAAATTTTAAAAGCGATAATTTACAAGAGTTTTTTGATTTTATGCGTGTAGATAAACAATTTTTTTATGCCAACGATGCAGCAGGTAAAGAGATGTATCGTGTAAAAGCTGTGAAAATTATTGATGATATGAAAAAGGAATTGGATAAATTGTTTTTGACAAAACCCAAAGCCGATATAGTTGTAAAACCGGTTGAAGCTTTTAGGGAAAAATCAGCTGGAGGAGCTTTTTATGAAGATCCTGCCACCGATGGTTCTCGTCCGGGTAGATATTACATTAATCTTTACAATATGGAAGACCAAGCCATTTATCAAATGGAGGCTTTGGCTTACCACGAAGGTATTCCGGGGCATCACATGCAAATTGCCATTGCACAAGAGCTGAAAGGTATTCCTAAATTTAGAATGCATGGTGGTAATACTGCATATATAGAAGGTTGGGCTCTCTATTCAGAACTGGTTCCAAAAGAAATCGGTTTTTATCAAGATCCGTATTCTGATTTTGGCAGACTGGCTATGGAATTATTTAGAGCAGCCCGCTTGGTTGTAGACACAGGTATTCATCGCAAAAAATGGACACGACAAAAAGCTTTGGATTATTTTAAAGAAAATACGCCCAATCCCGAAGGTGATAATAAAAAAGAAATCGAACGCTATATTGTATGGCCTTCTCAGGCTACCGGATATAAAATTGGAATGAACAAAATTTTAGAGCTTCGTGAAATTTCTAAAAAGAAATTAGGAGATAAGTTTGATATTCGCGAATTTCACGATGTTATTTTAACATCTGGACCAGTGCCGATGGATATTTTGGAGGAAATGGTGAATAATTGGGTTGCTAAGAAAGTCAAAAGTTAAAAGAGAGAAAGTCAAAAGAAAGAAAATAAAATGCTTTACTAAAAAAGTCCTTTGTGTCGGCACACTGAAAAAAGAAAAACAGGGTAACACACAAAATATAAACAGTACGCAGACTGCATACTAGTCCACCAATGAACAAATGAACTAAAACAATGGCAAAAAAAGCATCTCCAAAACCAAAAACATCAAAATCAATTTTAAATGCGAAATCACTTGCATTTTTGAAAGCATATTTAAATAACCCTTCTCCAACGGGTTTTGAAAGTGAAGGGCAAAAATTGTGGCTGGATTATATTCAACCGTATACCGATGATTATTTTACGGATAATTATGGAACAGCTGTGGCAGTAATTAATCCGAAAGCTACATTTAAAGTTGTAGTGGAAGCACATGCTGATGAAATTTCCTGGTTTGTGCATTATATTACTACCGATGGTTTTATTTATTTAAGAAGAAATGGTGGAAGTGATCATATGATTGCTCCGTCTAAGCGCGTGAACATACACACCGACAAAGGAATTGTAAAAGCTGTTTTCGGATGGCCTGCAATACATGTGCGTGATGTTGCCCGGGATGAGCCGCCATCTTTGAAAAATATTTTCTTGGATTGTGGTTGCGCTACCAAAAAAGAAGTGGAAGCCTTGGGAGTGCATGTGGGTTGTGTGGTTACTTACGAAGACGAATTTATGGTCTTGAACAATCGCTATTATGTTGGTAGGGCTTTGGATAATCGGGTAGGCGGATTTATGATTGCTGAAGTGGCTCGATTACTAAAAGAAAGCAAAACAAAATTGCCTTTTGGATTGTATTTTACCAATTCTGTTCAGGAAGAAGTAGGGTTAAGAGGTGCCGAAATGATTACTCAAACCATCAAACCCAATGTTGCCATTATTACCGATGTTTGTCACGATACTCAATCACCAATGATGAGTAAAGTAACTAGTGGTGATTTGGCTTGTGGAAAAGGTCCGGTTTTAACTTATGGTCCTGCTGTTCAAAATAATTTGTTGAAACTAATTATTGATGCGGCTGCCAAAAAGAAGATTCCTTTTCAGCGTGCAGCGGCTTCCCGAGCTACGGGAACAGATACGGATGCTTTTGCTTATTCGGTTGGGGGAGTGCCTTCGGCTTTGATTTCTTTGCCACTTCGTTATATGCATACAACCGTTGAAAGTGTTCACAAAGAGGACGTGGAGAACGTGATTAAGCTCATTTACGAATCCTTAAAATCAATAAAAAATAACCACGATTTTAAGTATAATAAAAAATAAGGTAAGAAGGGCGAGAGCCCTTTTTTTATTTTTAAGTTTTTGGAACTTTCTGCTTTCTTTTTCGTAACAAGGAGTTGAAAATCAGTATTTATGAATAGAAAAGCGCTTCTAAGTTCATCTGTATTTTTCTCCATCCTGCTTATTGCTGCTTGCAGTAGTGATACCAACGTAGTTAAAGAAACGGTTCTGAGTTCTACCGATTCTATCTCCTTATTAGAAAATAAATCGGAAGTAGTAGCCACAACCAATTACGAAATGGTAATAAGTGATATTCCTTTTCCTTTTGAGATTCTCGATAATCTTTATTTGAAAAAAGTAGCTTACAATGAAAAGGCTATGAATGAGGTTTCAAATATTTCGAAATACAACATGTATTATTCAAAAGCGATCAACCTAGGAATTTACGGTGCCGATTTATCATACTCTGTTACGTATGAAGAATTTCAGAAGATGGGTGCTTATGTTAAAAATACCAAACGCTTGGCCGAAGAATTAAATATTCCGTATGCGTTCGATCAAACAATGATGGATAAATATTCGAAGTACAAAGACAATAAAGACTCCTTGACTAAAATTGTTTATGATTCTTATAATCAAGTGGACCGAGCATTAAAAAAGGATGATAGAGTTGGAATGGCTGCACTGGTTGTAACAGGAAGTTGGCTGGAAGGACTTTACATCTCAACAAAAACATTTTTAGATGCTCCCAAAACGGCTGATAATGCATCGTTGTATAAAACTATTTTTGAGCAAAAACAAAGTTTGTTGATTGTCATTAAATTATTGGAGGAGTATAAAAAAGATGATTTTATAGAAGGAGTAATAAATGAATTGAAAATTATTACTTCTGAATACAATACCATTACTTCGGATAATACAATGAATGAAAAACAGCTTATCGCCATACATTCCAAGGTAAAAGCGCTCAGAGAAATAATAGTGGAAGGAAAATAAAATTATTTTCGTTCTTTCAAAAAAGTATTCAATTCTTCCAATTTATCTGTATTGATTAAGTCTACTCGACAATTCAATAATTCAGTCCATACTACTTTGTTTTCAGGAGAAGCCCATAGTCGCACAATTTTTCCTTGCTGGTGGGCCTGATTAACCAGGCGTATTAAGTTTTCTTTTTCTTCTTTTGGAATTTCCCCTTTCCCTTTCCAAGTCAATACATTGGAATAGCGTGTGCTTGCCAATGAACAGATTGATTTTGGAATCGGTTTGTCGAGACTTAATAAACTTTGATCAATAAATGCATAATGAATGGAGTCGCGTTGAACCGCTTCATAAGGGTTGTTACCCGACAGAATAATAGTTACTGCTTTGATGACGACTTTGCCGTTCTCATATCGGCTGAGTATGGATTGGTATTTTTCAAAACTTTTTTTTAATTCAATATAAGTTGCTTCTGCATCGGATTTTATATCAATCAGCAGAGTTAGTGATTGCGTGCAGTTAGGGTATACATATCCATTATTTTTTTTGCAGCTATCTAATAAAGGTTTTAAATAAAGTTTCTCCAGCGTGTTTTGTTTTTTAAATAAAGGGTGAACGTGTGATACAATAAGTTTGTTATGAATTAAAAATACATCAGCTTCTATGCTGTTGAATTTATGATTGAGTGCATCCGACAAAGGATGCTTGTGCTTATAGTCATTATGTGCATGAGCGTTTTTGTGGGGACAATCTTGTGCCTTAGAGAGATGTATTGTAAGAGAAAAAAGAAGTATTGCTAATATTTTCATAAAATAGAAGTGTGTTTTTTAACACATAGAAACATAGACTTTTGTTATTTTTAAAAAAGGTTATGCTGTGTGTTTGTTTTTCATAGGATTGAAGTAAACTTCAATAACATAGGCGTTTATCGCTCGATATAGTTCTATGTTAAAAATTTATTTTTCTATGATAATTTATTTTTCGACTTTCCCCTTTCATTTGTATGTATAGCTATGTGTTTAAAATTATTTGATAGTACCCTAGTCTTTTACTTGCTAAAAATGATGAAATTTTGTTTTAAATTGCTATTTTAGTAAAAATTATTAATAATTATTTCAAAGGATGGCAATCATTGGGTCGGTTATTAAGCGGTCGTTTGAATTAAGAGAGCGATTACCTAAAATTCGAAAGAAAGACGGGTATAAGCAACAAACGAAGGTCTTAAAAAAATTACTTTCCAAGGCAGAGTTTACTGCTTTTGGGGAGCATTACAACTTTTCAAAAATTTTAGGTGAACCGGATGTGATTACCGCATTTCAAAAAACAGTAAAAACACACGATTATAATTCAATATTTAAGAGCTGGTGGCATCGAACAAGAGATGGAGAACCAAATGTTTGTTGGCCGAACAAAATAAAATATTTTGCACTCAGCTCCGGCACATCCGAATCGTCCAGCAAGTACATTCCGGTTACAACCGACATGCTTAAAGTGATACAGAAGGTAAGTTTGCGACAAATGATTTCACAAGTTCATTGCGGTTTGCCAAAAGAACATTTTGAACGAGGTGTATTGATGGTTGGTGGTAGCACCGATTTAAAATACAATGGAATTTATTATGAGGGCGATTTAAGTGGAATTACTACCAGTACTATTCCGTTTTATGTTCAAGGTTATAATAAACCCGGAAAAAAAATTGCAAGAGAAAGAAATTGGGAATCAAAATTGGAGGAGATTGCAAAAAAAGCGAGGGATTGGGACATTGGGATTATTTGTGGTGTTCCGGCTTGGATTCAAATTTTATTTGAAAAAATAATTGCAGATTATCAGGTAGAAACAATTCATGATATTTGGCCCAACTTAAATGTATACATCCATGGAGGCGTTTCATTTGCACCCTATAAAAAAGGGTTTGAAAAATTGTTGGCTCGTCCGATTGTATATATGGATACTTATTTAGCATCTGAAGGATATGTAGCTTTTCAAACACGACAAGAATCAGAGTCAATGAAAATGATGTTGGACAATGGCTTGTTTTACGAATTTGTTCCTTTTAATGAGAAAAATTTTGATGAAGACAGCAATATTATTGAAAATCCGGAAACGCTTCACATTGATCAGGTGAAAGAAGGAGTAGAGTATGCTCTTTTGATATCAACTTGTTCGGGTGCTTGGCGGTATTTAATTGGCGATGTGATTAAGTTTACGTCTTTGGAAAAAGATGAAATTATTATTACAGGAAGAACAAAACATTTTTTGAGTTTGTGTGGCGAACATCTTTCTCAGGATAATATGAATCGTGCCATTGAACTAGTTTCGGCAGAGTTGAATATTGATATAAAAGAATTTACCGTTGCCGGAATTAATTACGATACAATGTTTGCGCATCATTGGTTTATTGGAACGGATGATGCAGTAGATGTAAAAGTGTTGCGCAATCGAATAGATGAAACGCTAAAAGAATTGAATGATGATTACAAAGTAGAAAGGATAGTTGCATTAAAAGATGTTATCGTAGATGTTTTGCCCAGTAGTATGTTTTACGACTATATGAAAACAAAAGGGAAATTGGGTGCATCCAACAAATTCCCAAGAGTTTTGAAAAAAAATCAGCAGTTGGAATGGGAGTCCTATTTGAAAATAAAAAATAAGGAATGATAATAAGAGCCATTTTGTCGGGGTTAGCATTGGGATTTGCTTTGGCATTGTCCCTAGGACCCTCATTTTTTGCTTTGATTCAAACAAGTACTAAACGGGGATTTAGACCGGCATTGGGTTTGGCCTTTGGAATTTTTTTAAGTGATATTTTATGTGTGATACTTGCTTATTTTGGAGTCGCTCAGTTTTTTGATAATCCACAAAATAAATTATACATCGGATTGATAGGGGGAACGGTTTTGGTAACGTTTGGTTTTTTTAGTGTGTTTCAACGGAAAGCTGTTGAAAAAGCAGATGTGGAGGTGAAAGCGGTGAGTGTTCCTTGGTATATTACAAAGGGCTTTTTCCTAAATCTTTTAAATCCTGTAGTAATTGGATTATGGATGGCTTGCGTTGTAACCGTTAGTTCTAATAAGGAATACACATTTATCCACATTTTACTGTTTTTTATTGTTTCACTTTCAACCGTATTTTTTACGGATGTTTTAAAAGCCTATTCAGCCAATAAAATTAGCAATTATTTAAGCGAAAAAGTATTGAGGATTGTAAGTATAATAGCAGGAATAATTTTGATGATTTCCGGCTTGATAATGATTTATAGAGTATTTGCTTAAAAATTATTTTTCCAAGATAGATTTTATATTGGGTTTGAAATATAAATTGCCTTTCAAAATTTTTCCGTCTTCTCTAAAAATTGGTTGTCCGTTTTCATCCAGCTTACTCATATTGCTACGTTGAATTTCGTCAAAAACCTCTTCAATTTTATGCTGCAAGCCGTGACGTAAAACGGTCCCAAATAAAATATATAACTGATCACCCAAAGCATCTGCAATCTCTACTAAATCTCCATTTTTACAAGCTTCCAAATATTCTTCGTTCTCTTCTTTAATTAAATTGTAACGCAACATGTATTCGCTTTCTCCTACTTCAGCAGTAGGAGTATAGCGGTTTCCAATTTTAAAGGTATCGTGAAATTTTTCTACATGCTTGATTTTATGAATCAAAGTTCCAGCAGTTTCTTTAGTTTCCATTTATGAATTTTTTTTGTAATTTTTAATTATTTTCATCTGCACATCTGCACATCACTTTTTCCCCTTCTTCGCTAAATATTGTGCATTAATTCCCTCCAAAATATCTTTTGTGATATCCAGTGCAGGATCGGCAAGTAAAACCGGACTCAAAGGACCTTCGCTATACGTTAATACGTAGTTGTAATTTCCAGTTTTGTTGTATTCTGCAATGTAATCGCTCAGATTTTTTCGTGCTTCTTCTGTTCTCGCTTGAATTTTTTCTCCTAGGGCTTCTGATTTTAATTGCAGTTGGTCCAGTTCATCTTTACGAACTGCAAATTTTTCCTGCTCCGATTGAATCTGGTTATCTGACAATAATCCTTTGTTGGCCTTTTCCTGAAAATCCATATAATCTTGCTGAAGTTTTTCTCCTTTTGATTGATATTGTTTTTGCAAAGAGTTTTGTTCCGCTTCTGCAGATGCACTTACATCTTTTAAAAATTGATAACCATCACTCAAAACATCTAAATTCACAAATACAATTTTAGAAGCTTTTATGTCCGTAGGAGCTAAAACAACAGGTTTTACAACAGCTGTAGAGTCTGTTGCAAGGGCAGTTTCGGTGTTTGCTGAACCACTTGAAAAATGGAAGTAATATAATATTGCAACGGCAATTAGCAGAACAACATTTAATATAACGGAGAAATTTTTATTCATCTGAATAGTTTTTACACTGTGAATTAAGCTTCTTGTGGATTAATATTTTTAAAAAGTAAAGCAGCAACAACACTTCCGGTAAACGGTCCAACAATATAAATCCAAATAGGAGCCATTGAGTTTCCGCCCATTATGGTATCAATTAAAATGGGGCCAATCGCTACAGCAGGATTATATGCTCCACCGGATATTGGTCCACCTGCAAAAGCGGCAGCCAAAACAGTAAATCCAATTGCTAATCCGTAAAATGAATTGCCAGCAGTTTTTGAATGAGTTGCTACATTTAACACTACCGAAGTCAAAGCAAAAGTGAACAACATCTCAATCATCAATGGTTTTAAGTTGTAATGAAATCCTGCAGCAGGAGCCGGAGCGAATGTTTTTCCGTAGATCAGATAAAAAACAACTGCAGCCAAGGTGGCACCGACAATTTGAAAAATCATGTACATGGCAGCATCTTTTGCTTCTATTTTTTTTCTGATAAGTAAAGCTAGTGTGACAGCCGGATTGTAATGTGCTCCCGAAATGTGACCACCCATATATACCATCGTCATTAAAATACATCCTATAGCGATAGGATTGCCTGTAAGGCCTATTACTAATACTAAAAAGAAGGTGCCAATAAGTTCAGTTAGATAGTTTTTCATTTTTTTCATTTTAAAAGTTCATTGCAAATATAAATTTTTAAATTTGCGCAGTATATTATATTTATTAAATTTTATTCATATTCTAAAACCCGGTAAACATGAGCGCAGTAGTAGGACAAAAAGCACCTTTATTTTCATTAAAGGATTCAGATAAAAATTTAGTTTCGTTGGCCGACCAAAAAGGCAAAAATGTTGTTTTATTGTTTTTCCCGGCTGCATTTACAGGTACATGTACAAAGGAATTGTGTCAAACACGCGATGAGCTTTCTTTTTATAACGATTTAAATGCAACAGTATTTGGTATTTCTGTGGACATGCCATTTTCATTGGCAAAATTCAAAGAACTAAATAATTACAATTTTACTTTGTTGTCGGATTTCAATAAGGAAGCATCTACAGCTTATGGTTGTATATATGCTGAATGGATTCACGGTTTAAAAGGTGTGAGCAAGCGTGCTTCTTTTGTAATTGATAAAGAGGGAGTTTTGCGTCACGCTGAAATTTTAGAAGATGCCGGTGCATATCCTAATTTTGATGCAATAAAAGATACTTTGTCGAAATTGTAAGACCTATCCCCTATCCCCTTTCCAAAGGAAAGGGGAATTACTCCGCAATTTAGATTTAGTTTTAAAAGCGTGATTTGTGCCTCCAATATTTTCGATAATCGTATACGAGGGTTGTGAAACGAATAACATAAATTTAAATTGAAGTTTGTATTGCGAAGCAAACCCTTCCCTTGGGGAAGGTGTCCGCCTAGGCGGACGGATGGGGCGCCTACATCAAAAATATCGCAGTTCCTGCACCCAACAATATCATCACAAACTTAATTAGATTGAACCTGTGATTTTCACTCGATTCGAAAAGGATGGTAGTGGAAATGTGTAAGAAAATACCGACTACTACCGCCATTATTTTATCGAAGTAAATGGATAAATCCAAAATCATATTTTGTCCGATGGCATAGCTGATAAATGTTCCCAAAGGAGTAACTAGTGCAAAAACAATCAGCCAGAGTATTGCATTTTTTTTACTGATGTGTGAAGCCAATAACATCGTCATTAAGGCTACTGCTATTGGAATGTTATGCATCACAATTCCTGTTAAGAGCGAATTGTGAGAACTTGTTGCAGTATTTGCCAATGGCATTCCTTCTAAAAACGAGTGGATGGAAAGACCAATCATCATTGCATATGGAAATGCGTTGTGGTGATGACCGTGTTTGTGGACGTGAATGTGTCCGTGCTCAATTCCTTCAGAGAAAAATTCCAATAAAATTTGAGCAAAAAATCCAATTAAAATATAAATTCCAACATTGGGTGTTCCCGATAAATATATTTCAGGAATAAGGTGCAATACACTTATTGCAAATAAAAAAGCTCCACTAAAGGAAAGTATGAGTTTTAGGTTTTTACTGCTAATATTGATGAATAGCACACTGGTTCCGCTAATTATAACAGATAAAAAAAGAATGATGTATGTTAAGTAATTCATACTTTTATTATTAAAGGGCACACCCCTAGCCCCTCTCTAGAGGGGAATAATCAGTGCTTAATTATTAAATTTTAGTTCAAAAAATTTCACAAAAAATATAAAAAATCATTTTTTATCATGAAAATCATGACAATCTGCGTTCCATTTACTCCTTCTTCCCAACAATAATCAATCTGTCAGAAACGCTTTCATCAAACTCCTCCAAATTATAATTGCCACACAAATGTATAATTTTAAGTTTATTTGTTTCAAAGTATTTCTCAAAATCGCTTCGTGTTAAGGCCTTTACTTTTTCGAAAAATTCATAGTCCTTTCCTTTATCAGTAAAATGTATTTTTTTAATGATAAAATTATTTTCAAAACTTTTGTTTATCTTAAATTCAATACCATCAATTATTTTTGTTTCTTCACAAGGAAGAGGTGTATGTTCCTTTTTTACATTTAAAAAATCCAGCACAAAAATA
>JAHEYB010000007.1:27185-82263 GCA_023251805.1 Bacteroidota bacterium | reverse complement strand
AAACAAATTCAAAAAATGGCAGAAGATGTATTGCAGTTCGACATCAACCATCATTCTTTGAATTTTTATGGAACATGTAAAAAATTAAAAAAGAATGGTATTTGTGAACACAAAAAAATAAAAGATAAAAAAATAAAAGCATGATATTCAGCTACAAATCAAGCAAACAAGGTGATATAAGCACCTACCTTTTTTACGGTGAATTAATTGATCGCGGTCAAGCATCTTCTCTTCTGGATGAAATAGAAGAGCGCGTTTCAAAAAATGAAAATAAAATTTTGTTAAATCTTGCTGATTTAAAATATCTAAACAGCAGCGGACTAAATATTATTATTAATATTTTAACCAAAGCCCGCAAAGCAGGCGGAGATGTTGCTATTTGCAATGTCAATAAAAAGATTACAGAACTTTTAATAATCACAAAATTAAATGGAGTGTTCAACGTTTGTAACAGTGTTGAAGAAGGTGTTGCTATTTTGAATAACTAACTTTTATATTCAACCCTTGTTTCTAACCAGCAGATTCGTATTTATAATATTAGTAAAAATTAGTAGTAAATGAAAGTAGATGTATTATTAGGTCTTCAATGGGGAGACGAAGGAAAAGGAAAAATTGTTGATGTATTAACTCCCAAATATGATATAATTGGTCGTTTTCAAGGAGGTCCGAATGCCGGCCACACATTAGAATTTAATGGCATTAAGCACGTTTTGAGAACGATTCCCTCCGGCATATTTCACGACAAATCAATAAACATTATAGGAAACGGTGTAGTTATCGACCCTGTTGTGCTCATTGCCGAAATAGACGCGTTAATTAAAATGGGCGTTGATGTAAAATCAAAATTATTACTTTCTACCAAGGCTCATTTAATTCTGCCAACACATCGATTGTTGGATGCAGCTTCGGAAGCTGCTAAAGGAAAAGAAAAAATAGGCTCAACCTTAAAAGGAATTGGTCCAACTTACATGGACAAAACAGGAAGAAACGGAATCCGCATCGGAGATATTTCATTACCGAATTTTAAAGATAAATACAATGCCTTGGTTGAAAAACATAAGCAGATATTAAGTCACCACAACTTTGAATACGACTTAGCCTCAATGGAACCGGAATGGTTTACAGCAATTGAATCATTAAAAAAATATGAGCAAATAGAAAGCGAGCACTATATTAATAATGCATATAAAAACAACAAAGCCATTTTAGCTGAAGGCGCCCAAGGTTCATTATTGGACATTGATTTTGGCTCTTATCCATTTGTTACTTCTTCCAACACTATTTGTGCAGGCGCTTGTACAGGACTGGGAATTGCTCCTAACAGAATAGGAAAAGTATTTGGGATTTTTAAAGCATATTGTACAAGAGTAGGAAGCGGACCATTTCCTACCGAATTGTTTGATGAAATAGGAGATAAAATCAGAAACAATGGTCGTGAATTTGGCTCTGTAACTGGACGGCCAAGAAGAACAGGCTGGTTGGATTTGCCTGCTTTAAAGTATGCTGTAATGATTAATGGTGTTACTGAGTTAATGATGATGAAAGCAGATATCTTAAGTGGGTTCGAAACTATTCAGGTTTGTACACACTACAACTACCAAGGTAAAAAAATTGATTACTTGCCATATGATTGCTCTCCTGAATTATTATCACCGGTTTATACTTCTATCAAAGGCTGGAACCAAGACTTAACAGGACTGAGCAGTCCGGAACAAATGCCTGAAGCTTTAAATACATACATTGCTTTTATTGAAAAAGAAGTAGGTGTGCCTATTTCGATTGTTTCTGTGGGTCCCGATCGCACTCAAACATTGATACGGAAGAAAGAATTGGTATAGTAATTGCCCACCTGGACGAACAAATTCGCTCTGGCGGGACTTTATAGCAACGCAACATACCAACACAATGACATTTACAGGAAGTAAAAAGTTGATTTTTAAAAAAATGAAATCGTTTTTGTTTCCTGTTTTTATTTTTCTAATTGCTCCACTTCTATCCTATTCACAAAGTTCTGTTCAATCAGGTGGAAAAAAAATAATGATTGAACATGCCGGTTCACTACAATTTGTAAAAAATGTTGGTAACGGAGCGCAACGATTAATTGGTGATGTACGATTTCGACAAGACAATACATTAATGTTTTGTGATAGCGCGTATTTGTATAAAGATAATTCTTTGGATGCCTTTGGACATATTCATATTCAACAAGGCGATAGTATCCATTTGTATGGAGAATTATTAAAATATAATGGGAATACAAAAAAAGCATTGATTACAAAAAATGTTGTTGTAAATAAAGGGGATATGCAACTTACAACGGATGAACTCAATTACGATATTGCTACAAGTGTCGGCTACTATGTCACTCCTGCCCGCATTGTAAATAAAGAAAATACACTTACAAGTAATACCGGTTATTTTTTTGCAAAAAGTAACGACCTCACATTTCGAAAAAATGTTATACTTACAAACCTGCCTACCGGACAGGCAGGTCCTCAGTTTGTAATTAATTGTGATACGATGCGGTATAACACCAGCACAAAAATGACATACTTTATTGGACCAACTACAATAAAAAGTAAAGAAAATCTCATTTACGCGGAAGATGGATGGTACGACACGTATAATGACCAATCGCGTTTTAGCAAGAACTCCTACATTGTTACCAAAGAACAAAAAATGTTTGGCGATAGTTTATATTACGATAGAAAAAAAGGAATTGGAAGAGCGATAAAAAATGTTCAGATAATTGATACCACTCAAAACTTAAATATAAAAGGCGCCTATGCCATTCATTATGAATTAACAGGCTTGTCTATTGTAACCGGTGATGCCTTAATGACTCAGATATATGAAAAAGATACACTGTACTTGCATGCCGATACATTAAAGGCCATAGGTGATTCCAAAAAGGTAAAAAAAGATTCCAAAACCGCTACTACTGAAAAATCGCAACCTCCCAAACGAAAAATAAAAGAAATAAAAATTGTGGGAACTGACACAACCATCATTTACGAAAATATAAAAACAGAAAAACAGCAATTATTTGCATACCACAAAGTGAAATTTTATAAAAATGATTTACAAGGAAAATGTGACTCCTTGTTTTACAATACAACCGATTCAGCCATGAGAATGTATGGACAGCCGGTTTTATGGTCAGACGAAAATCAATTGACCTCTGATAGCATTAAGGTTATTACAGGAAGCAAATCTATTCGTTCCATCGAATTAAAAGGGGCTGCTTTTATTGTTTCTAAAGAAGATAGCTTGCGTTTTAATCAAATAAGAGGAAAAATGATGACCGGCTATTTTCAAAAAAATAAATTGTATCTAGTGAATGTGCAAGGAAACGGACAAACACTTTATTTCGCCAAAGAAAAAAACGAATTAAAAGCTGTGAATAGAGCCGACTGCAGTGATTTACGAGTATATTTAAAAAATAACAAAGTAGACAAAATCACTTTTATTACCAAACCCGATGCTACACTGTTCCCTTTGGATAAAGTAGATATCAAAGAATTAAAGTTGAAAGATTTCAAATGGAAAGAAAATGACAGACCTAATTCTGCAAAAGAAATATTTATCTGGTAAACAAACCTAACACTCACGCGTATGAAACTATTGATGTACTCCTTTTTTATTTTACTAATTGCGCCTTGCAATAGCTCTAAAAAATTAGCAGAAACAACAGATGTTAGTACAAGTAAAGCAGTTATTAGTTATCAAACGACAGCCTGTTTTGGGCGTTGCCCAATCTATACACTAACAATAAATGGAGAAAACAAAACCGCAACGTTTATTGGCACACAAAACACAGAAAAAATAGGGACGTTCACTAAATCCATTTCTTCAAAGGAACTAAATTCGTTTGTAAAAGCATTTGAAGATGCACAATTTAATTCTTTAAACAATGAGTATCTGGGAAATATCACCGATTTTCCAATCAAGTTAATTACTTACTCAAATAATGGTAAAACAAAAATAATAAAATCGAGAAGCGGTGCTCCTGAAACTCTAACTAATTTGGAAAAATTACTGAATGATTATGCGAATAGTGATGGATGGAAAAAAACGGAGGATTCTTCTAATTCAAAAGACTAAGCCAATACTCTGCTTTGCCAGCTTTGTTTTAAAGGAACTTGCCAATCAGTATCAAATGTAGCTTTAGAACTTACCATATTATTAAATACAATAGTTGATTCGTTTATCAGCTTTTGAGTCGCTAATTTTTCGAAGTCGGATAGTTTGCAAATTTTAATTTCATCAGCTGTTCGATATGCTACTTGCATTCGATCAAATAAATTCAAGTTCATTTGCGTTTCCAACTCTTTTACAAATTTTACTGATTTATCAATACTACAACCACTTGCAATTGCTTGTTGTTCGTCAACAGCAATAACAATAAAACAATTGTACAGCACATCAAAACTTGCTTTTAAACTGGCACCATGTGCTGCCCAGTCAGAAATAAAATTACTGCCAGCTGTTTCAATTGCTTTCACCTCAGCATCCGAAAAAAAACGGTTGCTTTGATAAACCCACAAGCGGGCGTTGGATGGCATTGTTGATACTTGAGTCATAAATATAAATTTTAGTGACGACTTTTACACACCCCTGCCCCTCTCAAGAGGGGAATTGATTCTGATAACAATAAACATTATTCACAGATTCGTAATTCGTTAAAATTCGTAATTCGTAGTACTTTATAAATCTTTTGCTTGAGCAATTAATTCTGCCACGTCTAATACTTTAACGGTGTTTTCTTTATTGAAATGTTTTACTCCATCGGTCATCATGGTATTACAAAACGGACAACCCACTGCAATCACATCAGGGTTTAATGACAGCGCCTCTTCACTTCTTTCGATGTTTACTTCTTTTTTTCCTTTTTCTGCTTCTTTAAACATCTGTGCTCCACCTGCTCCGCAACACAAACCATTTGCCTTAGAACGTTTCATTTCCATCAACTCCGCATCCAAATTTATCATTACGGAGCGAGGTGCTTCGTACACATCGTTTGCACGACCTAAGTAACAAGGATCATGAAAGGTGATTTTTTTTCCTTTAAAAGTTCCCCCTTCAATTTTTATTCTGCCACTATCCAATAGTTCTTGCAATAACTGAGTGTGATGTACTACTTGGTAATTTCCACCCAATGCAGGATATTCATTTTTTAAAGTATTGAAGCAATGCGGACAGCCTGTAACAATTCGTTTTACTTCATAACCATTCAATACAGTAATATTGGTCATGGCTTGCATCTGAAATAAAAATTCGTTTCCTGCACGCTTAGCTGGATCACCGGTACAACTTTCTTCTGTTCCTAACACAGCAAACTTTACATTTGCATGATTTAAAATTTTAACAATCGCTTTTGTAATTTTTTTTGCTCTATCATCAAAACTACCCGCACAACCTACCCAAAATAAAATTTCGGGAGATTCTCCTTTCGCCATGTAATCGGCCATTGTTGGTACAATCAATTGTTGATTGTTGATTGTTGATTGTTGAATACCGTCCATTCTTTAATTCTGTTTAATACTATTTGAAGCCGTTCTTCTTGAAGCTACAAAAATTGATGTTAGTTCGTTTCCTTCTTTTAGAACCAAAGTAATTTCTTCTTTTTTAATTAATTCTTTATCAATTATTAATTGAAGCCAAAATTCTGATTCATCACATTCTTCAACTACTATGCTTATTTTAGAAATAAAACTAGCTTTTGATTGCGCGTGACATGTTGCTCTATAATTCGCAGCTACTGATGTTGATGATCTAATTAATTGCCCTTTCACATGATTCCCAAGATAATTATTTGGTAATAACATACACAAATCAATACATGAATAAGCAAACTTTTTAGTTCTACTAATTAAATCATTCTTCATAAATCACCATTCAACAATCAACATTCAACATTCCATTTCTATTTCTCAAAAACCTCTATAGTAACTTCTTTCTGAATCAAATCCGTAAATCTACCTTCATATCTTGTTGCACGCACCATGTGATTATCAATCCAATGATAATTTCCACCTCTTGGTTTTCCCATCAACAATCCATGGTATTTAAAACCATTTTCTGCTAACCAGTATTCCGTTACTTCTCTATGTGCTTCCGTTCTTGATGTAAAAAAAGTAATGATATGTCCTTCGTCAAACCATTTATTCAAGGTTATTAGTGCTTCCGGATAAAGTGTAGCAGTGGCCATTCGCTCCGGTTGTTCATTAGGAATATCATCACAAACTGTACCGTCAATATCAATCAAATAATTTTTAACGTTGGATGGTAGTACAGGACTAATCAACTGTCCGTTTTCTTCTTTTACTATTAAGTTCATAATTTTCACTTTATAATTAGCATTCTCAATCAATCCCCCTAGCCCCCTTTTCAAAGGGGGAATCCATTTTGTTTATCCAAAAGCTAACCCACACAGATTTGTATATTCGTTAAAATTCGTAATTCGTAGTGGCTACTCGTTTTTCCAATTCAATCTATCAGCCTGACTAAATTGCCAAGGCGCTCCGTTATTTTCAATATTTGTAAACATCCCATTTAATTCGGTTGGTGCAGCACTTTGTTCCATCACTATAAATCTTCTCATATCCATAATAATGCTCAATGGATCTATATTCACCGGACATTCTTGCACACATGCGTTGCAAGATGTACATGCCCACAATTCTTCTGGAGTTATATAATCACCTAACAATGATTTTCCATCGTCTTTAAATTCACCTTTGTTTGCGTCCATATTTTTTCCAACTTCTTCTAATCTATCTCTTGTGCTCATCATGATTTTTCGTGGCGATAATAATTTGCCAGTGATGTTAGCCGGACAAGAAGATGTACATCTTCCGCACTCAGTACAAGTGTATGCGTCTAATAATTGCTTCCAGGATAAATCCGTTACTTCTTTTGCTCCGAAACGCATCACTGCATTTGGATCGGCAACAGGTGGAACAAAAGATGAATCAAAAATCGCTTTCACTTCGTTGGTAACAGAATCCATGTTTGTAAATTTTCCTTTTGGTTCCAGGTTAGAATAAAACACATTGGGAAAAGCTAATAAAATGTGAAAATGTTTAGAGTAAGGAAGATAATTTAAAAATCCTAAAACCATAACAATGTGTCCCCACCAACCCACTCTTTCAACAACATGCAAACTATGCTCCGACATACCACCAAACAAAATTGGACCAAGATGACTAGTGATTGAAAGCCCTAATGAGCCATCGTTTAAATTTTGAGCATGTGACGCGCCCATTCTATAGAGCACCTCATCAGCACCATTCATCATAAAAATAAAACAGATGAGTGTTAATTCCCCAAGCAAAATAAAATTTGCATCTAATTTAGGCCAACCATTCAATTCACTTTTTACCAAGCGAGGAACTTTCAATAAATTTCTTCTGGATAAAAAAGCAATGGTTCCAATAAAAGCAAGTACAGAAAGAATTTCGATAAAACTCACCATAAAGGTATAAAACTCGCCAAGAGCGGGACGAAACATGCGGTGGTTACCCAAGGAACCATCCATAATAATTTCAATCAGTTCGATTTGAGTAATGACAAATGCAGCATATAAAAACAAATGTAAAATAGCAGGAATAGGACGCTCAAACATTTTTTTTTGTCCGAGTGCTACCAAACTCATTATTTTAACTCGCTCCGAAAATTTATCCTTACGATGAATGTCTTTTCCTAATAAAATATTTCGTCTTACTTTACGAGCATTGATGGTAAAGAAAATAGCACCACTGAGGAATAAAACAATGAAAATAATACTTGGAGCCATAATAGAAAATTCTTAATCCTTATTCTTAAACCCTACTCTTTAGGTTTATTTCTATCCTTTCGACCGAAAACAGAAACACGAACATAACGTTCAGGATTGATTCTTAAATCATTCAAAAGTTTATCTAAATCTGCTGATGATTTATCCAGTTTACGATATAGGCTATCATTATTAATTAACATACCCATTGTTCCTTGTCCGGTATTAATTTTTGTAAAGATAGAATTTGCCTGTCCCAAAACAACATCCGCATTATTGATTGCGGAAATCAGATTTGATTTGGCTAGGGAATCACTAATATTTGAAAAATTATTAATGACATTGTTCAATTTATCACTATTGTTGGCAAGAGTGGTTGCAAGTGTATTCGCTTTTGATAAAATGCTGGATATTTTGTATTTTTCACTCAATACCATTGTATCCAAACGATATGAGGTTGTTGTTAAAGAAGTAATTGCAAGTTTAATACTTTCAAAACTTTTTGAAAGATTTGCTCGAGCATTTTCATCAAATACCTGCTGAACAACGATCATTACCGAATCGATTGAAGAAAGAAGATCCGATGCTTTTTTCTGAAGCGGGGCAACAATTTTATTCACGCTTTCTCCAAGGTTGTTTTCTCTGTCAGATTTGAGGGTATCGCCATCTTCCGCATATACAAGACCAGAGCCCATTTTTAGCTCAACAGCCTTTGAACCAAGAATATCGGAACTTATAACTTTTGCAACAGTATTGTTGGGCACTTTAACATCGTTGTCCAGCAAAAGTGTTACAATGACGTTACCTGTAGTATCATTTGCCAATACAATTTTGCCAACAATCCCTACTTTGAATCCATTAATCATTAATGGGTTGGCTTCCACCAATCCGTCAATATTATTGTATACTGCATAAAACTTACGTTGAGATGAGAAAAGGTCCCTTCCTTTAAGGAAATTAAAGCCATAGATAAAGCATCCAATGGCAAGGGTGGTAATAATTCCGACTTTTACTTCTTTTGATATTTTCACTTCTAAAACGTTATAACGTTGCTATGCAAATTTAAGAAATTATTAGGACTATTTCAGAGGAATTCTTTTTCCATCCTGCATGGCAATGACAAATGCATCTTTGAAACCATTTTTACGCAAAAGAGCCTGTAATTTTGCAGCATCGTTCTGGTTTTTGCATTCACCGGCTGTGTATTTATAAATGCCTTTATCAACATACTCACCCGGTTTTTCAACTCCTGAAAATTTATCTGAATTAAGTGGAATTGGTTTATCAGAAGAAGTGATTTGAACTTTGTAAACTACGGGAATCTCAGAAGCATTGGTTTGTTCAGGATTGTCTTTGTTAACAATTTCTTCTTCCTCTTCTTTTACCGAATCGCTGGGCTCTTTAACAACAGGAATAATGTTCTTTGTCATCTCCTTTAGTTCTAAAGAATCTTCCTTCGTCATTTTATATTTTTCCTGTTTTTCAAATGCATCATCGTACTTTTTAGTAACGCCTTCAATCTCATCTTTGTATTCACGAAATGCCCTAAATAAGCCTGAAGCAATATAATCTTGACCTTTGGAAGAGCCCAAAAATTGTTCTTCTGTTGGGTTGGTTAAAAACCCAATTTCTGTAAGTACGCTAGGCATATACGAGCGCCACAACACAAGTAAACTAGCGCGTTCTACGCCTCTATCGTTTCTCCCAACTTTTTTACCGTATTGTGATTGAATTTTTGATGCAAAATTGATACTTTGATCAACATAACTATCGTTAAACATGCTCATAATGATGTATGATTCATCTGATCCCGGATCAAATCCACCATATTGTTTTACATAATCATCTTCCAACAATACGGAAGAGTTTTCACGTTTTGCCACATCCATCTTCCCTTTCTCATTTTTAATTCCCATTACGTATGTCTCGGTACCATGCGCTTCGTTATTACAAATGTCTTTTTTTAATTTTTTATCGCGATAGCAAGCGGAATTACAGTGAATACTGATAAATAAATCAGCCTTGGCTTTATTGGCAATGTTTGCTCGTTCTTGTAAAGAAGGGAAAATATCAGTTTTACGAGTATAAACCACTTTCACATCCTTAAGATTCTCCTCTATGTATTTCCCAAGCTTGAGGGCTACAGCAAGGGCAATATCCTTTTCATTGTATTTGGCTCCATGACATCCAGGGTCTTTCCCTCCGTGGCCTGCATCAATGACAATGGTCTTAATAGCAAAAACTGGCTTGAATTTTGGAGAGAACGAGCTCACCAAAAAGCAGGCGAAAGAAAAAATCAGTATGTAGGCTACCTTTTTCACTGTTTTAAATTGCATGTAATTAACAACAATCCAATGTTGGCAAACGGCTATTGTCGCTTGTCAACTATTTATTTTTTTACTTAGTTTTGACCAGTACTACGAAATACGCCCTTCGACTACGCTCAGGGTGACAATGAATTACTAATGAAAACGAAATGCGAATAAAAATTATTTATAAATACTTTGTAATTCGTAATTCGATAATCCCGAGTACTCGGGACGTAATTAGTAGTGCATTCTATAAAAACCAAAATTACTCGTTAAAATTGCGCATCTATTCCTTAAAATCACTTTTTATCCTCGCTTGTTTGTTAATAACTGCAACAAGTTCGGCTTTTAGCTTTCGTGTGTTGCCCAGTGATACTATTGTAAAAATGGCCGATACCATAAAAAAAAGCGTTGAAAGCAAGCCTTTTTTAAAAGAAAAAGTACTTTACAGTTCAACCGATTCTATGCTCATCGACAAGGCAAATCAAAAAGCGTACCTATATAATAATGCGGTAGTTCTTTATGATGGATTAAATTTAAAAGCAGGTTATATAGAGATAGATTTCGGGAAAAATATGGTGTATGCCACCACCATGAAAGACAGTGCAGGTAAAGATGTTCAGAAGCCTGTATTTGAACAAGGAGAAGACAAATTTACAGCTGCAAAAATCACTTATAATTTTAATACTAGAAAAGGAAAAATTGTGGATGTCATCACTCAACAAGGCGAAGGATTTATTCATGGACGAGATATAAAAAAAGATACCAATAATGTGTATTATGTTGGTCACGGAAAATACACCACTTGCGATTTAGAGCATCCACATTTTTATATTGGGGCAAAAAAAATAAAAGTGATTCCTGATGATAAAATTGTAACGGGTCCCGCTGTATTGTATTTGGCCGATATTCCCACTCCACTTGCCATTCCTTTTGGATATTTCCCAAATAAAAAAGGAAGAGCATCAGGAATCTTAATTCCTACTTATGGCGAATCCACTAATCTTGGGTTTTTCTTAAAAGATGGGGGATTTTATTTTGGAATGAACGAATATGTGGATTTGGCATTGAGGGGTGACGTTTATTCAAATGGAAGTTTCGGAGCGAAGGCGGCAAGCAATTATCGAAAAAGGTATCGGTACAGTGGTGGATTAAATATTAATTATTCACGATTTATTGAGGGAGACCGTGAATTACCCAACTCTACCACACGTAACGATTTTTTGGTACGATGGAGTCACCAACAAGACCCTAAATCGCGTCCCAATAGTCGTTTTTCTGCTAACGTAAATGCAGGAAGCAGTTCTTACAACAAATACAACGGAAGTGTAACGGGTGATTATTTGTCAAACACCATGCAGTCGAACATTGCTTATTCAAAATCGTTTTCAGGAACACCTTTTAATTTTTCTGCCAATGCGCGTCATAGTCAAAATACCATCACCAAAAAAGTGGATGTCAGTTTACCTGAATTGGCTTTAAATATGAATCGTATTTATCCTTTTAAAAGTAAAAAAAGTGTGGGAAATAAATGGTATGATAAAATTGGTTTGAGTGCAACAGCCAATGCAAGAAACGATATAAATACGTACGATACGTTATTGTTTACCGACAGAACATTGCGTCAAATGCGGAATGGCGTACGTTTTACAATGCCCATAAGTACTTCGTTTAATGTATTCAAATATTTTACCTTTACTCCAACTATTAATACTGCGAGCAATGTTTATTTTGAAAGCATTCAAAAACGTTACGACCCAAACATTAATTATGTTTTCACAGATACAGTTGTAGGTGCGAAAATGGCAAATGATTTTAGTGTTTCCTCCGGCTTGAGCACACGTTTGTATGGCGATTATTTTTTCAGAACAAAACGATTGAAACAAATACGACATGTAGCTACTCCAACATTGAGTGCAAGTTATCGCCCCGATTTTGCCGGAAGTGGATATGGATATTACAAAGATGTACAATCGGATGCTGCAGGAACAATTCAACGATATTCCATTTTCCAAAACGGAATTTATGGTTCTCCTCAATCAGGAAAGTCGGGCTTGGTGGGTTTTAATTTAAACAATTCGCTTGAAGCTAAAATTCGACAAAAAACAGATTCAGGCTCAGTGGATAAAAAAGTTCCTATCCTTGAAAGTTTTAACATTGGTTTTTCTTACAATATGGCTGCGAAAAATTTTAATTGGTCATCCATTAACATTAATGGAAGAACAAAACTATTCAATGTTTTAGATATCAACGCAAGCGCACTACTTGACCCTTATCAAATAGATTCTATTGGAACCAGAATTGAAAAATTTGAATTCGAAAACAATAAAATTGGGAGAATTACCAGCTCCAATGTTTCCTTAAGTACCAACTTGAGAAGTAAAGATGGAAATGCAAACAAACCAAAAACCAGTACGATGGGAACACAGGATGAACTGGATTACATCAACTCACATAGAGATGCCTATGTAGATTTTAATGTGCCTTGGAACTTAAATGTGTATTACAACATTAATTACAGCAAACCGGGAATTACAGAAACTGTTTCTCAATCGGTGACTTTTAATGGCGATTTTAGTTTAACCGAAAAATGGAAAATCAGTTTGAGCTCCGGTTATGACTTTACCCGCAAAGAAATGACCTTGACCTCCGTAAATGTTTATAGAGATTTGCATTGCTGGGAAATGCGATTTAACTGGGTCCCCTTTGGATTCCGTCAAAGTTTTTCCATCGATATCAACGTAAAATCATCGATCTTAAAAGATTTGAAGTTGAGCAGAAGAAGAGGTTGGCAGGACTATCAGTAACTCTACGAATTGCGAATTCAGGCGAATTACGAATCTGTGTGTTTTAAAAATGCACTTTATTTACTCAATAAAGAAGAAAAATCATAATCGAAAAAGTATTAGTAAATTCGTTAAAAAATTATTCGTAATTCGCTAAAATTCGTAATTCGTAGTACTATGAAAAAAATTATCACATCAAAAAATGCACCTGCACCAATCGGACCTTATAGCCATGCTGTGCAATTCGGAAACATGTTATTTGTTAGCGGACAAGTTGGAAAGCATCCGACAACGGGAGAGTTAATGCTTGGAGATATCAAGACAGAAACCAAACAAGTAATGGAAAACGTAAAAGGTATTTTAGCAGAAGCAGGAATGGATACAAGTCATATTGTAAAGACAACAATCTTCATGAAAGACATGAATAATTTTGCCCCAATGAATGAAGTGTATGGATCTTATTTTGAAGGTGACCATCCGGCAAGAGAAACGGTGGAGGTTTCGCGCTTGCCCTTGGATGTAAATGTGGAGATAAGTGTGATTGCAGTAAAATAGCTGAATAGGTTAATTAAGTTAATTAAGGACGAACCCAATTAACTTAATTAACCTATTCAACTATTTATCTCCGTTACGACATATGCTTTAAATTCAAAGCGTACATTATAATAAATGCCAGAGGAAAAAGTGCACCAATTGCCATAAATCCACTAAATCCCATCAAAACTGTTGGAACTACAACTGCAATTATTTGTCCGCATGTATAAGCATAAAAGCCCACTTTACGCATTTTCCACATCATCAATACTCCGAATAAACAGAACAAATTTGATCCAACATTAGCACAAGCAAGAGGAAGAGCATTTATTGCATTTTCGTAAGCCATACTCATCATCATTCCCATAAATCCACCACTTTCACTCATATCCCCAGTCATCTCTATCATTTTTTCATATTCTTCCATTGCGTAGGGAGCTTTCACAAGACTGTATAATCCTCCCACCAAGCCTAATCCCACACCAATAAAAGTTAAGATACAAAGTACTTTTAAAAATTTCGGCAAGGTTGCCGGCACCATTTCATTTTGAGTTTCTTGTTCCATTTGAGTTGAATTAAATTAAATACGAATGCTATAAAAATAAAAAATACTCCCGATAATCAGGAGTATTTTTTATTAAAAAAGGTATGAAAACTATTTTAAGTGTTTCATATTTAAGCCGTACATTACGATGAATGCAGCAGAAATTACGATTCCTACAATAGATGCAGCGAAACCAGAATAAACGATTCCCATAATTAAAGAAACTACAGTAGCTCCAGTGTATAACATGAAACCGCTTTTGTTCATTTTCCACATTTTGATAACACCAAAAAGTCCTACAATTGTAGTAAGGAAACCAACAATGATATACGCCCATGTTAAACCTACTCCAGGAGTAGCTGCCATAGCTGAGCTCATTGCCTCACTCATTTCTGAACCCATTTCATTTGACATGCTTTCCATTCCGGAAACTGCAACTGAAGCTGCGCCCATTAAGCCAATAACTGCAATGTATCCAAGGATAGCGAAACCTGCAGCAACAAATGACAAGATACATAATACTGTTAAAAATACCGGTCTTTTTGCGGTTTCACCGCCATTGTTTGTTTGTTCCATAGTTTTTTAGTTTTTAGTTTTTATTTAGTTAGTGGTTGAAATTCTTTAGCTAATAAACAAAAAAAGGCCGTTCGTCCAAAAGCACTTGAAAATATGTTATTAACAAGTTATTAGTTAAAAGTCTAAAAATAGAAGAAAAAAAACAACGTTAATAACTGATTATCAATGAATTTAGCGGCTTATTTGATTTTATATAAAACGTGCCCAATTTCTAATTTTAGGACCACATTTCAATATAAAAAAAGTTGAATTTAAAATTTCAGGCCTGTCCATCGTTCAAAATTCTTTTTTTGTTCCTCATTGACTTTTGCCTGTTTCCGCATTTTTATCGTTTTATAATAAGTCCCTGGCTTTGGAACAAGGTTAGCCGATTTAACAATTCCATTTGATGCGAACACTATTTTGAGAGGAACATTTCCAAAATAAGAACACCATTCGGTAAAATTGGTCCCACTTGCATCGGGTTTTACTTGCATACCATTTATTGTGAGAATATCATCATTGATGGCTATACCTGAAACATCAGCAACCGAATCCAAAAAAACAGCGGTTACTTTGCAAATACCTTCTACTCCATTAACCTTTATTCCTAATGCATGCTCATTAAATTTAGAAACCGGTTCTTTTTGTATTTCACAACCTATGTAAGCCATCGCCTCTTTTAATAACGGTTCATAATCTTTTATTCCGTTGATATAATTTTTAAAAATATTGTCGAAGGAAGCTCCGGCAAATTTTTCCACGGCTACTTTATAATCTAGATCAGAATATCCTACCCCTCCCAACCTCCCCACAGGGGAGGAATTTGCTTGTGCGTATAAAAATCGCATCACATCATCTAATGAATTTTTGTTTTTAGAATTTTTTCTAATGAACATATCGGTAACAAAAGCCAATAAATTTCCTTCATCATAAATGTTTGTCTTGCGATTTGGGATTCCGGGAGCATAGCCATCCAACCAAGAATCAAAGGAGGAATCGGCAACCGACATATTAAACCTTCCAAAATTGTCGAAGTGCTTTTGTAATCTTTCATCAAATGTTTTCAAATATTGTTCTTCTTCAAATACTCCACATCTTAAAAGCAAATAATCACCATAATAGGTAGTAACCCCTTCACAAACATAACCCAACTTCGAATAATTTTCTTTCGTATAATCATAGGGTTGCATTTCAATCGGGCGAATGGTTTTTATGTTCCAAGCATGAAATAATTCATGGCAAGCAACTCCTAATAAATTTTCATACAATTCACCTTTCATTAAATTATATCCTGGCCCAAGTGCACAAACAGTTGAAGTAGTATGCTCTACTCCATGATACATTCGGTTTGGTAAAATCTGAAATAAAAAATGATACGAATCAAAGGGAGCTTTTTTCATCATTTCCATTTGATGATTACAAAATTTCTTAAAATCAGTAGTGAGCTTTTTCCATTCGGGTTTACATTCTCCCTGAAACCAAATATGAAAGTCGACTCCAGCGCAATTAAATTTATTGTGTTGCAAAGTAGCTGAAGCGATAATAGGAGAATCGGCAAGCTCGTGGAAATCTCTAAACCTCACCCCCAACCCCTCTCCTTCAGAGAGGGGAGCTGATTTCGCTCCGATTGCTACCTTATAGTTTTTGGGAATATGAATTTCTAAATCACAAGCTTCGTTTATTCTTTCTGGAATATACACACAGCAATTCACCGGATTCATGTACAATTGATTCACATCTAAAAAGGTGGAGCCGGCATTCAAATCCACTGCATAATAATTATACTTTATGTGAAGTTCTTTCACTCCTTTGGTTTGCACTTTCCAGCAATCTTTAGTTGTTTTTTGAAATGAAAGCACTTTTCCCTTTTCATCAAAAGCAGCCCATTTTTGAACATTTTTTGCAAAATTTCCAAGTTCATATCTGCCTGGTCGCCATGCAGGAAGCTGAACAAGCGTTTCATCTTTGTTTACTTTCGCGATAAATTCAATGTCGATAAAATGAGTATGCGCTTTGGTGTAGGATACAATGTATTTCATAGTACAAATAGCGAATTTTATGCCCTTCGCTTCTCGATGTTTCTGCTTCAACGCAGAATGCTCGAAGTGACAGCTTTAGGCAATTAAATTTAAACAAAATTACTAATTAGATTGATAAATTACACAGATTCGTAAATTCACATTGATTCGCTATTTGTACCAAATATTTTTGTTACTTTCGTAGTTAGCAATACAAGTTTATAACCTGCCTACCGTCAGGCAGGTTCAACATTCACAATTTATAATTTTCAAAGTATATGAGTTACGATTTA
The DNA here is from genome assembly GCA_023251805.1 of Bacteroidota bacterium. Lineage (GTDB taxonomy): Bacteria > Bacteroidota > Bacteroidia > 2-12-FULL-35-15 > 2-12-FULL-35-15 > 2-12-FULL-35-15. Next base: position 65,444 of record JAHEYB010000007.1, on the reverse strand, counting down.
ATAGTAGTAGGAAGCGGTCCTGGTGGTTATGTGGCTGCAATCAGAGCCTCACAACTGGGTTTAAAAACAGCCATTGTAGAACGCGAAAATTTAGGCGGTATTTGTTTGAACTGGGGCTGTATTCCAACCAAGGCATTGTTAAAAAGTGCTCAGGTATTTGAATATTTAAATCATGCTTCTGATTATGGAATTACGGTAAAAGGTGGGGAAGCGGATTTTCCTGCTGTTGTAAAACGCAGTCGCGATGTGGCTGACGGCATGAGCAAAGGCGTTCAGTTTTTGATGAAAAAAAATAAGATTGATGTCATTACAGGAACAGGGACAATAAAAGCGGGAAAAAAAGTAGATGTAACTGCCGATGGCAAAACAACTACTTACGAAGCAAAACATATTATCATTGCTACAGGAGCTCGTTCTCGTGCTTTACCAAACTTACCTCAAGATGGTAAAAAAATTATTGGATACCGTGAAGCATTGACGTTGTCAAAAATGCCAAAATCGATGGTAGTAGTTGGTTCCGGAGCGATTGGAAGTGAGTTTGCCTATTTTTATGCAACCATGGGAACAAAAGTTACTTTGGTTGAATTCCTTCCAAACATTGTTCCCGTTGAAGATGATGAAGTATCAAAACAATTGTTACGCTCGTTCAAAAAAATGGGCATTGATGTAATGACAGAAGCAAATGTGGAAAGTGTAGATACAAAAGGAGGAGATTGTAAAGTAAAAATCAAAACCAAAGCAGGAGAAAAAATTATTGAAGCAGAGATTGTATTATCGGCAGTTGGAATCCAAGCAAACATCGAAAATTTAGGATTAGAGGAAACAGGAATTGCAACTGATAAAGGAAAAATTTTAACGAATCCATATTACCAAACCAACATTCCCGGTTATTATGCGATTGGCGATTGTGTGGGTGGACAAGCATTGGCACACGTTGCTTCCGCGGAAGGAATTATTTGTGTTGAGAAAATTGCCGGCCACCATCCAGAACCATTGGATTATAATAACATCCCAGGATGTACGTATTGCCAACCAGAGATTGCATCAGTTGGAATGACGGAAGCGAAAGCAAAAGAAGCAGGCAAAGAAATCAAAATAGGAAAATTTCCTTTCTCTGCAAGTGGTAAAGCAAGTGCTGCAGGAGCGAAAGATGGTTTTGTGAAATTAATTTTTGATGCGAAATATGGTGAGTTATTGGGAGCTCATATGATTGGTGCTAATGTAACCGAGATGATTGCAGAGATTGTTGCGATTCGTAAATTAGAAACAACAGGACATGAGATAATTAAAACAGTTCATCCGCATCCAACAATGAGTGAAGCCATTATGGAAGCGGCTGCTGCTGCTTACGGAGAAGTGATACATATGTAATATTAAAAGTTAAAAGAGAATAAAATCAAAAGTCAAAAAAGCTAGGTAACTGACATAAAAAATCCTCCCGAGTACTCGGGGGGATTTTTTTATATACCAAATATTCTTTTTTGTTCGCGTAGCCAAATAAGTGCATGTTTTTCGTCTGAAAACAATGCTGTTTTAGCAATAGGCTTATGAAATTTGATAATAAAATTTCCTACTATTCGATTGGCCATTGAATTTACAATAATAGCTTGAGCAAGCATATTTTTTTGCGCTTCTGCAGTAGAGCCCCATTCACGCGATTCTTTTGAAACATCAACTTTTGCTCGGGCATCGATCAGCGCTACAAATTTTTTTCCTTCTGTAATAGCCAAGGATTGTTTTTGCATCAATTTTGATTCTTCAATATCAATTTCTGAATCTTCAAATAAACAAATATGTAAAATACCATCTTCTAATAAATTAAAAGTGGCACATCGAGTAGAAATCGAAGCTACGGTTTTATACAATGATTCGCTCATTATGTTTAACAACCTCTGCTTTCAACCATTGAAAAGCATTTTCTTCAGTAGAAAATATTTTTGTTGGTGAAGAGGGTTTATTCACTTTTATAAAAAAATTTCCAATTAACATATTAGCCAAAGACGTAATAACAAAGGCTGCTGCTATTCGCTCCGAAGAAAACTCTTTACCTGCAATCAACGCTCTGGCCTCGGGAGAAACGGTAAATGGATTGGTTGCATCCAATAACACGCAGTACTTTTCATTTGAAGACAAGTTAACTAACATGTTTCTCATATCCTTAGCATCTTGAATTTCAAGTTCTATGTCATCACAAACAGTAACTCGCATAATTGAATTACCCAAAGATTCAACTTTAAATTTATTATGGAGTAGCATAATTAATGGTGTCGAAATGTATAGTATTTAAGAAACAATAATAAAGAAAAAAATCAACATAAAAACAGAGGTTAAGCCACTACTATTTAATGCGCATCAAAATAAAAGCGCGCACTATTTTTCGAATGAATTTTATTTTCAATACATCTAATTGCTTCGTCTATCAATAATGAATAAGGCTCGTTCTCTGCACAGTCCATTATTTCATTCAAAAGATGTGGCAAAGCATCTACCACTTGTATGTAATTTTTTGCTTTGAATGAGGTAAAATTTCTGTCGTTTGCTGTAAAAAATATAATATAAAAATCATCACTACAATCAAACGAAATGACTTTGTCCTTGGAAAAATCAGTGGGTAAATGCCCGCAATTTTCCAATAAGTTATAAATTTCTGTATTGTCTTCCGTCTTTTTCATAAGCACTAATTTACTCTTTTTATTTTTGCCACATAAAAACCATCAAAACCTTCACTTGGCAACACTTTTCTATCTTCAACAAATTCGAAGTTCTTGTTTTTTTCTAAAAACACATTTACTTGCTCTTGATTTTCACTTGGTAAAATACTACAAGTCGCATACACTATTATTCCACCAACCTTAACCATTTGAGAATAGTTGGAAATAATTTCTTGTTGTGTCTTTTTTACTTCGCTGATGAAATCCAAATTCAGTTTCCATTTCGCATCGGGATTTCTGCGAATAACACCCAATCCAGAGCAAGGCACATCTAACAATAATCTGTCGGCTGTATTTTTTAATTGCTGAACAGAACTTGAATTAATGATTTGAGTCTTAATTATATTCACTCCTCCTCTATCTGCACGTTTTTTTAGTTCGATTAATTTTCGTTCTTCCACATCCATGGAAATAATTTTTCCTTTGTTGTGCATCATTGCTGCAATGTGTAGCGACTTCCCACCCGCTCCGGCACAAGCATCTATCACCACCATGTTTTCTTTAATGTCCATAAATGGCGCTATCAATTGCGAAGATGCATCTTGCACTTCAAACAATCCTTGCTTAAACTCATTTATGTTTTGTAAATTTTGCCGCTTTACCAAAACTAAGGCATCGCTATAATCGCCAATGGAAAATGTTTCTATTGATTGTTCGTTCAACAATTTTTTAAGTTGAATAGGATTTGTCTTTATGGTATTTACTCGCAAAACCACTTGAGCCTCTTTATTCAATTCTCCCAACTCCTTCTCCCAAACAATTTCTCCTAACTCCCGACTTCCAATTTCATCCAACCAATCGGGAATTGATTCACGGTACTTTCTGATTTTTTTTGCTTCTTCTGCCTTTTTTAAAATCATTTCTTTGTCAATTCCTTTAAATTCTTCCCAATCAGGTAAATCAATCTCCTTTAAAACTTGGTGAATGGCAAAGAGTTTATAATAATCTAGCGGATTTGTTTCTTTTTCAGACTGAATAAAAGAGAGGTACCTCCACCAGCGAACCATTTCATACACGTTTTCTGCAATAAACCTTCGGTCGCGAGAACCCCAGCGAGAATCTTGTTTTAAGGTTTGCTCAACGGCTTTATCCGCATAGGCGCCTTCAGCAAAAATCGACTGAAGTGTAGTAATTACAGCTTGTACAAGTGGTTTATGGAGCTTCGACATTATTAACAAAGTAATTGTGTAAAAATACACATTCGAAGCAAGATTCTGCCTATTTCAGCTCGTCAAAAATTAGTATTTTTGGGACTATGAACTTCTCCTCCAAATTAATCGAAGAAGCTGTAAACGAGTTTACTAAATTACCAGGTGTTGGTAAACGTACCGCTTTGCGCTTTGTGTTGCATCTGATGAAGCAAGATGCTAACGAAGTCAATAAATTTGGTGGCGCCTTCATCAAGCTCCGTAACGAACTTCGTTATTGCGATAAATGCCACAATGTTTCCGATAAACCAATTTGTGAAGTATGTGCAAATCCTCATAGAGATGCTAGCGTGATTTGTGTAGTGGAAGATATTCGCGATGTAATGGCCATTGAAAATACACAACAATATCGTGGCGTTTATCACGTTTTAGGTGGAATCATTTCTCCAATGGACGGAATTGGTCCGAGTGATTTGAATATCGAAACACTTGTTCAAAAAGCCTCTGCTGGAGAAATTAAAGAAGTCATAATGGCATTAAGCACAACCATGGAAGGTGATACTACCAATTTTTATATCTACAAACGTTTGAAAGAACACAACCTAACTATTTCAACAATTGCACGCGGAGTCTCTATTGGTGATGAGTTGGAATACGCAGATGAAGTGACTTTAGGACGCTCAATTGTGAATCGTACGCTTTACGAGAGTTCCCTTTCATTCAAATAACTTTTGCTGATGTACCGATTTCTGATTTGCAGATGTACCGATTTCTGATGTGTGGATGTGCAGATGGCTTGATTGTAACTAAAATAATGTTTGTAGCTACTAATTGTGATACGCTGACTTAATAAATTAAAAAAATAAAAAGGTTTATGGAAGTAAGGAAGGATAATTTGATTGTTGATTTGACTTTTAGTTTTTCGTTGGAAATTGTAAAATATACAGAAGCATTAGAAGGGCTTAGAAAATATAATTTAGCTAATCAGTTGTTTAGAAGTGGGACAAGCATAGGGGCTAATGTTCATGAAGCTCAAAATGCAGAGAGTAAAGCAGATTTTATTCATAAGTTAAAAATATCTTCAAAAGAAGCAGAAGAAACTAGATACTGGCTATTAATATGTCAGAAATCAGAAAATTATCCGAATTGTGAAAATCTATTATCGCAAATCGATAGTATTATCAAAGTACTTGGGAAAATTATTTCATCATCAAAAAATAATTCGAAATCGTATGCAAACTAATCTGCACATCGGTATATCTGCTAATCTGCACATCAATCAATGAAACTAAGTGTAATTATCGTCAACTACAATGTTCAGCACTTTTTAGAACAGTGTTTGCATTCTGTCCGCAAGGCAAGTAAGAATGTTGCGACCGAAGTGTTTGTGGTCGACAATAATTCCGTTGATGGTTCCACAAATATGGTGAAACAAAAGTTTCCCGAAGTGCAACTTCTCGAGAATAAAAAAAATACAGGATTTTCATTTGCCAACAATCAAGCGATGCGTATCGCGAAAGGTGAATACGTTTTGCTTTTAAATCCGGATACCGTTGTTGAAGAAGATACCTTTGAAAAAGTAGTTGCGTTTATGGATTCTCATCCTGATGTCGGTGGATTGGGCGTAAAGATGTTGGATGGTAAAGGAAATTTTTTACCTGAATCAAAACGCGGATTGCCAACTCCCTCTGTTGCTTTTTACAAAATATTCGGATTCTCGAGCTTGTTTCCCCGTTCCAAAACTTTTGGAAAATATCATTTAGGATTTTTAGACAAAGATAAAACACATGAAGTAGAAATACTTTCAGGCGCATTTATGTTGATGCGTAAAAGTGTTTTGGATAAAGTAGGTTTATTGGATGAAACATTTTTTATGTACGGAGAAGACATTGATCTTTCGTATCGAATTATTTTAGGTGGATATAAAAATTATTATTTCCCTGAAACCCGTATCATTCATTACAAAGGAGAAAGCACCAAAAAGAGTAGTGTCAACTATGTATTTGTGTTTTACAAAGCCATGGTAATTTTTGCGCAGAAACATTTTTCGCAAAACAATGCCAAGACATTTTCTTTTCTCATCAACATTGCGATTTATTTAAGAGCGGCTGCCGCTATTTTTATTCGTTTCATTAAATCCATTGCTGTTCCTGCATTAGATTTTGGGTTGATGATGGGCGGATTAGTACTCATCAAAGATTATTACGAAAAGAATATCAAATTTTTGGAAGGAGGCTCCTACTCTTCAGCGCTTGTTAACATTGCCTTTCCGGCTTACATTCTCATTTGGATGTTCACCGTTTATTTGAGTGGCGGTTACGATAAACCACTTCGTTTGTTCCGCATCATCCGTGGAATTTTAGTCGGGACCGGAATTATTTTAATCGCATACTCTTTATTACCTGAAGCCTACCGTTTTTCTCGTGCCTTAATTTTATTAGGAATGGGTTGGGTTGTATTGTCGTATTTCATTTCTCGCTTGGCACTGCATTTTGCAGGATTAAAATCATTTAACTTAAATCCAGATAAAACAAAACGTATCGCGATTATTGGCAAACAAGAAGAGTTTGAACGTGTGAGTGGCTTATTGCGACAAACAAGCATCAATACCAGCTTATTAGTTTTTATCAGCGCTGACGACAATGGAACTGCTCACAAAGATTATGTAGGAAATATCAATCAGATGGAAGAAGTTATTGAGATTTATAAAATCAATGAAGTAATTTTTTGTTCTCGTGATATTTCATCACAAGGCATCATCGATTATATGCATACTTTGGTTTCTGCTGATGTAGATTTTAAAATTGCACCCCCCGAAAGTTTATCCATCATAGGAAGTAATTCCATTGATACTGCTGGCGACCTTTACATCATTGATGTTAACTCTATCGGAAAACCAAAAAACAAACGCAACAAACGCTTGTTTGATGTATTGTGGAGTTTCACCTTATTACTCTTTTTCCCAATTTTTATTTTAGTACAGGAAAATAAATTGGGATTCATGAAAAATATTTTTGCAGTGTTGTTCGGTTTCAAATCGTGGGTAGGTTATGGAAAAGACCAACACGAACATTTACCAAAATTGCGGCCATCTGCTCTTTCCCCTGCTGATGCGATAAAAAATTTCACAATCAATGCTGACACAAGAAATCGTTTGCATCTTGCTTATTCCAAAGACTACAAAATTGAAAACGATTTGAATATTGTTTGGAAAGCTTTTAAGATGCTGGGGAGATAGAACGCGAACCGGCAGGCAGGCAGGTGACGCGGAAAACCGGGATATTCACAGATTTTTTTTCTACCTCGTAAACGAAATCTGTCCTTTTTTCGACTTTGCTTCTAACAGCATATCAAACAATTTTGCGGTAGCAACAGCATCTCCTTCTGCACGGTGGCGAGCATTGTTAGGAATCTTCAAAGCTTCACATATTTTCCCTAAGCTATACGATTTATGTCCGGGAATTAATTTTCTGCTGAGTTGAACAGTACATAATTTATTTCGGTGAAAATGAAAACCAAGCGAAGCAAATTCTGCTTTTATGAAATTATAATCGAAGCTCACGTTATGGGCAACAAAAGTTCTGTTTTCGGTAAGCTCATTTATTTTTTTTGCTACTTGATGAAATTTCGGAGCGCCAATTACCATTTGATTTGTTATGCCAGTGATGTCGGTATAAATGGGAGAAATATAACACTCGGGGTCGATGAGGGTAGAGAATTTATCTACTACAGTTAATCCATCGTGAATGAGAATGCAAATTTCAGTGATTCTGCCGTTGGGATAATTGAACTTACCTCCGCAAGTTTCTATATCGATGATTGCAAACATGGAAACAAAGATAGGATTTTTCAACACAGAGTTCTCAGAGAAAAAAGGAGAGTTTCACAGAGTTTTTTTCTGCAATTTTTTTTATTTCTCTTTTTTCTCCGTGTAACTCTTTTAAACTCCGTGTGCTCTGTGTTGAAAAATCGGGCTACTTACCCATCTCCACTCTAAACGATTGTAAGAAACGAATCATACTATCTAAATTCAAATCCTGTGGTTTGAACTCACCAATGTTTAAGCTACACACAAAGCTCCACACCTCAATAATGTTTTCGGATTTAACAGTGTATGGCGAATACGCTTGGTTATCGGAATGAAATTGAAAAACATCATTTGATTTTTTGTCTTCACGATATAAACGCTTATACACTACACCATCTTCTTTGGTAAGAATGATATAGGTTTGTCCTTCTTTAATTTCTTTTAACGACTCCACATATTTACCAACTACAAATGTTCCATCTTTTAATGGCGGCATCGAATCTCCTTTTATCGAGAACGCGCGGTGCTTACCAACAATTTTAAACGGAAGGTTCATAATTGGAAGGTCCTCAATAAATTCAGGATCGGCATAACCATTTAAATAACCGGCTACTGCTTTTGCAGGAACAACTTCCACCATATCCTGATTTTGTCTGTCGACAATAACTGGAAATAGGATACGATTCTTCCCGATTTCCAATAAAGACTCGGGGTCGGTTTTTGCCAAATCACCACGCACCAAAGCATCAATTGCGATGTCAAAATGGTCGGCAATTTTGATCAAAAGATCGTAAGGAGGTTCTGCTCTTCCTTCTTCATAAGAGCCTAATCGGGAACGGGAAATATCCAATTCTTCCGCTAACTGAGTTTGAGATAGTTTTTTTAGTGCTCTCAGAACACTAATGTTTTTGGCTATTTTTGACATTGCTAATATATTTAGCACAAATATACTAAATATATTTGCACATTTGCAAATGAAATTTAATTTTTTTTTGAATGTGATTTTAGATTTCAAATGTTTTCGAGTCGGGGTGCTGTTTTCGGTAAAAAAAATAAACACAGCCATGGTTATTTAAATAATGAAACCACCCCGATTTTGAAAATGTTTAATTGGGAACGCGGATTACGCGGAAAACAGGGATAAAAAAAGATAAAATTATTATGCTGTGTTTTCTTTAGACTTTAAATAATATAATCATCGCGAGGAGCGAGGCAATTTCTTGACAAGCCATTGAATAGAGATTGCTTCGTTTCCTTCACAATGAGGGATTTAATTAAGGGGAATAAGTTAAATGAGGAAGTAGGCCAAACCCTATTTACCCCTATTAACTTAATTAACCAATCAACTATTTCACTTTGAATCAAAATTCTCTCCATACAAAAACAGAATCACGGGTATTATTTATAGACATGAACAGCTTTTTTGCCAGCTGTGAGCAACAAAGCAATTATTGGTTACGCGGCAGACCTGTTGGCGTATGTGTGTATACCGGAAAATTTGGTTGCATCATTGCTCCTTCAATTGAAGCAAAAAAAAGAGGCATCAAAACCGGTATGCGCCTCAACGAAGCCATGGTTATTTGTCCGGATTTAGTTCCCCTAGAAACCAATCCTGCTCGTTATCGCGATTTTCATGTGAAGATTATTAAAGTGCTGAAAAAATATTCGGAAGATGTGATTCCTAAAAGCATTGATGAAGCCATTGTAAATTTGAATAACTATCAACTTATCCATAAAGATATTGTTGAAGTGGCAAAAAAAATCAAACAAGACATTAAAAATGAAGTGGGCGATTGGCTAAAATGTTCGATTGGCATTGCGCCCAATGCCTTTTTGGCAAAGCTTGCCAGCGATATACAAAAACCCGATGGACTTACCATCATCACACCTGAAAACATTGATGCTGTTTTAAGTAAATTACGATTAAAAGATTTGCCGGGCATCGCAAAAAATATGGCGGAACGCTTGCAACGCGCTAACATCAACAATCCTGTAGAGTTGCGACATACTTCTGCCGAACGCTTACGAATTATTTGCAGAGGCGTAGCAGGCGACTATTGGCATAAACGCTTAAATTTCGGAGAAGTGGATATGTATGATCGCCCCGAATATAAAAGTATGCAAGCCATGCGACATTTATCTTTAGCACAACGTCAAGACATCGAATACATCGAATCCATTTTTTTATCGCTTTGTTTAACGCTTGAAAAACGGATGGTAGAAGCCAATGTATTTTGTAGAACCATCGGTTTTAATACCAGCTACGAAAATGATTATGGCTACAGCGATAACATTAACATGAGTGTTCCCATGCAAGATGGAGTTGACATTTTACAAGCCTTAAAAAAACGCATGAAACATTTTGAGGATACCAATAAATGCGAAAAGGTAATCAACGAGAATTCCACTTCAATGAGTGTATTTGTGGGAAATTTTGTAAATGAAAGCATGGTTCAATATGGAATATTTGAAGACAATAGTAGAAAAGATAAATTGCGTAAAACCGTATATGCTTTAAAAGATAAATTCGGGCTAGGAAAACTCATGCGGGGAGCCGAATTAAACGATGAAGGCGTAGTTAAAGATGTGATTGGCTTTGGCTCCGTAAAGGACTTACACTCATAATCTAGATTCTGATATATTGCGTACCTACGGCACGCTAAAATTCTTTATACCATAATTATTATACCAAGATTTTGTCCCTACGGGACATAACAAATCAAAAAATGAACCCTGTTGTTCACCCATATTTTGTAAATACAAAATACGCGCATATTCTACCGATATTTTGCCCCTACGGGACATAACAAATCAAAAAACGAACCCTGTTGTTCACCCATATTTTGTAAATACAAAATACGCGCATATTCTACCGATATTTTGTCCCTACGGGACATAACAAATCAAAAAATGAACCCTGTTGTTCACCCATATTTTGTAAAAACAAAATACGCGCATATTCTACCGATATTTTGTCCCTACGGGACATAACAAATATACCCGTTGTCCCGTAGGGACAAAATCTTGGTAGAAATCAATATCCAATACCAAATGCAAGTCCCGTAGGGATGACATATCCATGCAATATTCCGACCATACGGAACTAACAAATTCTTCCCTCTCATTTTCAAAAAATCTTCTATATTTACAATAGAATTCACGCACGATTTTATCTATGAAGAAAATAGCTCTCTTAACTACATTTTTACTTTCATTTGCAATTCATTCCTTTGCACAATTTCCTGAAAGCAATTTCCAAAGCAGCAACAACCAATATTATTGGAAAAACCGAAAACCATACGAAGGTTATTGGCAACAAGATGTGCATTATAAAATAAATGCTGCCATGGATGATAAAACCGATATCATTGATGCTACCGAAGAACTAACCTATTACAACAACTCACCTGACGAGTTACCATTCGTTTATTTTCATTTATATAATAATGCACAAACAAAAGGTTCGTATTTGGAAGACCTTTATAAAAATAACGATATAAAAGTAAAATTTGGGAAATACCAAGAACAAGGTTTAGGAATAGTGGTTTCAAAAATCACGTTAAACGATGCAGATTTAAAAATGGAATTGGATAATACAGTTCTGAAAGTCTACCTCCCTACTCCACTAAAATCGGGTGAAAGTGCAACTTTTAAGTTAAATTTCAAAACATATTTTGATAACGGGTCCATTCGTAATCGTATGAAAATGTTTAATGCATTTGGATATAAACATTACGATGTGGTGCATTGGTATCCGCGCATTTCGGTGTACGACCGTAAAGCAGGTTGGGATACCGACCAACACATGGACCATGAATTTTATGGCGATTATGGAACATTTGATGTGGCGTTTACTTTTCCAAACAATTATATTTTGGATGCAACAGGAATGTTGTTGAATAAAGATAATGTATTACCTGAAGATTTACGAGCAAAACTCGACATCAAAAATTTTGCAAAAAAGCCATGGAATGAAAAACCATCCGTAGTTATTGAACCCGATGGAACAACTAAAACATGGAAGTTTCATGCAGAAAATGTACATGATTTTGCATTAACATCCGACCCCACTTATCGCATTGGAGAAACGGAGTGGAATGGAATCCGCTGTGTTGCCCTCGTACAAGAGCCTCATGCAATTGGTTGGTTAAATGCTGCTGATTATACAGCAAAAATTATCAAAACAAATTCGGAAGACATAGGAATGTACGCTTACAAAAAAATGGTGGTAGCCGATGCGCAAGATGGAATGGAATATCCCATGCTTACACTCTGCGGGGGATTTGACCCCGATTACCGTGATTTATTTGTACACGAAATAAGTCACAATTGGTTTTTTGGAATGGTAGGTTCCAACGAAACGTACCGTCCATCGCTTGATGAAGGCTTCACACAATTTGTGACTTGCTCTACTTACGAACGCATTGATGGAAAACAACGCATTGCCTATTTACCAAAATCAAATTATATAAAACGATTTGTTGAGCCGGATTATGTGCGTAACAGCGAAATCTATAATGGATATATGAATTCGGCAGCCAGAGATGTAGAAACATTTATGAATTTGCATGGAGATGGATACAATGGCGCTATTCGTCACGGTGGCGGTTATTCACAAGTATACATGAAAACATCTACCATGTTGTACAACTTACAATACACTTTAGGTGACTCATTATTTAAAGCTGCGCTAAGCAATTATTTTAATCAATGGAAATTTGCACATCCAGGGATAGAAGATTTTAGAAATTCTGTTATTCAGTATACACATGTGGATTTAAATTGGTTTTTTGATGAATGGATGGAAACATCAAAAACAATTGACTATGCTGTAAAGTCAGTAAAAAAAGGCAAAGGAGAAGATGTGTACAACATAACAATTGAACGAAAAGGAATGCAAATGCCAATTGATTTTGCTGTAGTAGGAAAAAATGACAGTGTCTATTATTATCACATTCCGAATACTTGGTTTGTAAAACAAACAAAATCAAAAGTATTGCCACGATGGATTGGATGGGACAATGTGCAAAAAACATATACCGCAACAGTAACTATAAATGGTGGAATAGCAAACGTAATTATTGACCCAAGTACACGTTTAGCGGATGTAAATATGCTCAACAACAATCAAAAATTTCCTATCAAATATCGTTTCGATTCTAAAATTTACAACCCATCTGATTGGACAAGATATGAGTTGTATGCTCGTCCGGATGTATGGTATAATGGCTACGATGGATTAAAAGTAGGCTTACATATGAATGGCAATTATATGGCTTACAAGCATATTTTTGATGCCAACGTTTGGTTCAATACCGGAATCGCGCACAATTACTTAGACACAGCAACAGAAAACAGCGGCAAAGATTTGTATGACAATGTGAGTTTCAGAGTGAATTACAGAACTGCTACTGATAAATTTATGAAAGGTTCTTCTTTCTATTTTTCTGCCAAAGCACTAGATGGATTAAATGGCTATACAGTTGGTTTCGATAGAAAAGACATTAAAGGAAAAAACAAAGTGTATATGTATTTCAAATCGATGTACCGAAAAGGATTGAACGATTTACCTTATTTATTATTACCAAAAGAATGGACAGCCAATCAATTAAACAATACCATTAATTTAGGACTTGATCATTCTTATAATTATGCAGCCGGAACAGGAAGTATAAATATAGGAGCTCGTTCCACAGCTGTAATGAGTGATTATGATTACCAGAATATTAATTTAACAATGATTAATAGAACACGATTAGGAAAGTTATTGTTAAGCACCAGAGTATTTGGCCAATATGGAACAGGCAAAAATGGCGCAATGGAATCGGCATTATTTTTGGCGGGAGCTAACCCTGAAGAAATGATGGAAAATAAATATACTCGCTCACAAGGATTTTTTGATCCTACTTGGGCAGAAATTGGCGCAACTACAAATATTTTTCATCACGGAGGCGGATTAAATTTAAGAGGCTACTCGGGATACCTTGCACCACAAATACAAAGTGATGGAAGTTTGGCATATACTTACAAAGGAAATACAGGAGCGGCAATAAATGCTGAGTTAGAATTTAGCGGATTGGTAAAAATAAAAAAACAAAATTGGTTGACGAAAACATTTAAGTTAACCACTTATTTGTTTGGCGATGCAGGAATCATTAATTATAGTGCTGCCGATGCTGCAATATTAAAGATGTCGGATTTGCGAGCCGATGCAGGAGTTGGAGCAACATTAACCATCAAAAGATTTGGGCCATTGCAAACGGTGGAGCCATTAACACTCCGTTTTGATATGCCATTGTTTTTAAATAAAATACCCGCAACAGATAAAGACTTTTTCCAATATCGATTTGTTATTGGCGTAAGTCGAGCATTTTAAATAAAAAATATTCACCAAAAAATTAAAAATCATTATGAACAAAAAATTAATCGCAACCTTTTTTGTAGTTATTACAAGTTTAGTAGTTGTGGCACAATCAAACGATGAGTTATATGCAAAAGCACTAAAACTAAAAACAGAATTAAAATACAAAGAAGCATTTCCGCTTTTTCAAACATTGGTAAAATCGGATTCGAGCAATGCAAATTATTTGCAATATGCTAGTTACTGCTATTCGAAATATGGTTTTTACTATGTTGCTGCAGAAACAGAAAAAATGAAATATTATAAATCGGCCGAATACCTTGCAAAAAAAGCTATCAAAGCAAATGAAGCTAGTGCCGATGCGCATTATGCTTATGCGATGGCTTTGGGAAGAATCAATGAAAATGCAAGCTCTAAACAAAAAATTGCAAATGCTAAAGTTATTCGTGCACAGGTGGACAGAGCGATTGCTTTGAATCCAAAATTGGCTGGAGCACACCATATTTTAGGGAGATGGCACCGAACGATTGCAGGATTTAGTGCGATTGAAAAAGCGATGATTAATTCATTCTTCGGTGGTGTTCCTCCGGGTGGTTCTTATGAAGATGCTATTAAATCATTTATGACTGCTATTAGTTTAGAACCAAAATACATGAATCATCAATTTGAATTGGCACAAACCTATTATGATATGGGCAAAAAAGTGGAAGCGAAATTGTGGGCAAAAAAAGCATTGGAAATTACACCAAGTAATGATGATGACATCAAAGCAAAAAAAGATTGCGAAGACTTACTGAAGAAAATGTAAATAAGATTAAAACCCAGAGATTTATTCTCTGGGTTTTTTATTTCTCCTTATGAAACGGTATATACTTATGGAATTCGGGAGCAATATTCAATAAATAAGCCAAGCCGATATAAACAGTTGAAATCACTCCTGTTTTTAAAATCATACTATAAATTGCATTGTGCAATGAAGGCAAAAAATAATTTGCAAGAAAAGCAACTAAAATCACCAGCACTATTTTTAAACTCGACCAATCATACGGTTGCATTTTGAAGAAAATTAAAATCATTACAAATTTTGTAACATTGTAAAGAACAGCCAAAGCTCCCGTTGCCAATGCTGCTCCAATCATACCATACATTGGTATCAACCAAACATTTAATACCAAGGCCAAAATCATTAATACAACCAGCAAAACTGTTCCGTATACATATTTTGAAGAATTAAAAATAATAGAAGTGTTTATTCCGGTACTAACATTTAAAAATGCGGCACAACAAGAAATAATAGTAACATTTACACCTACATGATATTCTTCAGGCAACAAACCAAGTAATTCCTGTACATTACAAATAATTCCAACCAATAATATTCCACCAATCAGCATTAAATACTTTACCGACTGATAATATATTTTTTTAATACTTTCAATATCATTATTAGCAAAGCCTTGAGCAACTTTTGAGTGAGAAATACGCTCAAGAGAATTCAAAGGTATTTCAATAATAAGTGCAATGTAGGCTGCAACTGCAAAAACTCCAACGTATGACAAATCCCAATATTTGCCAATCAATATAGCATCTAGATGCTTTAAACTCAATGAAGCTACATTGGTAAGCGTCAAAAATAATCCGTAACTCAACAGTTTATTCAGCCCTACGCCTTTAAAATATGCTTTGTCAATTTTTAAAGATGGTTTATCTACTACAAACAAATAAACACACATCCATATAGTTTGTAATAAATAACTAAACACAAATAAATAAATGAATTGAGATAAAGTAATCCACTCATAATAATAAATTACAATTAAAATGATAAAAACGATTCGAGATAAAATTCCTTCCAAAAAACTTATGATAGTAGTTTTAAAAAGAGAAGCTGAATAAGCATTCAAAGCCATGTTCACACCCATGATGGTTGCAAGAGGAAGTAACAAATCAAAATAATAAGTAAACATTGGTGATTGGTCGATGTACTGATGAACAATCACATTTTTAAAGCAATAAATTAAAATTGCACAAACAATAGTTCCCAAAAGAGGAAACAACATCATAAAACCAAAATAACCGTGGTGATTTTTGTCTTCGTTTCTAAAAAAAGGAAAAAAACGGGTGGTAATACTACTTATTCCTAAAGGTAAAATAGTTGACAGCAAACTAGCTGCTGCAATTAAAATCCTTGTCAGGCCTAATTCTTCAGGCTTCAGCAAATTGGGTTGTATAAACATCAAGCTGATAAATCCAATAGCAACACCCAAATAGGTTATGATTGCATTTTGAATTCCTTGCTTTTTAATAGTGCTCAATGTTGTAATTTTTGTTTAATGAAACGCAAATCCCCTACTAAAATTGCAAATTAAGTCATCGACTTTTTTGAAACCTTATGAAAAGGAAATCTGAATAAAATATAAATGTGATTGAGCACAGTTGGAATAAAACCATAATGTTTGCTCATAATCGTAAAACGTTCGGTCAAGGCTAATTTTCTGCGCTTATTGGATGTTCCACCTTCTAGAAATTTAGAAATATAATTTTGTGTATTTACAGTGCTAGTTGATTTTTTTAAAACTGAAATCACCCAATCGATATCGGCACTAACAGAATAGTTCAAGTCATATTTTTCACACAAGGCAAGCTTAGCAATAAACGATTGATGAGAAACGCACATGCCGTATTTCAAACTTTTCCAATTTAATTGTTCAGGAGGCGTTAATCTTCTATCTCCTATCACTATTCCATTTTGATTCACAACAGCTGTATTTCCGTAATACACATCGGCATCACCAAAAGTAAAAACAGAGGCAATTGTTTCATTTGAATACAATTCATCACCTGCATTTAAGAATAAAACATAATCACCAGTTGCATGCTTCAATCCTTTGTTCATTGCATCATAAATACCATTGTCTTTTCCCGAAAGAATCAATGCAATTTTTGATTGATATTTTTCAGCCAACTCCAAGGTTCCATCAGAAGACGCACCATCAATAACAATGTATTCAATATTAGTATACGTTTGAGCAAGCACACTTTTAATAGTGCGTTCAATCAATGATTGAGCGTTATAAACAACGGTGACAATAGTTATTTTAGGATTAAATTGCATTTATTTTTTGTAAAAAATGCCATTGCATTGCAATACTTTTCCGGTTTTATTATCCGTAAAAGCGGGCACAATACTGGTTAATACAAAATCTTTTTCTTCCATGTATTTCAGTATCTGAGGCAATAACCATATTTGATTTTCATACAATGGAACCAAAGAAATTTCCATTTCAACACCTTTTGCTTGAGCAATGGTAGCTTGTGCTCCTTTTAATACTTCTTGCTCAAAACCTTGTACATCAATTTTCAAAAATATATTTTTTGAAGACCCTATATAGTTTTTTGCAATTTCATCAAGCGGAAACACTTGTACTTTTTCTTTCCCAATTATTTTTGATTCAGGAGCGCCTTCTATATGAGAATCCAGCATTGTAAGCAAAGTGCTGCTCACCGAGTTTGCCGAAATATTAATTTCTATTGCTTCATTTTGAGAACCAATAGCACAACGAGGAGCAACTGTCCAATTGGAATAGCCTTTACTTGCTTTTTCGATGATAGTATGAACGGATGAAAGAGGTTCAAATGATACAATTTTATTTTTATAGCCGGCATCCATTATTCCGGTGGCATATTGACCTTTATTTGCACCAATATCAAACACTAAATCAATAGAATAATGTTCGAAAAGCTTAATGCGCCTTAAATCCTCACTGGTAGCAGCATTGTACTTGCGAATAAGGATTCCGAAATTCTGAAATATTTTTTTTGTTACACGCTCAAAACTATTCATTCCATTAAAGAGTATTAGACTACAATATTAATGAATTTTGAGATGGTTTGGGAATTTTAAACGCCTATTCCTCCTTTTTCGAAAGCGCGTAATGAAACCATTATTTTATTTACATTTGTAAAGCATGTCGGCAGAGAATATATACACAAACACAGGCAATTTTTTCAGTAGGTGCATTCATACACTTGCTTCCTTAATGAAAATTGTATTGCGCTCTAAGTTCGGAGTTCGTCTTCCTGTTGCCAGCTCCGAAAGCTGTATTGTTCTGGGCAATGGCCCATCGTTAAAGACTTCCTTAACAAATCATTTGCCAGTGCTTGAAAAAAGCACGCTTTTTTGTGTCAATAGTTTTTCTATAACGCAAGAATATTCAAGCCTAAAGCCTCAGTACTATGTAATTTTAGATTTTGGTTTTTGGATGAGCGATGAAAAAATTATTTTAGATACTATAGAGGCATTAAAGACAAAAACGTCATGGAAAATGCAATTATTTATTCCTAGAATGGCTTCAAAAAGTAAACGTTTTAAGGAATTGTGTGAAGCAAACAAAAACATTGAACTCAATTATTTTAATTACACTGTCTTTAAAGGATTTTCTGTAATAGGAAACTTTTTTTATAAAAATAATTTGGCAATGCCTCAATCTCAAAATGTGCTGGTAGCTACCATTTTTTTAGCTGTGAATTGTAATTTTAAAAAAATAACCGTTGTTGGAGCCGACCATACATGGCACGAAAACATGCATTTGGATGAAAACAACATGCTCTGTTTAAAACATGTACATTTTTATGATAATGAGGAAAGAGTAACGCATATCCCTTTCAAAAAAGGCATTCACCTAAGTGAAACATTTAAAGTACATGAGATTTTTGCCACTTGGGCAAAAACATTTTATGGCTATATTGCACTGGAAAATTATTCTAAATACAAAAACTGTAAAATTATTAATGCCAGTGAAGTTTCGTTTATTGATGCATTTGAACGAAAAAAATTGTAATATAAAATGAAAGCACTATTTCAAAATCCTTGTTCTTACTGGCTTCGATGGCTATTTAAAAAATGGTCGTTGGAATCAAAATATAGAAAACAACATTTGAAATTAGAGTATATGGTTGAAGTTACCAATTGTAAATTCAATAACTATAACACCATTTACAAATTTGCCCGTGTCAGAAATTCTGAATTTGGAGATTTTAGTTATGTAGCTAGAAATTGTCAGATTTATAACACAAAAGTGGGTAAGTTTACTTGCATAGGCCCCAATGTTAGTACCGGTATGGGTGCACATCCATCCTCCGAATTTGTCTCCAGTCATCCTTTGTTTTATTCTACTTTGGGACAATCATCGGGACTTGTAATTGTAGAAAAAAATCTATTTGAAGAATTTCCTTTTACCGAAATAGGAAATGATGTTTGGATTGGCAACAATGCCATAATAAAATATGGTGTAAAAATTGGCGATGGAGCTATAATCGGAGCGGGGGCAATGGTTACAAAAGATGTGGAACCTTATAGCATTGTTGGCGGTGTTCCGGCAAAAATCATCAAATATCGCTTTAGCCAAGATGAAATTGAATATTTGCTTTCTTTCAAATGGTGGGACAAAGATCTCGAATGGCTGAAAGCAAATAAACAGAAGTTCCAAAATATTGGAGAATTTATGGCTTCAAACCCAATAAAATAAAGCAATTCACTCCTATTTATACAATCCTCAAAATCTTTGGTATTTCGCTAAACTCTGCTTAATTTTGGGTCTTATTACAAAATCCTAAAATATGTTAGATTTAAACGGAAAATCAATTTTAATTACAGGCGGTACGGGCTCATTGGGAAAGCACTTAACAAAAAATATCCTATCCAAATTTCCAAAAGTAAAACGATTGGTCATCTTTTCAAGAGATGAGCAAAAACAGTTTGAAATGGCCCAAGAATTTTCCAATGCAAAATACCCTGCAATTCGTTACTTTATAGGTGATGTACGTGATTTTGACCGTTTGAAAAAAGCATTTACTGAAATTGATTATGTGATTCATGCAGCAGCCATGAAACATGTTCCTATTGCTGAATACAACCCAATGGAATGTGTAAAAACAAATGTGCTTGGTGCCGAAAACGTAATTAATGCTTGTATGGAAATGGGAATAAAAAATGTTGTTGCTTTGTCGACCGATAAAGCCGCAGCTCCTATTAACTTATATGGCGCCACTAAATTATGTTCAGATAAATTATTTGTTGCAGCAAACAATATTAAAGGCAAAGCAGATATCAAATTTTCTGTTGTTCGTTACGGAAACGTAATGGGCTCTAATGGTTCGGTGATTCCTTTCTTTATGAAAAAGAAAAAGGAAGGCGTTTTGCCAATTACAGATCCAAATATGACGCGTTTCAATATATCGTTACAAGGCGGCGTGGATATGGTTTTACATGCGTTGGAAACTGCTTGGGGTGGTGAAATATTTGTTCCAAAAATTCCATCTTATAAAATTACAGATGTAGCAACTGCAATAGCCCCTAATTGTAAACAAGAAGTGATTGGAATTCGTCCGGGTGAAAAAGTGCACGAAGAAATGATTACTTCTTCCGATTCATTTTCTACTTACGACTTAGGAAAATATTATGCAATCCTTCCACAAGTTCCAAATTTCAAAATTGACGATTACACCAAACATTTTAATGCGAAGTTGGTGCCTCAGGGATTTCAATACAATTCAGGAGAAAACGATGAATGGGTAAATGTTGAAGATATTCGTAAACTAATTAAGGAGCATGTGGATGCCAATTTTAGTATTTAATTTCTAAATGTTTTAATTTAAACAGAATGATTCCCATTACGATAGATGAGTATTTGAATAAAGATAACCCATGGACAAGTAGACTTAGCGGGGAAACAGACTTCCATAAAAAAAGGGACACACTGCAAATCGAAAATGAATACAACCTCGATAAATACGGCAAATTAATTCTATTTGATTTTCTTACAATAGAAGAATACAAATCAAAAGAGTTTGAACAGGCCGGCTTACATCCTATTACCGGAGAAATTATTATTTCACTGGAAGATGATATTTACAGAGCATCTATTCCAAAAGCACGCGAAATCTATTACAATCTTATCACAGCAACTATAAAAAAATACAAATCGGAAAATACCTGTGAGCTTGGATGTGGCTACGGATACAACTTATCTTACTTAGGTAAAAATTCATATGGTGGAGATTATTGTAAAAATGCTGTAGCAATTGCAAAACGACTGGGTTGTGATGTTGTTGAATTTAATTATTACAACGAAAAAGATTACGATTTTATAAAACCAAATTCAACCATATTTACCACTCATAGCATTGAACAAATTCCTGATGCATCTGTAATAATTGATAATCTGGAAAAACAAAAGGATAAAATTAATTACGTGGTGCATTTTGAACCAACAGTTGTTGCAGAAAGAACAACTCCTTTGGGATTGCTAAGAAATAAATACATTGAAATTAACGACTATAATCGTAATTTGATAGAGGTTCTAAAAAACAAAGCCTCTGTTGAAATTATAGAATTGCGTACCGATATTTTTGGCTTAGTTCCACTAAACACAACCAATTTAATCGTCTGGAGATTTAAAAAATAAATGTCATCACAGCCAAATATCGGTATCATTACTCAAGCTCGTATGACAAGTACCCGCTTACCGGGGAAAATTTTTAAGGAAGTAAAAAATAAATCTCTGTTAAAATACCACATCGATCGTTTAAAAAAAACCGGCTTAGATATTGCCATCGCAACAACTACAAATACAACCGATGATTGTGTTGCTGACTTTGCAACTCAAAACAACCTGAAATTTCATCGAGGAAGCGAAAATAATGTATTGAGTCGCTTTCATGAGACTGCTGTAAAATTTAAATTCGATGTAATTGTTCGCGTTACATCTGATTGTCCGCTCATCGATCCTCATTTAATCAGAAACAGCATCGAGAAATTTTTGAAACTTAACAACCAAAAATTGTATATGAGTAACGGTATTGAACGCACATTCGCGAGAGGCTTCGATTTCGAAATATTTTCTTTTCAATTGCTTAATGAAGCATTTAACAACGCTACTGATGAGTCGGATTTAGAACACGTAACACCTTATATCTGGAAAAACAAATCCGAGAAAGTAGAATTATATCACATCAAACAAACAGAAAATAATAGCGGCTACAGAATAACAGTTGACACAACAGATGACTTTGAATTAATAAAACAATTGATTGAAAATTACAAAGCAGACGAACTGCCTTACACCGAAATTGAAAACATTTTAAAATTGCATCCCGAATTAACAGCACTTAATTCTCACATCGAACAAAAGAAAGTATAATCATGAGCGACTTAAAAATTGACAAGAAAAAATTTGATGAAAACGGGTATGTGTTAGTACCCAATGTTTTTAGCGCCTCTGAAATTGAGCAATTCAGAAAACTGGCTTACGAGCAATATGAAATTGATAAAAGTAAAAAACTTGATTTCCAATTACCCAACTTGCCCACAAAAGCAAAATACAATAAAGGTGATTTATTAAGTAAGGAAAAACTGCATCCTATTTTGTTAGATGATAGAATGCTGACAATAGCAAAAACAATTTTAGGAAGTAATGATTTAATTTATTTTGGCGATAGTTCGTATCAAATTGGAACAGGCTTACGCGGATTTCACAGAGATAACATCGACCGAACTGATTTAAATGGCCCTGATTGGAAAGGAGAATACACCCTCATTCGTTTAGGAATTTATTTGCAAAATCATAAAGACTACAGCGGGGGCTTAAAAATTAAAGCAGGTAGCCATAAAAATGTTGATGGCAAAGCCGTTTTTGTTGGAAATGAAATTGGTGATGTAGCAGTTTGGAGTTTAAAAACGTTGCATAGTGGAAATGCTGTTCGAATAAAATTTCTCCCAAATTTTTCTATCAATAAAGCCGGGAGAGAAGGAATGGTTCCAGCATTTTTGAAAAAAGATCAGCAACATGAACGCATTTCTCTTTTTATGACTTTTGCTTTGAAATCAAGCCACTTGGATAGATACATAAACGAATATTCATTAAAAAGAAAAGACACACTTGATAATTTAAGAGCTTCAAAATATTCTAATAATGCATTAGAACTAGCTAAACAAAAGCAGGTAGAAATAATGAAACTGGTTCCTGAACAAGGCTGAAATTGAAACCAAAAATTGTCATACGTGCAGATGGTGGAACCTCAATTGGTATGGGGCATGTTATTCGTTGCCTTGCTTTAGCCGATATGCTCAAAAACGATTTCACAATTGTATTTGCCATTCAAATGCCGGTAGAAAGTGTCATAAAAAGTATTCATACCATTACTGAAACCATTCTCCATCTTCCAATAACAAACAATTACTCACAAGATGCTTCCAACTTTTGCGGGTTTCTTGAGGAAACGGACATTGTTATTTTAGATGGATACAATTTCAAAACAGACTACCAAAAAGCGATTAAAGACAAAGGGTGTAAATTGGTTGCAATTGACGATCTTCATGCTTGGCATCATGTTGCAGATGTCATTATCAATCATGCAGCTGGAGTTGATCCTGCTAAATATTCTGCTGAAAAATACACACAGTTTTGTTTAGGATTAGATTACGTTTTATTACGAAAAGCATTTTTAACAAATTCTTCAGAAGAAAAAGAGGTTAATACGATTAAAAAAGTTTTTATTAGTATGGGCGCAGCAGATGTTACCAATCTGACTCAAAAATATACGGAAGCGCTGATTCAGGTGAACGGAATAGAAGAAATCCATTTAATGTTAGGCTCTATCAACTCAAACTTAACTAGCATTGAAAAACTTATTGAAAAAACAAAAGTTCCTAAAATCATAAAACATTTTGATATTTCTGCTGAACAACTGGTAAAACTATTACAACAATGCGACTTAGCAATTTGCCCTGCCAGTTCCATTTCTCTTGAAGCTTGTGCCACTGGAATTGCTTTGGTTTCTGGATATACAGCAGAAAATCAGAAGGGAATACTAAAAGGATTAGCAAGCAAAAATGTTATCATAAATTGGAATAATTTAAATAAAATTAGTGCGGATACAATTGTGACTTCTCTTAACGAATTATCAAAGCATTCGGGAAAATTAAATCAGATAATTGAAAATCAAAAAAGTGTTGTTGATGGTAAATCACCAAAGCGATTACTCGATGTTTTTAAAAAATTGATACTAGAGAAAATCCATTTCAGAT
This sequence comes from Bacteroidota bacterium, assembly GCA_023251805.1. Taxonomy (GTDB): domain Bacteria; phylum Bacteroidota; class Bacteroidia; order 2-12-FULL-35-15; family 2-12-FULL-35-15; genus 2-12-FULL-35-15. The sequence continues at coordinate 41,329 of JAHEYB010000007.1, read as the reverse complement.
TGGCCAATGAAAATGATGTAAATTTGTATTTTAAATGGGCTAACGACCCGTTTGTTCGAAACAATTCATACAATCAAAATGAAGTAGTTTATGAAAATCATATAAAGTGGTTTAAATCAAAACTTGATTCCAAGACTTGTCATTTTTATTTGTTTTTTAATGAAGAGAATGCGCCTGTCGGACAAGTTCGAATTGATAAAAATGAAAAAGAGGTTGTTATAGGAATTTCAATTGATGAATTACATAGAGGAAAAAAACTTGCTTATAGAATGTTGCTTAGCTCTTCTAACGACTATTTACAAAAACATCCTCAAGAAACAATAACAGCATATATTAAAATTGAAAACAAATCCTCGTATCAGAGTTTTATCAAAGCGGGATTTGGTAATGAAAAACTTATATCAGAACAAGGGTTTAATAGTTATAAACTAATTAAAAAATAAGTTTACAATGGACGACATTAAGATTGGAAACTATACAATTGGAAATTACCACAAGCCGTTTATCATTGCAGAAATGAGTGGCAATCATAATCAATCATTAGATAGAGCATTGGAGTTGGTTGACGCAGCAGCCTTAGCCGGAGCTCATGCATTAAAATTGCAAACCTATACGGCAGACACCATTACCATGAAAGGTGCCATGACCATTGATGATAAAAACTCATTGTGGAATGGTAAAGAATTACACGATTTATACAAAATGGCTTATACTCCTTGGGAATGGCACAAAGCAATATTTGACAGAGCGAAAGAAAAAGGAATGATTGCTTTTAGTTCTCCTTTTGACGAAACAGCAGTTGATTTTTTAGAATCGCTAAATGTGCCTTTATACAAAATCGCTTCTTTTGAAAACACACACCATCCATTATTAAAAAAAGTAGCGGCTACCGGGAAACCTGTTATCATTTCCAGCGGTGTTACAACTCGCGAAGACATAACAGAAAGCATAGATGTATTGCGAAAAGCAGGTTGCAAAAACATTATCCTTTTAAAATGCACCAGCACTTATCCTGCTACTCCTGAAAACACAAATCTGTTGACCATTCCTGATTTTATTGATAATTTTAAATGCATTGTTGGATTATCAGATCACACGATGGGTGTTGGAGCATCAGTTGCAGCAGTTGCACTGGGAGCAAGAGTTATCGAAAAACATTTTACCTTAAGAAGAGCTGATGGCGGAGTTGACAGTGCATTTTCTTTAGAACCGGAAGAATTAGAATCATTGGTAGTTGAAACCGAAAGGGCCTTTTTATCACTAGGACAAATTCAAAAAGGAATTTTGCCTGCCGAAGAGAAAAGTGTACAATTTAAACGCTCTATTTTCGTTTCCAAAGATGTAAAAAAGGGCGAAGTTTTATCTTCTGATAATTTAAAGATTATTCGTCCTGCAAAAGGACTAGCGCCAAAGCACTGGGACGAAGTTTTGGGAAAGATTGCTAAGTCGGATATAAAAGGAGGAACACCATTAGGCATAGAACATATTTAATTTTACAAAAATCTCGACTTCAACAATTCTAAAAATCTAAAAATAAAATTGGGTATAATTGAAAAACAAGCCACCAAAAATGCTATCTACTCTTATTTAGGGGCTGGACTTGGTTTTTTTATTGTTATGTGGCTGGCGCATTTACTTAGTCCGGCAGAAAATGGTGCAAGAGGTTTATTGATTTCATACTCTGCTTTGTTCGCTCAATTTGCCAACTTAGGATTCACTTCTGTAACTAATCGATTCTTTCCCTATTTTAGGAACAAGGAAAAAGGACATCATGGTTTTCTTTTTTACGCCATCGTTGTAACACTCATAGGATTTTTGCTCTGCTATATTGTTTTTATTTTTTTACAACCTCAATTAATAGCAAATAATCAAGAAAAATCTCCACTCTTCAACACGCTGATATTTTATTTAATGCCTCTCACATTTTTCACTGTCTTCTTTAACATTTTTGATAGTTATCTTAGAGCGGGTTACAGCTCTGTAATTGGCTCTTTCAGCAAAGATTTCTTACAGCGCATTTTAATTCTTATTATTCTCACCTTTTATTTTTTGAAATTAATTGATTTTAAATTTTTTATTCTTCTTTATATTATTGTTACTTGTTTACCAACAATTATTTTACTTGTTTATATTATCCAACAAAAAGAATGGCATGTAAAACCAGTAAGAGGATTTATGAGCAAAGAGCTAAGAACAGAAATGGTGAAATTAGGCACTTACTCCATACTTGCAGGTGGCGCTGGTGCCGTAGTATTAAACATCGATGCCATCATGGTGAACTCCTTACTCGGAGAAGAAAAAACCGGTATTTACGCCATCGCCTTTCAAATTGGAACCATTATTTTAATTCCTGCCCGTTCACTTTACCGTATTATGACCAGCGTAGTTGCTGAAGCATTTAAAAAAGAGGACATAAAAGAAATTGCTTCTCTCTATAAAAAATCATGTAACAGTCAGCTGGCAATTGGAATATTGCTTTTCATTGGATTGTATGCAAACATCGACAATATCATGCGCTTGATTCCTCATGAATATGCTTCAGGAAAAAATGTCATTATCATCTTAAGCTTAGGTTATTTGGTAGAAATGGCAACAGGAATAAATCAAGTGATTATTGCAAACTCCAAGTATTATCGATTTGATACTTTTTTTGTTTTTTTGATGGTGGGAATTGTGATTATTGCAAATCTCATATTTATTCCCATCTATGGAATCATCGGTTCGGCTATTGCCACGGCCATAACTGTTTCTGCAAATAATTTTTTACGCTTTTTATTTTTGAAAATAAAATACAATATGCAACCTTACGATTTTAACTCTTTTAAAATTATTTTAATAGCAGCATTAGCCATTTTACCTAGCTTTTTTATTCCATTTATGTATCATAAATATATTGACATGGCAATAAGAAGCACAATTGTAGGTGGAATATTTGTTTTGTTAATGTTAAAACTAGAAGCCGCACCTGAACTAAATAGTAAAATTCGGAAGAATTTGAAACGATTCTCAATTAATCTGTAAAATAAAAATGCCTCCAAAATCTTAGAGGCATCTTAAATCTTATTTTAATTCCACTTATTCTTTTTTCTTCCAAGACAAAAACAGAGAAGCACCAACAAACCCAAACAACAACAAACTGCTTACTAAAGATATTTTTTCTCCGGTAAAATATTTTTTAGGTTCAAATTTAAATTCAATGGTATGTTTTCCTGCAGGAACTCTCATAGCTCTCAATACCCAGTCGCCACTGAAATAAGGTTTTTCCACCCCATCCACATAGGCAACCCAATCTTTATAATAAATCTCAGAGAAAACTGCTAATTGTTCAGAACTTGCATTGGATTCATACTTTATATCGTTTGCTCTGTAATCCGTTAATTTAATACTTGCTGATGCATCCAATTTAGGAGTAAATCCATCCAACTGTGTTTTGTAACGTTCATCTACAACAATCGTATTTCTAGGATTAATTTCTCCAACAGTTTTTAATTCCTCATCCGCATTTTTAACCATCTTCACTTCGTTTACAAACCAAGCATTTCCTAAAGCATATCTATTTTGAAGTGGCTGTGCAGTCGGATTATAAATTAGATATTTCATATTTAACATATTCAAAACCCCTTGCTGAGAAAATGCTGCACGCAAAGAAGAATCTGTCGGATTCTTATTCATTGTTTCCAGAATGCTTTGCATTTGATTTCCTATATGCGTTTCAATCAACTCTTGATAACGTCTTAATTTTGCAGCATGGTAACCACCGATTGATTTGTGATAGTATGAAGTACGTGCATTATTAAACGGCCCGTTTTGTGTATCCGTAACATCCAACACTCTGTAATTGGGGTCTTTGTCCTCCAACACCATTTTATCTGCATCCGTCATCGGGAAAGGATTTACGGATTCCTTTTTACCTGTAAAGTTTTTGTCGTTTAAATACGTTTTGTCAACAAGCGCTAAATCAAATAAAATTAATATACCTAGTACAGGAATTAATATCGCTTTGTTTAGCTTCGATTTTGCAAACAACCAAACTAAAACTGCCGCTGCCGAAATAAACAAGAAACTACGAATGGCTTCCGACTTAAATATCGCAATTCGAACAATTTCCATATTGTCGATAAACTTTTGCGCTATCTCTGCACCATTGCTTTTCGAAAACTGATTAAAATAGGTAATGTCTTGAACCCATGTAAAATCCACAAAAGCTGTGGGCATAAGATAAAACACCAAACACAATCCACCGGTGAGTGCAAACGAAGTAATAAATGCTGCTTGAAAACTGATGTCCTTCTCAAAAATCTTTATGCTTTTCCATTTAAGTGCCAGTTTTATTTTTTCATTAAAAATATTCGGTGTTTTTAAAATTTTATCTACTGCTAAAATTCCCAACAATGGAATTGCAAATTCGGCCAAAACCAAAATCATTGTTACAGCTCTGAATTTGTTATATCCCGGGAAATAATCTAAAAAATTACTTGTAAGCCACATAAAATTATGTCCCCAAGCCAACATAATTGAAAGAACAGTAGTAGTTAGCAATGCCCACTTCAATCTACCTTTTACAATAAACAAACCCAATACAAATAAAAAAACCAGAATAGCACCTGAATAAGGAGAATCAGTAAAAGGTTGAGCACCCCAATACTGAGGAAAATTTGCAATAGTATCCCGCATCTGTGGATCTGCTTCTTTTAATGCAGTTTTGTTTTCCTTAAACAATAGGCTGGAAGAGCGACCTTTGAAACCCGGAATCATTAACGTAAATGTTTCTCCCGTTCCCAAACTCCACTGTGTAGCATAATCTTTATCCAATCCGGATGTTTGATTGGTCTCCCCTTTTTGTTTGTCGGTTGTTAATTCCGATGGTCCGCGAATAGTTGATTTAGCATAATCGTAAGTATTCCACAAATTGGTAATATTACAACCAAGTGCTAAAACTCCAGCAATAGCAAACACAATTAATCCTTTAAAAATATCTTTGAATTCTTTTTGCTTGATTCGTGCCACCCATTCAAACATTACAAAAATGGCACAACCTAAAATAAGATAATAGGCAATTTGCGGATGGTTACAAACTAACTCTAGTGCAAAAAACAAAGCAGTTAAAGCTCCGCCTAATAAATATTTTCCTCGACAAACTAAAATAACTCCCGCAAATACAGGAGCCATGTAGGCAATTGCTAATGCTTGTGTATTGTGACCAGCATCTATAATCAAAAAGAAAAAAGCGGAAAACCCAAAGCCAATTGCTCCAACGATACTCAACCAATTATCAACTTTTAAAACCAAAAGCAAAATGAAAAAGCCCAACATATAAGAAAATACCATATTTGCCGGTGTAGGAAAACCCAACATAAAAGCATTACGCAGAGGAGTCATTAAATTGGAAGGATAGGTAATTGCGATTTGAAAGGAAGGCATTCCCCCAAACATGGAATTGGTCCACAAGGGTTCTTCATTGTATTTTTCACGATGGTCAACAATTTCTTTCGACATTCCTTTATTTTGAATCATATCGCTTTGCATAATCACTTTTCCTTTCATTAAAGGAGTGAAATAACCGAACGTAAGGACTATAAAAATTACAATTCCTGTAATAATTGGTAAAATCGATTTTAAATTGATGTTCTTCATATGTTTAAGAATGCTAAGTTTTGTGATACCCACAAATATAAGTAAAAACGCTTCAGCGAAAGTGCTCCAATAATCATAAAAAGTGCTAAAAATCATCCTTTTTAGCTCTAAAATGCTAGCTGTAGTCTCTAATAATTCAGTATTTTTGCTTTTGAAATCCTTACCCAATATGCAAAACTTGATTAATCCCGCTTATTTAAGCGAAGAAAAAATAAAAGAGATTCGCCAACAATTTGAATCTGCTATTCCTTGTAAACATGTTGCCCTTCCAAATTTTTTATTGGACGATGTTGCCAATACTTTATATTCAAACTTTCCGAAACTGGAAGCTTTAAATGTAAAACGTAAAAGCATCAACGAAAATAAATCAGAAGAATATCATTTGGACAGATATCATCCTCAGTTTAATCAACTAAGAGATTTTATCAATTCACCTGAAATGTATGAATGGATTAGTAAAGTAACAGGAATTGAAGGTTTAAGTTCAACATACGATGCATTGGGCTCAGGAGTGCATCAAGGCGGACCCGGAAGTTTTGTTGATATTCACGTAGATGTAAATATGAATCCTGCTTGGAAATTGCACCGCAGAATTAATTTATTGATTTACTTAAATAAAAATTGGAAAGATGAATACGGTGGAGCATTAGAATTTTGGGATAAAGATGTGAAAAATTGTATGTCGAAAGTAATGCCCTATTTTAATCAAGCTGCTATTATGGTTACCGATGAAACATCTTACCACGGTTATGCAAAAATTAATATACCTGAAGATGAAAGCCGTAAATCGTTCTACGCATATTATTATACACCTGCCGGAAAAGACTTTGTATACCGCGATTCTCGATTCAAAACGCGCCCAGATGAAAGCATGACAAAAACGGCTATCACCGAAATAAAAGAAACTTTAAAAATAAATGCAAAGAAATTTTTGAAGTTCTTAGGGGTGAAGTCCTTGGATTTTCAGGATAAAAATAAAAAATGATATACCGATTGTCGATGTGTTGATGTGCAGATGTGTAGGTGTGCCGTTGTCCCTGAGTACTCGGGGCTCGAACTGACAGCGATTATTTGATTTAGATGCTACAATCAAAATCGCATTACAAAACAATTCCCCTCTTGAGAGGGGTTAGGGGTGTGTTTCATGTATGCCTATTAAACGAAAAATGTCAATTTTAAACTCTAAAGTTATTTGGATTACAGGAGCCTCATCAGGAATTGGTGAGGCTTTGGCTTACGTATGTGCAAAAGAAGGTGCTAAGCTTGTTTTATCCGCACGCAGAGAAGAAGAGCTAAAACGTGTTGCCTCCACTTGTTCTATTGATTCAAATAATATTTTTGTCCTCCCACTTGACCTAGAACATACCGAACATATTGATGAAAAAGTAAATCAAGTGATTCAAAAATTTGGAAGAATTGATATACTTATCAATAACAGTGGAATGGGACATCGCACCAAAGTAATTAATACTCCAACAGCTATCGACCGAAGAGTAATGGAAGTTAATTTTTTTGGAACTATTAACTTAACAAAAGTTGTAGCTAAACACATGCAAAAACAAAAAAGCGGAAAGTTGGTAGTGATAACAAGCATTATGGGAAAATACGGACTCCCACTCTACGCTACCTACTCCGCTTCCAAACATGCCTTGTTTGGTTTTTTTGAATCTTTGCGTCACGAATTGTATGCAGATAACGTGAGCGTACTCATTGCTACTCCGGGATTTATCAATACCGATGTAAGCACCAAACTTTTAAAAGAAGATGGAACACCTTACGGAATAAAAAGTGAAGCGCAAGAAAAAGGAATGTCGGCACACGATTGTGCAAAAGGAATTGTAAAGGCAATCAAAAACAATCGCGACCACAAATACATTGGTAAGTATGAAATTTTTTCGGTTTATGTAAAACAATACTTCCCAAAACTATTTTACATGTTGATGCGAAAAATGACGAAGGATTGATGTGCAGACCTGCCTGCCGGTAGGCGATGTGCAGATTATCGATTATTTGATATATTAATATGTTGTAGCGGACGTCACACTGAGCGTAGTCGAAGTGTAGTTTATTAGAACTTAAATTTTCTAGTCTTCGACTCCGCTCAGTGTGACGGAACGAAAATCCCTACTACACCCATCTGCACATCAAAAAATCTGCCCATCTGCACACCTACTTAATTTCTTCGTAATCCACATATTCTCCTTCAGTAGCATCCAAAGGCTTTTTTTGTGGTGGAACATAATTCACAGTAGTTTCCCCTTCTTTTTTAGAAGAAGAAGACTGAGTTTGACTTGCCTTTTTAGCGCGGTGCGAATTCACACTGCTTAATATCCGCCACACAAGCCATACAACTACTACGGTATAAAAAATATCTCTCATTTTGTAATACAAATTTACGCTTAATTAATATATAAATTCGTTCAAATTTGGATTTCAAAAACAAATCTCTTTATTTTAGAGAATATTAAATTATTATTTTAAAAATATGAGGAAAATAATCTGTTATGGTGCTTTGCTAATTTTTACATTGAATGCAGCTTCAGGACTCGCACAGTTTGGAAATATGCTGTATATGGATCCGAATGACAGCACAGAAAATGTTGCTCCTCCCGCACTTGATACTAGTGCATATCCGTCTATCAGAAGAAGAATACAAGATCAATCATTTTTCATAAAATTGGATACAAATAACATTGATGCTTACATCAGAAGAGCAATGCTCCGGTTTCAAATGGCCGATTTTGCCGGAAGCATACAAGACTATACCAAAATATTAAAAAACATGCCCAATAGCACCGAAGGTTTTTCCAATAGAGGAATGGCCTATTGTATGCTTAAAAATTTTGATGCTTCCATAAGTGACATGAACAGAGCGTTGGCTATTACACCCGACCCAATGAGTTATAAATTGAGAGCGGTAGTAAAAATTTACAAAAAAGATTATTCTGCAGCTATTTCAGATTTAGATACTGCAATAAATATGTCGCCCGACTATGCCGATGCCTATTCTTGCAGAGCCGGAGCATACGTCAAAATGAAAAAGTACAATGAAGCTGTCGAAGATTATAACAAAGCTATTTTTAGAGCCCCACAAGATTGGATAAACTTTTGTGGCAGATCGGAAGCGAAACTTTATCTCAAAGATTACAAAGGAGTAATTGACGATTGCAACAAAGTTTTAGAATTGAATCCTACATTTGAAGAATATCATTTTTTTGAAGACCTTGGCCTTTCTTATGAAAATATAGGCGATAAAACCAATGCAAAACTTTTTAAAGATAAATCCATCGCGCTAAAAAAGAAAGCCACGTATTAGAGAAAACTGAAAAGAAAGGTCGTGCGAAAGCAGGAGGTATACACTATTATTTGTTGGTTTAAAGAATACTACTTAAAACACTGCAACAACCAATCGACAACAATCCATAATGCTTACAATTTTACACCTATTAGTGTGATATCATCTACTTGTTCTAAATTACCTATCCACGATGCCAGTGAGGACTCTAATGTTTTTTTCTGTTCAGTCATAGCGCCAGAACTCCCTTCTAACAAAATTTGTTGAAGTTTCTTATACTTAAATTTTTTCCCTTTTGGTCCACCAAACTGATCAGCATAACCATCTGTTATCAGGTAAAAAGTTGTATCTGCATCATATTTAATTTTATGCGTTGTAAAAGGATGTGGGTTATCCTGCTTACCAATTGGCTGCTTATCACCTTTGATTTCTTTCAATTCTCCTTGTTCAATATACCATAAAGGATTATTCGCTCCACTCCAACAAATTTCTTTATTTTCATAATCAATACATAGAAGTGAAATATCCATACCATCTTTCACATCTTCGCTTTTTTCTCCATAAGAATCCTTGCGAACAAATGTTTCAATTACCAATTCTCTTGCCTTATCCAAAATTTTTCCCGTTTCTCTTAATCCAAATTCTTTTACTGAACGATTTAAAGCATTACTACATACAACACTTACCATTGCTCCCGGCACGCCATGTCCCGTTGAATCTGCGGCTGCAATAAAAACCATACCTGATACTTTTTGTCCAATGCTTTTTGATTTAGCAGCCCCAATTACTTCCATCCAAAAAAAATCTCCCGCTACTATATCCTTTGGCAAATACAAAACAAAAGAATCTGAAAAATGCTGATTAACCATTTCTAAAGGCGGAAGAATTGCTCCCTGTAAACGTTTCGCATAGGAAATAGAACTAATTATTTCTTCTTGTTTTCCCTCTACTTCTTTCTTTTGAACTTCAATAATTGCTTTTGCTTTTTTATTTTGTTGCAAGCTTCTAAAAATTATAAACACCAAAACACATAAAAGCGAAAAACCTCCTATCAGTACATTCCGAACTGTTTTCTGGTTTCTAATTTCCTGCTCGTTTTTTTCTTGCTCTATTTTAAATACTTTTTCTTTTGTTTCCTGATCGGATCGCATTCGTTCTTCTTTTCCTTTGTATTCTACAGCAGCAAACTTTTTTATCTCTTCCTCATTGGAAATACTGTCTTTCATTTGCACATGCAAACGATACATATTAAGTGCTTTTTCTGATTGTAACTGGCTATTGTAAATGCGATAAAGCAATTCGGCTGACAAAGAAATATTATCGGGAACCCCACTTGCTTTCGCAGCGGTGAGTGAACGCTCTGCATAATTTACCGCTTCCGTAATATGTTTTTGTTGAAAATTAATTTCTCCCAACCCTTTTAAGGATGTAGCCAAACGATTGTTACTATTAAGACCTTCTGCAATAAGCAACGCTTCATTATAGCATGCATAAGATTTTGAGTATCTTTCTTTGGGGTCTATATTCTCTTTCACAAAATCACTTTCATTCTGCAAACGATAAATATCACCCATCGCTGTCAAAGAAAAACAAATCCCTGATTTATTTCCAATCTCGCGAGCAATTGCAATTGCTTCCTTGTGGCACTTTAATGCTTGCGGATATTTGTTTTGTGTTTTATATGTTTCGCCAATAGAACGTAGACAAGAAGTAATTCCAAATTTATCATCCAACTGCTTATATAAATCCAATGATGATATATAATAGTTTAAGGCCTTATCAAACTCATGTTCATTGTTGTGTACAATCCCCATCGATTTCAGACAAAAAGCCGTGCTTCTTTTATCCTTTGTTTCTATAGAAATTTTGAGACAACGATTGAAACACTCTAGTGCTTTGGGAGTGTTGTTCTGCATCCTATATACATCGCCCTCACTACTTAAATTGTAACCGATATTTCTTTTATCATTTATTTGAATTGCCAACTGCATAGCACTTTCAAATTTTAGCAAAGCTTCGTCATATTTTCCTTCATAACGATTTACCTGACCAATATTTTCGAGGCACAATACCTGAATATATTTATCATTTATTTCTTGTGAAAGCTTAAGAGCCTGATTCAGATAATCCAACGCCTTTTTATTGTCATCAATCATATAATTAACAGCTCCCATCGATTCTAAGCAACGTGCCGTTCTTCTTTTATCATTATCTGCCTTAGCAATACTTAGCGATTGAGCAAAATAATCTAGAGCCTTTCCATTCTGATCATCCATCCGACAAATCTCCCCTCTCCAAAAAAGCGCTTGACTTTCCAATACTTTGAATTTGTATTTTTTGCTCTCTAAAAGTGAACTATTCAATAAGCTATCAGCAGTGACATAGTTAGATTGACGGAAATAATAAATGGCAAGCCTGCAGAGTGCGTCTGATTCGGTATAATGACAATTAATTGAACGACTTTTTTTCAGGACTGCGGTAGCTACCAACAAACCGTTCACATCCATCAACTGTTCTGAAAATTCATTCAGCCAGCATAGTGCTGTTGAATCAGTTTCAGAATGCAACACCTGTAATCTCACCGAATCTGCAATGGGATTAATTTTTGTGCTGTCGTTCAATAAGCTGTCAATAAAGGGAGACCATCCAATGTTATTGTAAGCTTTGTCTGTGTTATTACTACAGGAAGAAAAAATTAGTAATCCAACTATAAAAGCCAAGAGCAATTGTTTCATCTCGCTAATATAATGAAATGATTAATTATGAATATAAAGAAGCAATGTCATTTACCGAGCAAAACAAAAAATCATTTTCAAATAAAAAAAGCCTCTAATCAATAGAGATTTTTTATTTAAAATATCTATTTACTCAAATACAAATTTCTCTCTGAGTAAATCGTATGGAAAAATTCATCTGTTAAATCATCAATAAAATAAATTGCTTCTCCTGTTGATTTCATTTCCGGTCCAAGCTCTTTCGTTACTTCAGGGAATTTCTCATACGAGAATACCGGAATTTTAATTGCATATCCTTTTTGACGAGGAGAAAATTTAAAGTCTTTCACTTTTGCGCCCAACATTACTTTTGTTGCATAGTTTACATAAGGCTCGTCATACGCCTTCGCAATGAACGGAACCGTTCTAGATGCACGAGGGTTTGCTTCAATAATGTAAACTACCTCATCCTTAATTGCAAACTGAATGTTTAACAACCCAACAGTTTTTAAAGCAACAGCAATCTTCTTAGTATGCGCTTCCATTTGCTTGATTACATTTTCACTCAAATCAAATGGTGGTAACACCGCATAAGAATCACCTGAGTGAATTCCTGCCGGCTCAATATGCTCCATCATTCCAATGATGTACACATCTTTACCATCACAAATAGAATCGCTCTCAGCCTCTATCGCTCCTTCTAAGAAATGATCCAACAACACTTGATTGCCCGGATGATCTTGCAACAATTTTACAACATGTGTCTCTAATTCTTCCTCGTTGATAACAATCTTCATGCTTTGTCCACCCAACACATAACTCGGACGAACCAACAATGGGAAGCCTAATGTTTTTGATAATTCAACGGCTTGGTCAGCATCTTCTATCACTCCGAATTTTGGATAAGGAATACCATTGTCTTTTAGCAAATTTGAAAAACTTCCTCTGTCTTCCGCCAAATCCAGTGATTTATAATCGGTACCAATAATTTTAATTCCGTAGCGCTCTAATTTTTCTGCCAACTTCAAAGCAGTTTGTCCGCCTAATTGTACAATAACACCTTCGGGTTTTTCATTTAAGATGATGTCGTAAATGTGTTCCCAGAAAACCGGCTCGAAATATAATTTATCGGCTACGTTAAAATCTGTTGAAACCGTTTCAGGATTACAGTTAATCATAATGGTTTCGTAACCACATTCTTTTGCAGCCAATACTCCATGCACACAACTGTAATCAAACTCAATACCTTGTCCGATACGATTCGGACCGCTTCCCAACACAACAATTTTTTTCTTGTCGCTTGCGATGGATTCATTTTCGTCTTCGAATGTGCTGTAGTAATAAGGCGTTTTTGCTTCGAACTCCGCAGCACAGGTATCTACTAATTTGTAAACACGATTTATTTTTAATTCAATTCTTCTGTTGAAGACTTCACTCTCCAAACATTTTAAAAGATGAGCAATTTGTCTGTCAGCATATCCTTTTTGTTTTGCTTCGTATAATAATTCACGCGACAAATCTTTTAATTTGTATTTGGAAATTTCATTTTCCAAAAGAATCATTTCTTCAATTTGGTTTAAGAACCATGGGTCGATGCGCGTTAATTTTTGAATCGTTTTGATGGAGATACCCAATTTGATGGCATCGTAAATATGAAACAAGCGATTCCAACTCGGGCGCTCTAAACTTTTTAACAATTCTTCTTGATTGGTAACTTCTCTTCCATCAGCGCCTAAGCCGTTACGTTTAATTTCTAGCGACTGACAAGCTTTTTGTAATGCTTCTTGGAAACAACGACCAATTCCCATTACTTCACCAACCGATTTCATTTGGAAACCCAATTCGCGATTTGCGCCTTTGAATTTATCAAAGTTCCAACGCGGAATTTTTACAATCACATAATCCAATGTCGGTTCAAAAAATGCGGAAGTCGATTTAGTAATTTGATTTTCTAATTCATCCAAGTTAAATCCGATTGCCAATTTCGCAGCAATTTTTGCAATCGGATAACCGGTTGCTTTACTTGCTAATGCAGAAGAACGAGAAACACGCGGGTTGATTTCAATCGCAATAATATCTTCTGAATCATCCGGGTTCACTGCAAACTGAACGTTACAGCCTCCCGCAAAATTTCCGATACTGCGCATCATTTTGATGGCCATCGTACGCATCTTTTGAAAAGTGCTATCCGATAAAGTCATCGCTGGAGCAACTGTGATACTGTCTCCGGTATGAACACCCATTGGATCAAAATTCTCAATCGAACAAATAATCACAACGTTATCGTTACTATCGCGCAACAATTCCAACTCATATTCTTTCCAGCCCATTACGGCTTTATCAATCAATACTTCGTGAATCGGGGATGTATGTAAACCTCTGTCGATTGCTTTATCAAATTCTTCTTTTTGATAAACTACTGCTCCACCACTTCCACCTAAAGTGAATGAAGGACGAATCACCAGTGGAAAACCAAACTCCTGAGCAATTTCTTTTCCTTC
>JAHEYB010000007.1:11702-27175 GCA_023251805.1 Bacteroidota bacterium | reverse complement strand
CCACTCCGATTGATTCCATGCGGGCACGAAATTTATCTCTGTCTTCGGTTACTTCTATCGCTTCAATGTCCACACCAATCATTCGCACATCATACTTTTTCCAAATCCCCATCTCATCGCACTTCATCGCCAAATTCAAAGCTGTTTGTCCACCTACAGATGGCAATACCGCATCAATATCTTTATTTTCTTCTAGAATTTTAACGATGGATTTTACTTCTAATGGTAAAAGGTAGATGTTCTCTGCTGTTACCTTATCCGTCATAATGGTAGCCGGATTGGAATTGATAAGTGTCACTTTCACACCTTCTTCACGAAGAGAACGAGCTGCTTGAGAACCTGAGTAATCAAATTCACATGCTTGTCCAATAATAATCGGACCACTACCTATAATTAATACTGATTTTATGGATTTATCTCTTGGCATATATTTGGTTCATTAGTTCATTGGTTCACTAGTTCATTGGTATTCTAGACTTATTCTGAGCGTCACCCTGAGCGTAGTCGAAGGGTTGTTAATCGCAAGACTCTGCTCTTTTTATTGTCCACGAAAATACTTATAAAAGCGCCTTTTCTTGAAAAATTCTATTAACAAGTTTTCAAGAAAAAAGCCCTTTGCAATAAGCTATGCTTCGACTACGCTCAGCATGACGAAGCAACTTGCATTTTAGTTCACACTACGTCACCCTGAGCGGAGTCGAAGGGCGGTCAATTAAAAAACTAAATGCCAAAAAAATGGCACAAAAAAAAGCCTTTCCAATAAAGGAAAGGCTTTTATATTTATAGAAATGAATCAATTCTATTTATGCGTTTTTTCGTCAGAAACAGTTAATTTTTTTCTGCCTTTAGCTCTACGAGAAGCTAACACTCTGCGACCATTAGCACTAGCCATTCTCTCACGGAAACCGTGCTTGTTTTTTCTCTTCTTTACTGATGGTTGAAACGTACGAAATGTCATTTTACTTATTTATTGTGTTCACCTGAGCGAACTATTAATATTCTGTTTTATTAAATTCGGACTGCAAAGATAGAAGTTTTTTCATTTCTACAAACATTTTCAAGGATTTTGATGTTTTTAAGGGGAATATAAGGCCCTTTTTAAGGTATTTTCCCTTTTTAAACGTCTCATATCAAGGGCATAATAATTCACATAATTCAAGCATAGCCACAAAAAATCATACATTTGTGACTCTAAAATACAAAAATGGCAAGAAAAGCTAAAGTATCGGACGATTTACCGAAGGCAAAAGTCAATAAAACCTCTCTAAAAAAGGCTTTACGCATATTCTATTATACCGGCAAACACAAGTGGAAACTGTACTTAGGGATGTTCTTTTTGCTTCTAACAGGTGGAACAGCATTAGTTTTCCCTATGATGCTAGGAGATTTGATTAGCACTATTGAATTGAAACATTACGATAGAATAAATATCATTGGCTTGTATTTAATAGTTGTTTTGAGTTTACAATCTGTTTTCTCCTATTTCCGTATTTATCTTTTTGTGAACTATACCGAAAACACTCTAGCAGGACTTCGCCAAGCGGTATATGCTCATTTAATTACTTTGCCAATGAGCTTTTTTGTACAACAAAGAGTTGGCGACCTAAATAGCCGCATGTCGGCCGATATTTCTCAAATTCAGGATACGCTAACCACTACCATTGCTGAATTTTTACGCCAGTTTATGCTGATTATTGGAGGAATTATTTTTCTATTATTCCTTTCTCCCAAATTAACATTAATGATGCTAGGCATTGTTCCCGTTGTGGCAATTGCTGCGGTTATTTTTGGAAGATTTATCAGAAAAACATCCAAATTAGTTCAGGAGAAAATAGCAGAATCAAATACCGTTATTGAAGAAACCTTGCAAGGAATAGTGAATGTGAAAGCATTTGCTAATGAATTTTTTGAGAATATTCGTTATAAAAAAAGCACAGAAGAAATTGTAAAAAATGCAATTCAAGGTGGCAAGTACAGAGGGTTTTTCGCTTCCTTTATTATTTTCTGTTTGTTTGGAGCAATTGTAGCAGTAATATGGTACGGAATAAATTTAGCTTCACAGGGACAACTATTAATAAGTGAATTATTCTCTTTCATTTTATATTCAGCATTTGTTGGAGTTTCATTTGGCGGTGTTGCCGAATTATATGCCCAAATTCAAAAAGCAATAGGCTCCGTTGAACGTGTTTTTGAAATCTTGGATGAAAAACCTGAAGCACTTGATATTGTTGCCGAACAAACCAATCTCATTCGAGTTGAAGGAAATGTACGCTTCGAAGATGTTGCATTTACTTACCCTTCTCGTAAAGAAATTCAGGTTTTAAAAAACATTACCCTTACAGCCAAAAAAGGCGAAACGGTTGCAATAGTGGGCCCTAGTGGTTCTGGTAAATCTACCTTAATTAGCTTGTTACTTCGTTTTTACGATCCCGAAAAAGGAGTTTTATATATTGATGAGAAAGATGCTAAATCATACTCTTTAACTGCATTAAGAAATAACATGGCGATTGTTCCGCAAGATGTATTATTGTTTGGTGGAACCATTAAAGAAAATATCGCTTACGGAAAACCAAATGCAACAATAGCTGAAATTGCTGAAGCGGCTCGCAAAGCAAATGCACTCGAATTCATTGATACCTTCCCTGAAAAATTTGAAACGATTGTGGGTGAAAGAGGAATTAAATTATCAGGTGGACAACGTCAACGAATTGCAATTGCTCGTGCGGTATTAAAAGACCCAAGCATTTTAATTTTGGATGAAGCTACTAGCTCATTGGATTCCGAATCAGAAAGAGTGGTTCAAGAAGCATTGGATAAATTAATGGTTGGTAGAACTTCGTTTGTAATCGCTCACCGTTTATCCACCATTCGTAAAGCTGATAAGATTGTTGTCATAGACAAAGGCGGTGTTCGCGAAGTAGGAACACATGAAGAATTAATGTTGATGGACGAAGGAATGTATCGCACATTAAGTAATTTGCAAATGCAGTTAGCTTAACTCATCGGTAGAAAAACCACTTTCTTCGTTTCAAAAAATTCTTCTGAAAAATAATCTTTCAAATCGTAAAAAGTCACACGCTTTTTAAAATCTTTAAACTCTTCTGTTAAATCTCCACCTTTCAGATATAGAATTCCGTTTGGCAAATTATTAAATTGCTTTTTCGAAATTTTATTTTGCACCCAGCGATAAAATGTAGGAAATTCAGTAACCGCTCTACTGACAATGAATTCAAATTTATCTTGTGCCTCTTCAGCTCTTAAATGCTCTGCTCTCACATTTTTTAATCCGAGTGCTTGAGCAACTTCATTTACCACTTTTATTTTTTTACCGATGGAATCCACCAAATAAAAATCCGTCTCCGGAAATAAAATCGCGAGTGGAATACCCGGGAAACCACCTCCGCAACCTACATCCATCACAGTCGTCTTCGGCTTAAACTCAATCACTTTGGCAATGCCAAGTGAATGCAATACGTGGCGTTCATACAACAAATCAATGTCTTTTCGGGAAATCACATTTATTTGCGCGTTCCAATGCTCATACAAGGCTTGCAATTGTGCAAACTGCTCTTGTTGAGTTGTGGTAATGTTTGGAAAGTATTTTAGGATGATGGAGATGTTTGACATAGAATGTATTTGTGGCGTCACACTGAGCGTAGTCGAAGTGTTTGCGCTGTAATAGTACTGTCTGCTCAGACTGACGTCAAAACTATCACACAGCAAACTAATTAACCAGTGAACTATTGAACCAATGAACTATATCTTCCCCTCACTATTCCTCAAAATATTCGCTAAAAATTCACGTGCTCTAAACAACTGTGCTTTTACAGTTCCCAAAGGCAAATCTAATTTTTCAGCAATCTCTTCGTAAGATAATTCTTCGAAATAACGCATCTCAACAAGGATTCGATAGCGTGGTTTTAATTTTTCCACTACTTCATGCATGTGCTTTACCTTTTGCTTCTTCACCATATTCTCCTCCGGATTCAGGCCTTCTGCTTTTATATCCATGCTCATCTCTCCACCTTCATCATTTTCAAATGTTCTGTCAATTGAAAATGTGGTCATCTTTTTTCTTCTGATAAAATCAATACAGTTATTAGATGCAATTTTAAACAACCAAGTACTAAATGCATAATTGGGTGTATACTGACTCAATCTTTTAAATGCCTTCCCGAACGCTTCAATGGTTAAATCATCCGCATCATCTTTGTTATTTACCATCTTAAGCAACATAAAATAAACCGAATCGCGATAGCGTCCCATCAACTCAGCATACGCTTTTTGATCGCCCTTATCCAGTGCTGCACGAATCAAATGATAATCGTGAACAGCTTTTACTGAAAGATTCGGGTCAAATTCTAATTCATCCATAATATAATGAGCAGTTTTATTACTTTATTTCCACTTATTTTTTTTCAGAAACATATTCGATATCGTAATCATCGGATATATAAACAATACTATTACTTCAATGAATGGCGCCAACAACAATAAATCTTTTTCTGCCAATTGCTTCATCGATTTGTTAAAGATAATCATTTGAATTAATAATCGCAAAGCAAAAAGTGATAAAACGATGATTGGCTGAAATTGCAATATCAATATCGCTATAAAAGCTACAAAGTACAAATACTGACTCATACTCATCATCACCAAACGAAATTTGCTTCCCCCATTGTAAAATTTAAACGTTGTTACATGTCTCCGTTTTTGTCGAAACCAAGAGCCAAATGTTTTCTTTACTCTTGAAATAGTATGGGTTGCTACACTCACTTCTATTTTCGAATTTTGTTTGGTTGCTGCTTCATTCACAAACAAATCATCATCCCCCGACTCAATATGATAATGCGAAGCAAAACCTTTCATTTTAAAAAATAAGGATTTTTTATACGCCAAGTTTCTACCCGTTCCCATATATGTTTTACGAGCCAAGGCAAATGACAAAAACTGCAAAGCAATCATAAAAGTGTCGTAACGAATAATTTTATTTAAAAATCCTTTTTGCTTTTCATATGCACCATATCCCAATACAATTTCTGTTTCTGTAGTAAAATGTTGCATCATACTTCTCAACCAATCTTTACTGTTTGGCTTACAATCTGCATCGGTAAGCAACATATGCTCATGCGTAGCTCCTTTAATTCCCATCATCAAGGCAACTTTTTTTCCATGTGAATAGGTATCATCTTCTTTGATGGTTACAATTTTTAAATTCGAATGCTTTTTAGCAAACTCTTTCAAATAATCAGAAGTATTGTCGCAAGAACAATCATTCACCACCACTACTTCAAACTCGGGATAATCTTGTGCAAATACATGAGGTAGAAATTCTGCCAGATTATCGTCTTCATTGCGAGCACAAATAACAATAGAGGCCGGAGGAGTGTTCACAGGCAATTCTTTCCTTTTATAAAAAGCAAGTCGACTAAAAAACCCCAAATAATACCACAGCTGAATTAAAAGTGCAAATGCAAACACTCCAAAAACAACTAACCCCCATGAAAATATTTTAAATACTGACCAATCCATACCAACGAATTACGAATAAAAAACGAATTTTACAAATCTGTGTACTGTCTTAAATTGTAAGCAGAATGTATTCCCCTCTTGAGAGGGGTTAGGGGTGTGTAAATGCAAGTCACCCTATCCACCCCTTTCCGACAAAAATAGATTTAAGTGTTCTATGGTATTCTCTTATCTTTGCGATGATTTAAACAAAGTAATTAACAATTTAACCCTACGAAATACGAATACAGGCGAATTACGAATCGATCCCGTTTACTATTAAGCTACCATTGAACTATTCGTATTTCGCTAAAATTCGTACTTCGTAGTACATATATGCAATTCAACATCTCACATAAAGACAAAAACAGCAAGGCAAGAGCAGGAGAAATTGTCACCGACCACGGAACCATACAAACCCCCATTTTTATGCCTGTTGGCACTGCCGGCACTGTAAAAGGAGTTCACCAACATGAACTAAAACAAGACATAAAAGCACAAATCATCCTTGGAAATACCTACCATTTATACCTTCGTCCCGGTTTAGAAGTAATTGAACAAGCTGGGGGACTACATAAATTCAATGGTTGGGACAAACCTCTTTTGACCGATAGCGGTGGTTATCAGGTGTATTCTTTATCTAATTCACGAAAACTGACAGAAGAAGGCGCAAAATTTACTTCTCACATCGATGGTAGCAAACACGTTTTTACTCCGGAAAATGTGATGGACATTCAACGTACCATCGGAGCTGATATCATTATGGCTTTTGATGAATGCACGCCCTACCCTTGCGAATACGATTATGCAGCGAAGTCGCTGGACATGACACACCGTTGGTTAAAACGCTGTTGTACCCGTTTTGATGAAACAGAAGGCAAATATGGATTTTCACAAACGCTTTTCCCCATTGTTCAAGGTAGCGTTTACCCCGATTTACGTAAAAAATCTGCTGAGTTTATTGCTGCTCAAAACCGCGAAGGGAATGCCATTGGCGGATTATCAGTAGGTGAACCGGCTGAAGACATGTATGCGATGACCGAAGTGGTTTGCGATATTTTACCTGCCGACAAACCTCGTTACTTGATGGGCGTTGGCACTCCAATCAATATTTTGGAATCCATTGATTTGGGTATTGATATGTTTGATTGTGTGATGCCTACCCGCAACGCGCGACATGGCTTGTTATACACTCAAAATGGTATTATGAATATGAAAAATGAGAAGTGGAAAAATGATTTTTCTGTTTTGGATGAAAACGGAACGTCTTACGTAGACAAGGCTTACACCAAAGCATACGTTCGTCACTTGGTGCATTCACAGGAATTATTAGCTGCTCAAATTTGTAGTATTCACAATTTGGCGTTCTATTTGTGGTTGGTGGGCGAAGCACGCAATCAAATCATTGCCGGCACTTTTAGAGAATGGAAAAATAAAATGGTAGTTAATTTAGGAGTACGACTTTAATCCATGAGTTAGGAGTTGGTAGTTCGAAGTTCGTAGACGAGTCAAAAGCATAAATCATCTAATCAAAAAAAATAAAACGTAAAACAAATCGTAGTAATTAGTTTATTTCAGGAGAACAGTCAAACTAACAAACGTCTCCGAACTCCCGACTAAAAACTACGAACTAATAAATGAAACTGCTAGACCGATATATCATTCGTAAATTTTTGGGGACATTCTTTTTCTCCATGGCTCTCATCATTCTCATTGTGGTGGTGTTTGATATTTCTGAAAAAATTGATGACTTTATTGGAAAGGAAGCCCCTTTAAAAGCAATTATTTTTGATTACTATTTCAACTTCATTCCCTTTTTTTTAAATTTATTTTCTCCACTTTTTACATTTATTGCCGTTATTTTTTTTACATCACAAATGGCAACACGCACCGAAATTGTTGCCATACTAAGTAGCGGTGTAAGTTACACAAGATTACTTTTCCCTTATATGCTCGCAGCAACAGTTATTGCAAGCTTATCGCTTTACCTCAACAATTTTGTAATTCCACACGCAACAAAAAATCAAATTGAGTTTGAAGACATTTATATCCGAAACGAATTTCACAATCACGATCGCAATATTCACAAACAAGTTTCTCCTGGCAATTATATTTATCTGGAACGCTACAGCACAGAAGAAAATACCGGCTACAAATTTTCCATCGAAAAATTCAGTAAAGGACAATTGTATTATAAATTAATGGCCGAAAATATTAAATGGGACAGCACAAAAGGAAACTGGACCATCAACAATTATTATGTGCGTTATATCAATGGTATGGAGGAGTTTGTAAAAAAGGGAGATAAGATAGATACCACTTTTGCTTTCACACCAAAAGAGTTTGGGCGAAAAGACAATACCGTTGGAACAATGGATTATTATGAATTGAATGATTATATCAAATCCGAAAAATTAAAAGGTTCCGACAATATTGAATCGTATGAAATTGAAAAATACCGAAGAAGTGCATTTCCTTTTGCAACTTTTGTTCTCACATTAATTGGAGTTTCCATCGCAAGCAGAAAAATTCGTGGTGGAATTGGAATGCATATCGGACTCGGAATTTTTATCAGCTTTACCTTTATTATGTTTATGCAAGTAAGCACTACATTTGCTGCAAGCGGACTAGTATCTCCATTAATTGCTGTTTGGCTTCCTAATATTCTATTTGGGTTTTTATCCTGGTATTTATTGAAGAAGGCACAGAAATAAGTTGAATAGGAAATAAGTTAAATGAGGAATTGATTAATTAAAAAGGACGTCACCCTGAGCGGAGTCGAAGGGCGGATAATTACAGCGCTGAATCATGTATGCTTCGTCCCTCGACTTCGCTCGGGATGACCTCCCTTCGGTCGCACTCAGCATGACGGAAAATTATTTTGAGTTTACAGTTTCCCTTCCCAAACAAAACACCCTTCAAACTCTTCTTTCAAATTCGTAGCCGAATCAAAAATCCCAAACACCGCTGAACCGCTTCCACTCATTGAAGCATAAACTGCTCCTTTCGAATAGATTTTTTCTTTGATTGCTTTTATTTCAGAATGCTGAGAAAAAATAGAATTTTCAAAATCGTTGTGAATGTATTCCTTCCATTGCTCAATAGGCAAATTCAACAAATCATCTTCTAATGATCGTTCCGGCATTTTAGGAACAACTCCACCATACGCTTTTCCTGTGTTGATATGAATTTTAGGATACACCAAGGCAACATAATGCTTACTCAAATCCAATTTCATAGATTCGTACTCATCGCCTCTTCCTTCTGCAAAGGATGGTTTGTTGCTGATAAAAAAAGAACAGTCACTTCCCAGCTGACGAGCATAATGATGCATCTCACCCCAGGAAATTCCGAGTTCAAATTTATCGTTCAATAATTTTATGAAAAATGCTGCATCGGATGAACCGCCACCCAAACCTGCACCAATGGGAATGTGTTTGTGCAAATGAACTTTCACATTTGGCAGAGCATAATCTTGTGAAACTAAATGGTATGCAAAATAACAAAGGTTGTCGTTTATATCTCCGGGTATTTCTATTCCAGATGTTGTGATTGTAATTCGTTCTGCTCCTGCTTCTGTATTTTCAACAACTTCTAAAGCATCGCACAAACCAACAGGATAAAAACAACTTTGTAGGTTGTGAAAACCATCATCGCGCTTTTCGATGATATTGAGTCCGATATTTATTTTTGCGTTTGGGAAAGCAATCATAGAGTTTTTACCACTAAGGCATAAAACTACACAAAGAAACACTAAGAAAAAAATGAAAATTCAATCTCAACTCATTGATTATTAGGGATTGGCATTTCGTTCATATTTTTCGTATTTTAGCGACCTCTAAAAATAAACGCATGAACTATTTAGAATTTGAAAAACCAATTGAAGAATTACAAACTCAACTGGAAAAAATACAAGAAGCAGCTGGAAAAAGTGGTGTAGATGTGAGTAAAACAGTTGCTGATATTGAAGAAAAGATAAAACAAGCGCGTACCGAAATATATGGTAATCTTACTCCTTGGCAACGTGTTCAAGCATCTCGTCACCCCGACAGACCTTACACTTTAGCTTATATCAATTACATTACAGATAGTACATTCATTGAATTGCATGGCGACCGAACAGTAAAAGATGATAAAGCAATGGTGGGCGGTTTCGGAAGTATTGATGGTAAAACCGTTATGTTTATTGGTCAGCAAAAAGGTATCAATACCAAAATGCGCCAAATCCGTAACTTCGGAATGCCAAACCCCGAAGGCTATCGTAAAGCTTTGCGCCTAATGAAACTGGCTGAAAAATTCAACAAACCTATCGTTACTTTAATTGACACTCCGGGTGCTTTCCCAGGCTTAGAAGCGGAAGAACGCGGACAAGGGGAAGCAATTGCAAGAAATTTGTTAGAAATGTCGCAATTGAAAGTACCTGTTATTTGCATTATTATTGGTGAAGGTGCTTCCGGTGGAGCATTGGGAATTGGTATTGGTGATAAAGTATTGATGTTGGAGAACACTTGGTACTCGGTCATCTCTCCAGAATCTTGTTCTTCTATTTTATGGAGAAACTGGAACAATAAAGAAAAAGCTGCTGCAGCTTTAAAATTAACTCCGGATGATATGTTTGGCAACAAACTAATTGATGGAATTATCAAAGAACCTGTTGGAGGTGCGCATACCAATCAAGAAGAAACCTTCAAAACAGTAAAAGAAGAAATCATAAAACACATTACTGCTTTAGAAAAAATAGACCCTAAAAAACGTGTGGCACAACGCATCGATAAGTTTTGTGCGATGGGTGTGGTTAACGAGGAAGTTTAGTTCGCATAACACATTAGCCAATTTTTTCGTCATGCTGAGCGGAGTCGAAGCATACTTGATTCAGCGCTGTAGCATCTACCCTTCGACTTCGCTCAGGGTGACGCTCCGTAAAAGACACTCATTCAAACTTAAACTCAGCCAACTTATCCGGATTACCCAACTTCACACTTTTGCTTACACCATCCCAACTCACATTCATCAAATTCGCTTGCTCTGGAAAACTCTCATATAAAAGTGTATTCAAAATTGAAACGGTTCCTTTCCCTTTAAAATTAGCAACTTCCGAATAACACCAAACAGCATCATTCTCTACTTCGTAACCAACAAATTTAAATTTCAACAACTTCCCTCCTACATTTATTTTGAAATTTTTGTCGAGATAAGAAGACAACATCGTTTCCACTTCTTTGTTCTTTTCTGATACACTCAAATCCACTTTCTTATTATACACTTTCTCTAACTCCATTTCAAAATCATCCATAAACAATTTAGTACTCACATTCAAGCTATGCTTCTCTGAATTAATATTCACTTCCGATAAACCCACATAATATTTATGCATCACAGGAGTAAATGAATACATAAGTATCATATACATAATAACAAAACCAAAAATCTGTTTTCCTTTTTTCATAATTAATCAAACTCTAAAAGATAGTAATCTGCGAAAATCTGCGAGCAAATTACTTACCATTTAACAAATTTACATAATTACCATAAGCTATACATACCATTCATCATATTTGAGCATCACCTATGCCTTTTTTCCTTAGATTTATTGAAAATTAACATTGCTCTCAATGAAAAGAATAAGTTTCGCCTCTGCATTTTTTATTGCTCATTCAATAATTGCTCAAAACATTCAAAACAACCCTAAATCCAATCACGGGAATAAGTTTGAGCAATTGGGCACTATTCTTCCCGATGCAAACAATTTTCGCTCGGCTTCCGGTGCTCCCGGAAATCAATACTGGCAACAAAAAGCTGATTATGTAATCGATGCTTTCTTGAATGAAAAAACATTGATGCTCGATGGCGAAGAACAAATTACCTATACAAATAATTCTCCTGATGTTCTTTCTTATTTATGGTTGCAACTTGACGAAAATCAACACAATCCAACTAACGAATCCAACTATTTTGATGGAAGTAAAATAACAATGCCAGTTACCGATCAACAATTAATTGGACTCGATGTAAAAAAACAATTAGAAGGCGGTGGCGTTAATATTGTTTTTGTTGAAGACGCTACAGGAAAAAAACTTCCCTACACCATCAACTATACAATGATGCGTATAGATTTACCACAAACATTAAAAACCGGACAACAATTTGTTTTTAAAATAAAATGGAACTATAAAATTCCAGAGCGTACACGTATTGGAGGAAGAGGTGGTTTCGAACCCTTTGAAGATGGAAACTCATTGTTCACCATGGCACAATGGTATCCACGTATGTGCGTATACAACGATTATGGTGGTTGGAATAACAAACAATTTACTGGAAGAGGTGAATTCTCCTTAGCCTTTGGCGACTTTAAAGTCAGCATGACTGTTCCTGCCGACCATATTATTGCTGCAACGGGAGTTTGCACCAACTATGCTGAAGTGCTGAGTTCGGAACAATTAACAAAATGGAAACAAGCAGAAACATCCGACAAACCAGTTGAAATTGCAACATTATCAGAAGCAAAAGAAAAAGAAAAAAATCCGGACAAAACAAAATTCAAAACCTGGAAATATACAGCAGAGAATGTTCGCGACTTCGCATGGGGAAGTTCACGTAAATTTATTTGGGATGCAATGGGAATTAAACAAGGTGATAAAAATGTGATGTGCATGAGTTATTATCCGAAAGAATCGTACGCACTTTATTCAAAATATTCAACAAAAGTAGTAGCACATACTATTCGCACCTATTCAAAATACACCATCAGTTATCCTTATCCAACGGCAATAAGCGTAGAGGCAGCAAACGGAATGGAGTATCCAATGATTTGTTTCAACTACGGAAGAACCGAAACAGATGGCACCTATACAGAAAGAGTAAAATATGGAATGATTGGAGTAATTATTCATGAAGTAGGACATAATTTCTTTCCAATGATTATCAATAGCGATGAACGTCAATGGAGTTGGATGGACGAAGGATTAAATACATTCGTTCAGTTTCTTACGGAGCAGGAGTTTGATAATAACTATCCATCCAATCGCGGACCAGCTGATAAAATTGTTGAGTACATGAAATCCGGAAAGAATGAATTGGAACCAATTATGACCAATAGCGAAAACATAAATAATTTTGGAGCAAATGCATATGGAAAACCATGCACTGCTTTAAATATTTTGAGAGAAACAGTAATGGGTCGCGAATTATTTGATTTTGCATTTAAACAATATGCAACACGTTGGGAATTCAAACATCCAACTCCGGCAGATTTTTACAGAACCATGGAAGATGCATCAGGCGTTGATTTGGACTGGTTTTGGAGAGGTTGGTTTTATGATACCGACCCTGTAGATATTTCTTTGGATGCTGTAAAAATGTTTACTGTAAAAAATTCGAAAGAAGTTCCTGAGAAAATGGAAACATGGAAACGACCAGAAGTAAAAGAAACGGATGAATTTCAACACATTTCAAAAGTTCGCAACAAACAAAATGGAATGAAATTTTTAGTTGATACCGATACAGCTTTGAGAGATTATTATTTTTATAACAAAGCGCCCAAACTAATGTATCCTGATAAAGTAAAATACAATGCAAACGCAAAACTAAATGTCCTTTCAGATGAAGAAATAAAAGCATTTGCCAATAATTTTTATTACGAATTATCTTTCACTAATAAAGGTGGCTTGGTAATGCCAATCATTATCCAATGGAATTATGTGGATGGAACTAGCGAAACAGAACAAATCAGCGCATACATCTGGAGAAAGAACGAACAAAATGTTGTGAAAACATTTGTAAAATACAAAGAAGTAAAATCTATTTTACTAGACCCCTTTAAAGAAACAGCCGACATAGATGAAGAAAACAATTCATGGCCCAAAACAATTACCAAATCACGTTTTGAAGTATACAAAGCAAAACGTGGAAGCCGATTTGATACAAATGATATTAATTGGATGCAGAAAGCAAAAGGAAAAGGAAAGTAAACACTACTAATCAATGAAAAAAATAATATTCTCAATTATTATCATTTCATTACTAACTGCTTGTTCAAACGACACAAAAGTGGCTGAACTGGTTATTGAACAAAAAGGAGAAAAAGCACAACCGGAAAAAATTACCTTTCCATCTCTCGACAGCTTACCTATCTTTGCTAATCTTTATTTTTCTGATACAAATGCTCCTGTCATTCTTCTGTGCCATCAAGCCCGTTACAATAAATATGAATATGCCAAAATAGCCGAAACACTTGTTGAAAAAGGGTTTACTTGTGTAGCCATCGACCAACGCTCAGGCGGGGCATTAGAAGGAAATGAAAATGAAACAATGTTAAAAGCAAAGGCATTAGGAAAGCCAATCGATTATTTGGACGCTGAACAAGATATCCTTGCATCGGTTGATTATGTTTCAAATAAATACAATAAAAAAATTATTCTTTGGGGTAGTTCTTATTCTTCCACACTAGCATTATGGATTGCTCTTGAAAATAAAAATGTAGCGGCCGTAATTTCTTTTTCTCCCGGTGATTATTTTCTTGACGAGAAAGGCTCTTTGACAGAAAAATTAAAGAATTTAAATAAACCCATGTTTGTTACCTCCTCAAAAGAAGAAGCAAAAGAAACCACAGCACTATTGGCAAACGTAAAAATGGATGATACAAAAATTCAATACATTCCACAATCCGTTGGGACACATGGCTCAAGAGCGCTGTGGCAGACCGATGAAAACAATAAAGAATATTGGACAGCGGTTGGTAGCTTTTTAGAAGGCTTAAAAAAAATAAATTACACCAAGTAAGCATGAGCGACCAAACTCCTCGAGAAATATTAAATAAATTTTATGCCGATAACCATCTGGAACAGGATGGAGGAAATAGTCTTTCTTTCGTAAAAATAGCCCTCGCTCCGAAATTTACATTTTACTTCCCAAATTTCGATTCACGCAGAAAAGCGGTTATCAAACACGACATTCACCATCTACTCACCGATTACAAAACAACATTAAAAGAAGAAAGCGAAATAAGTGCATGGGAAATAGCATCAGGATGCAAAAAATATTGGGCTGCTTTTTTTATTAATACAAGCGGAATGATGATTGGAATTCCAATTAACTTTTGGGGAACACTTAAAGCATTTGCCAGAGGAAGAAAAACAAAAAATCTTTATTTTGATGAAATTCCAACGGAACAAGCAATGGATATGAAAGTAGAGGATTTAAAAAAATTATTCTTGTTAGACGAATTCAAAAAAGATACTAAACCTAGCTTTACTGATTTTATTTTATTTACAGCATTTTCAGCCTACGGACTGCTTTTTTCGATTCTGTCGTTTCTACTACTTCCTTTTATTATTTTTTATTCGATTTATATCGCCTTGTTTATAGATAAGTAAATCAGCTTGTATGATCCATCACAATCACCCAACGTGTTTCAGTTCTGCGCCACACCAAAGTAAAATAGCCACCTACATCTCCTTTGTCTCTTTTTAAATGCCATTTACCAACAACGATGGCTGCACTCTGTGAAACTTCTTCAATACTAAGAATTGTAAAATCCAAAATCCCCATTGTGGCTTTATCGGGATACGACTTTTTGTAATTGTCAAGTGTATTTTGCCAGCCATAGGTGATTCCATTCTTCCCAATAAATTTCAAGCTATCACTTTTCGAATATGGAACCATAAATCCATCAATATCACCTTTGTTCCATGCAATTTCTTGATCTTGCATTGCTTTTGTAATAAGTCCTTTCACATCTTCTTGAGAATACGTATCCATAGCAATTGTCGTAAAAATGATTAAAATAAAAGTAGTAAGTGTTTTCATTTATAATTTATAATTCAGCATTTATAATTCTCTTTACCCTCCAATCGTAATCGTAGCTCCACCCTCCTCAGCATCTGTTGCAGGAGCTTGATCGGTCATCAGTCGTGTATTATTATCAGGAGTTCTATCTATTAATTTATTGTACGGATCAATCCCTACTT
>JAHEYB010000007.1:0-11602 GCA_023251805.1 Bacteroidota bacterium | reverse complement strand
CCAATCGTAATCGTAGCTCCACCCTCCTCAGCATCTGTTGCAGGAGCTTGATCGGTCATCAGTCGTGTATTATTATCAGGAGTTCTATCTATTAATTTATTGTACGGATCAATCCCTACTTTAACCGGCTCTTCGTTCACAATAATTTCAAAGTCCAATTTATTTTTATCCACCTTTCGTTTTTCCAAATACAATTCGGTTTCTGTCTTTACGCCTTTTACCTCTTTGCTTCCAAACACTCCTACATCAATCCAATCGCCAATTGCTACTTCTTTCATTTTTCCTGCACTATCAGCTTTCATTTTTTTGCAATTCACAGAAATCTTCACTAAATATTTTCCATCTTTTGTTTTAGTATAGGAGCACTTAGTTGTTTTGTTTTCATAAAGTGTAATGGTCTCAAACATATCAGTAATAATATATTTCAGGCTATCAGGTGTTACAGCTTTGATATAATTTAAAAATTCAACCGAATTGGTATAAGGAGGTTCCTGATAAGAAACCTTTTTCAGATATCTTGCCAAAGCAGCATTCAAAGAATCTTCTCCAATATAATCTTTCAAAGCATACATGACCACACTTCCTTTGTTGTAATAAATATATTGTTGCTCTTCTACCAAACCTAAAGCAGGTTCTTTTTTTCCTTCCAATGCTCTTCCTTTTAAATAGGTATTCATTTCATATTTCAGGAATTTTTTCATGGCTTGTTTTCCAAATTCTTTTTCCATCACCATCAATGCCGAATACTGGCTCATTGTTTCAGCCATCACAGCAGCGCCTTTTACATTTCCGCCAATCACCTGATGCGCCCACCATTGGTGCGCTACTTCATGAGCCGTTACATAAAAAGGATAATCAATTGATTCTGGATCTGTAGTATCTACTTTGGCAATAAATCCTATCCCTTCCGAAAAAGGAATTGTATTTGGAAACGATTGCGCAAATGTTGCATAACGAGGGAATTCTAAAATACGAACCTGACGATGTTGATATGGCGCAAAGTTCTTAGTATAATAATTTAAGGATTTTTTAATTCCGTTAATCATTTTATCAATATTATACTCATGTCCTTTGTTATAATATATCTCAATCGCCACATCATTCCATTTGTCGCGTTTTACTTCGTAACGAGCTGATAAGAATGAATAGAAATTTAAAATTTTACAATCCATTTTATAATGGTAATATTTTCTACCATCTTTCTCCCACTCTTTTTGCAAATATCCCGGGGCCAATGCTGTTTGGTCTTTCGAGGTACTTACAATACACTCAAAATTTATCCAGTCGGCATCACCTGTCAAACAATTGTTTTTCAAAGCCAAGGAATCATTCACATCGGCCATTGTTATTTTTTTGCTTAAACCGTATTTTTTACGTGTGGTGTCTTCCGACAATTCCGAACCTTCTGGGTAACCAAAGCTTGGTAAAATTTGACTATTAAAAAAAGTGCCATTATATACAATTGCAGTTCCTGCATCTGAACTTTTAAATCCTTTTGGGAAATAATCCAAACTCATTTGCATTTTTAATGAATCTCCGGGTTGCAACGCTTTGGCAAATTTGTAAATTCTAAATCCGGTTCCCTTTAGCTCTAAAGCTAATGTTGCTTTATATTCTGTCGGAAACTCAATAGAAATCATATTTACTTCCGAATAAAAATTTACCAATAAACTGTCGATTGGTTTATCCGTTTTATTTTTAACAAAATAATATCCATCCATTTTTACACCACGCTCTTCCGGAAAAATATTTACATTCCAGTTTGCAGAAACTACACGTGGCTGAGGAGTATGTATTAAACATTTGAATTTTTTCTCAAATTCGGCTTGAGCTTTTTCCTGTTCTTTTTCTGAAATATTTTTATTCAGAACATTCGTATTGTAATAAATAAAACTTCCAAATGAAACGAATGCAATCACACTCAAAACCATCGCTAACTTTCCTTTTCTTGTAAAAGATTTTCTTGCAATACGGAAACGAATTTTAAAACCTTTCTCTTTCCCCCTAAACCAAAGCAAGTTGGATAGAATAATTAAAATGAAAGAAAAACTAATCCAGTAAGATTTAAACATTAAAAATGGATATAAAATATGTCCAAAACCATTCATATCAGAATATTGCATACGCGGACCACTACTATTGAATTGAAACAAACCATTGTTCCAGCCCAAAACTCCAGCCATAATAGGTAACACCATAATTATGATGGCAGAAATAGAATAACCAATAAATTTTTGATTGAAAAACACTTGAATGGACATCGACAAAACACAAAGCAAAATCAAACCAATTAATTTAAATCCAAACAGATCTTTTATGTAAAGTAAAACTTCCACTTTATAAAAACCACTATAGAGTTGCATTAAAATTCCTGCAATCATAATTATAAACAATAAAGTCAATTGCATCATTGTCAAACCAAGCAATTTCGACAAAAAAGAAGTGCTGGAAGCAATTGGTGAAGCACCAACCAACTCATCTACTTTGGAATCTTTTTCGCGCCAAACCACAACACCCGAATAAAAAACAATAAGCAAAGGAGCAAAAAGCATAAAAACGGCACTACTTATTTGCAATACCTGATACGTCACTAAAAAAGTTGGTGTTCCATAAATTTGTGCTGTTACTTCCGAAGACAAGGTTAACATCAGCACACTTAAAAGTGCGATAATTAAAAAGAAAATAGTTTTAGTCACTTTGCGATATTCAAACTTTGCCAAAAACCAAATTTGTTTTAAGCTGAATTTGAAAGAATAATTCTGATTCACTTTTGGTAAGTCTGATAAAGAAAGCAAAGGTGCGGAGGCAATCGACTTTATTTCATTTTTCTTTTTACGGAACATAGAAAAAGAAATAGGATTGTTGAATTGTGAAAATTGAAAACGATAATAGGTAAATGCACTTATTCCCAAAGATATTCCTACCCACAAAATACGATTATACAATAAAATTCCACTAAAAGGAATGCCAAGCATATTTTGTTCCTCGGCCGACCAATACTTAGTAACGTGATTCAAAGCTTGTTCACCAAAAGGGTCAAGCATAGCAGCTAAATTCTGATTGTCGATATCTGCAAGTAAAAAAGGAGCAACACCTTTTAGAACCAATAAAACAATTGCACCAATATATCCCGAAATCATATTTCTGGAAAAAGTTACTAATGAGAAAAATAGTGCTCCAACTAATAATGTATTCGGAATAACAAACATTATAAAAGGTTGCAGATAATTCATCAAATTGAATGCACCCAAACGTTCGGGAGCAACTCCCAAGCAAGCACAAGTAAACCAGTGCCCGAATACTGTTGCGGAAACAACAAATAAAGCAACAAGGAATGATGCAGAAAAGCGACCAAACATATAACCAAACTTTGAAATAGGGTTGGTAAACAAAAGCGGATGCATATTGTATTGAAAATCTTTAAAAACTGCGGGAGCAATAATCGTAATCAATATAATGAGTGTGATAATTCCCATTAAATCAGAATTCAAAGCATTTAATATCGCGGCAATCGCAACAGCAGAATTTACAGTGGTATTAGAATCTGCTGAAACGCCTATTAATCCTCCCAATGCTGCTGTTACAAAAACAGACAACGCAAAAAATACCAAAAAGAAAATATAAGTAGCCGGTTTTTTTAACCAGAGTTTTAATTCGAATAAAAATATTTGTTTGAACATATTTTAAGTTAATTGGGGTAAATGTTAAAAGTTGTAAGGTTTTAAAGTTGAAAAGTTGTAAGGTTTATTTAATGCTAACATTAAAACCTTTAAACCTTCCAACCTTTAAACTAATTCGTTATCGTTGCAAAATAAACATCCTCCAAATCTGCTGTCAACGAAGTAAAAGAACTATCAGGTTGCGTTGCACTGAATACATGAATTTGAATTTTTCCTTCTACTACTTTTGTTGAAATTACTTTGTGAGCTGTTTTATTTTCTGTCAATTGTTCTTTGTCTATCAACTTCATCCATATTTTTCCTTTCATGTCTTCTATCGCCTGAGACGGTTTTCCGTAAAGCAAAACATTGCCCTGATTCATAATGGCCATGTTTGAACAAAGATTTCGAACATCTTCTACAATGTGTGTAGATAAAATCACAATAATGTTTTCACCAATTTCACTTAATAAATTATGAAAACGATTTCGCTCCATTGGGTCCAATCCTGCTGTTGGCTCATCCACAATAATTAATTTAGGATTTCCCAACAATGCTTGAGCAATACCAAATCGTTGGCGCATACCACCGGAATAATCTCCAATATTTCTTTTTCTGGCATCAAACAAATTGGTTTGATTCAACAATGCCTCACATATTTCTTTACGTTCCTTTGCATTGTCTATCCCTTTCAAAATAGCAAAATGGTTAATCATATCCCAAGCCGATACTTTCGGATAAAAACCAAAGTCCTGAGGCAAATAGCCCAATACGCGCCTCACCTCA
Organism: Bacteroidota bacterium; assembly: GCA_023251805.1. Taxonomy (GTDB): domain Bacteria; phylum Bacteroidota; class Bacteroidia; order 2-12-FULL-35-15; family 2-12-FULL-35-15; genus 2-12-FULL-35-15. The sequence continues at coordinate 7,157 of JAHEYB010000007.1, read as the reverse complement.
TCTTTTTGTTTCAATACATCCATTTCTCCCAGCGTAATGCTTCCGCTGTCTGCTTCCTGCAAAGTGGCTATGGTTCGCATTAATGATGATTTTCCGGCTCCGTTTGGACCAAGCAGTCCGAACATTCCGCTTCCTATTTCCAAGTTAATATCACTCAAAGCCTTTAAGCCATTGGAATAGGTTTTTGAAAGATTTTTAATTGATAAATTCATATAATGTTTTGTTGTTTTTATTGGTTATTGGTTGTTAGAATTTCGTTACTAGGACGAACTTCTTTTCTATTTGTTACAGATTTATTATTTATATAATTGAAGGTGGATGCAACCTTTCTAGCTCATTTATCATCATTAATATAGTATTAAGGCATTTGCTTAGGCATACCGAACAAGTAAATATATTCAAATATTGTTAATTATTTAATTATCTCATTTAAAATGAAGAAAGTTATATTCACATTGTCCGCAATCACTGTGTTTCTGACAGCCAATGCTCAGGGAACCAAAACTGAGACTTGGCCTAATGGCAATAAAAAAAGTGAAGGTGTTATTATAGGAAAGGCTTTAGATGCTTCTGCTTCTAAAGAAGTTCAGTTGCGTCAATCTGTTGCTGCTATTAAAGATGGCAAATGGACCAATTGGTTTGAAAATGGAACTGTTCGCTCAGAAGAATATTACAGTAACGGAACTATGATTGGTAACTGGAAAGTGTGGTATGATAACGGACAACTGGAATCAGACATCAATTTCACAACAGGAAAATCAGTTTATTTCCACAAAAATGGTAAAAAACAAAGCGAAGGAGGAATTGCCAGCGGAATGGTGAACATTGGAACATGGATAGGCTATTTCGAAGACGGAAGTAAAAACTATGAAGGTACTTATAATATGAACGGACAAAAAGATGGTGTTTGGACTTGGTACGATGAAAAAGGAAAAGTAACAACTCAAACCTATAAAAATGGTGAATTATTAAAGTAATATTGAAGCACAGAAAAACTACTACTAATTGAGCCTCTTCGGAAACGAAGGGGCTTTTTTTTACCCACCCCTGCCTACCGGCAGGCGGGCCTGGCCCCTCCCGAAGGGAGGGGAATGTCTTCGAAAATGTAATTGAGACTGGATATATGATTCCGTTTTCATAACCAAAAATAAATTCCTTCTCTAGAATAATTACTTTAACATCTAATAATACTTTCAAAAAGCAGTTCTTACAATTGAGAGGTGAATTAATACTTCATAAAAAAGAGAAAGCCCTTCCGTTTCCAAAAGAGCTCCTCATTAAAATCAAATCACAATCTGCACATCAGCACATCTACTAATCTGCACATCTATTTTTTAGTAACCCCATTATTCATTTCATTCATTATAGCTACTGTTTCGTGCAAGTATATATCTTTTCTAAGTGTTTTGTACCAATCTTTGTTCTTATTCACTTTCACCGTATCGCTTTCTGGAAAAGCATCTGCTTTTAAGGCCATCACCTCTACTCCATCTATTTCCTTATCCAAAGCATCCATCTTTTTTGCTTCTGCTTTATACGCTTTTTGCTCTGCAACATATTTATCAAGGTTCAAAGAAACAACGGTATTGTCTTTTTGTTTTTTCAAACGTTTTGCCGCGTCATTTAAAATAGCAAAGCCCGGATTGTTTTTTACTCTTTCTCCACTATTTGCTTTTATTTGTGAAACAGAATACGCTTGTTTTAAAGTAGTGTATTTTGCAGGAGCAATTTCATCCCAAGCCATTGGGTAATCTTGCTCCTTTTCTCCTTGATCAAGCAAATAATACGGGTCCGGTAATACTACATCCGGAATCACTCCTTTTAATTGTGTTGTCCCGCCATTGATTCTGTAAAACTTTTGAGTAGTGATTTTTACTTCGCCCAATGGTTTGATGTTGGCATAAGCCGGTGGTAAATAATCATCTAAATTAAAGAAACGTTGTACAGTGCCTTTTCCGAAAGAGGAAGGTGATGTTCCTACAATCAATGCTCTGTTGTAATCCTGCATTGCTGCTGCCATAATTTCGGAAGCAGATGCTGAATTAGAGTTAACCATTACGGTAAGTGGTCCATCGTAAACAACTCCCGCGTCTCGGTCTTCCAACACTTGCGCTGATGTTGTTTTTTGTTTTACCTGGCAAACCGGACCTTTATCTATAAACAATCCTGCCATATCTACAACATCGGGCAATGACCCACCACCATTGTAACGTAAATCCAAAATAATTCCGTCTACATTTTCTGCTTTCAATTTTTCCAGCTCTTTTCTCATATCCTTGGAACAACTTCTATTGGTTTTTCCTGAGAAATCGGCATAGAATGAAGGCAATTTAATGTATCCGATGTTTTTCTTTCCTTTTAAAATAACTGATTGAGCGTAGGTATCTTCCAGCACAACTATATCGCGGATAATCGGAATCACTAAAATACTTCCATCAGGTTTTTTTACCGTTAAACGTACTTCGGTGCCTTTTTTTCCTCTCACCAACATTACTGCATCATCCATTTTCATATCAACAACATCTACCGGTTCGGCTTCTCCTTGTGCTACTTTTAAGATAATGTCTCCACCTTTTAATTGTCCTTGTTTATAAGATGCACTTCCCGGGACAATGCTACTTACTTTAATATAGCCATCCTTTTCCTGAAGCTGTGCTCCTATTCCTTCCAGTTGTCCGGTCATGCCGATGTCAAAGTTGGCTTTATCTTTCGGAGCAAAAAATTCGGTATGCGGATCATAAATTCCGGTTATTGCATTAAAATAGATGGCAATTCTATCGTCACGGTCGAAATCTTTCAAACGCTTATAATAGTCATCATTGCTTTTAAGGATTTTTTTGCGTGCATCCACTTCCAATTCCGCCATGGATTTTAATTTTACCGTATCGCTTTTCTCTTTCGCCTTTTCCTGATTTTCCATCATCTCAACCATGCGGGAAAGCGTTTGGTACTTCAGGGATTTTCTCCACTCATCTTTTAAAGCGACTTTGTCTTTGGCATAATTGGTTTTTTCGGCATCCAGTTGAATGCTTTCTTCGGTGGTAAAGTCGAATGGCTTGGAAAGTATATCGGTATAATAAGCTTTAGCTTCGTCAACACGGGTATTGATAATTTCGAAGGACTTATCAAAAAAGGTAAATTTTGCTGAATTTACATCATCGTCAATCAGCTTTTCGAACTTCTTTAGCTCATCTACATCTGATTGAAGAAGGAACTTCTTGTTATAATCTAGTCGCTGTACATATAGCTTATATACTTTTTCAGAAAAATCGTTGTCGATAACGTGGGGTGAATAGTGAACGCTATTCAAACTCTGCATTAATATCTGGTCGATGGCTTCTTCCTTATCGGATTGAACAATAATGGTAGCCGATATCAGTGCAAAGGCTACAGGGACAATCAGGAGTAATTTTTTTGATCTTTTCATATGCTACGAATTTACACCCTTCGATGTGTCTGCTTCAACGCAGAATGCTCAGGGTGACAACGAATTTAATTATTTATATCTAATTTATACGCTTATTTTGATAAACGGTTGTTTTTATGCTTAGTTTCTTCTTTTAGATTAAAAATGGTGCCAAATTCCACAAAATTTCTCGCAGATTTCGCAGATTACCGCAGATTTTTCTATTTATGTTTTTGACCAGTTGCCCTGATTCACACATAAAATCTCTCAGCAACTTTCATTTTTCACATCACTCTGCGAAAATCTGCGAAATCTGCGAGAAACTTCTCAAAGCTACAAATCTATAACGCCACCTCCTCCTAAAAGTTTTAAGAAATAAATATTATTTAACATTTTATAACAGAATGTTATTTTGCTATACATTTGTAATACGAAAATATCACTACCCATAAACTAACCCCAAAAAAACTTCCTAAAAAAATGTCAAAACGACTATTAATGCTCATCTCCGGACTTGTTGCCGTTGGGATGATTTGCTTAATTGTATTCAGTAAAAAACATTCGTCATCGAATGAAACTACTACCAATCCTGCATTTGGCGCCTACATCAACGCTTACACTTCAGGAATTATTTCGAATGAATCCACTATTCGAATTTTGTTGACCAACGAAATGGAAAGTCCAATTGAAGTTGGAAAACCAATCGACAAAAAACTTTTTGATTTTTCTCCTAACATCAAAGGAACTACTGTTTGGTTAGACAGCAGAACCATTGAATTCCGCCCGGAACAACCATTACCGCCTAACACACATTACTCTGCAGAATTTTTTCTTTCTGATATATTAGAAGTTCCATCTGAATTTGAAACATTCGAATTTGAATTTCAAACGATGCAACAATCGTATGAAGTGTTTGTAGATAGAATGACTACCACCGATAAAAAAACCTTACGCACACAGCGTTTGGATGGAACATTCTCTACTGCTGATGTTGCAAATCCACAAGCAATTGAAAAAGCGTTAACGGTTTCACAAAATGGAAAAAACCTTGGAATCACTTGGATTCATGAAGGAAGCAGAACCATCAGTCGTTTTACAGTTGATGGAATTCAACGTACAGAAAAAGCAGGAACAGTTGAAGTGAAATGGGATGGCGCTTCTTTGGGTGTAGATATGAAAGGAAGTAAAATAATTGACATTGCTGCTCTGGGCGATTTTAAAGTGCTCGATGCAAAAGTTGTTCAAAGTCCTGAACAATATGCTGTGCTTCAATTTTCAGACCCTATTCAAGAAAATCAAGTACTCGATGGTTTAGTAACCTTGTCGGGTGGTTCAGCATTAAAATACATTATTGAAGACAATGAAATTCGTATTTATCCACAAACACGTCAATCCGGAGCCCGCACCATCACTGCTGAATTGGGCGTAAAAAATGTTTTGGGAATGCCATTGAAAGAACGTTATGTTATGGAATTAATGTTCGAAGAAATTAAACCCGGTGTTGAACTTATAGGCAAAGGTGTGATTCTTCCTAACTCTAACGGATTGATTTTTCCTTTCAGAGCGGTGAGTTTAAAAGCAGTTGATCTTAAGATTTTAAAAATCTACGAAAAAAATATCCCTCAGTTCCTTCAAGTAAATAGTATGGAAGGAAACCGTGAATTGAGACGTGTTGGAAAAGTAGTGTTGAAAAAAACAATTCAGTTGACGCAAAAAAGCGCAATGGATTTAGGAAAATGGAATAACTATTCATTTGACTTAGCACAATTAATAAAAGCAGAACCCGGTGCAATCTATAAAGTCATCATTTCTTTCAAAAAAGAATACTCTACCTATAAATGCGACAGTGCCGAGCCGAGCAATATGGAAGAAGGCATGCAGGAAGTGTCGGATGGAGATGATGATGACGATGAACACGATTGGGATTATTATGGCGATTATTATTATGATGATTACGATTATTACGATTATGATTACGATGATCGTGACGACCCATGTAAAAATTCTTATTACAGAAGAAAAGAAATAAGTAGAAATATTCTTGCATCTGATTTAGGATTGATTGCAAAACGTGGAACAGATGGCTCAATGAAATTTATTGTAACTAACCTTGTTACAACTGAGCCAATCAAAAATGCAACAGTAGAAATTTACGACTATCAATTGCAAGTGTTAAAAGCACTTAAAACAGATGGCGGTGGAATGTGTGATGCAACATTTAAGAAAAAACCATTCTTAATGGTTGTGAAAAGTGGCACACAACGCGGTTATTTAAAATTGGATGATGGTTCTTCTTTATCTCTCAGCGCATTTGATGTGTCGGGTGAAGAAGTACAAAAAGGATTGAAAGGATTCATATACGGTGAGCGCGGTGTATGGCGACCAGGTGATACTTTGTTCTTGTCGTTTATTTTGGAAGACAAACAAAATACACTTCCGAAAAATCATCCGGTGCAATTCGAATTGTTGAATCCGCAGGGACAAGTGTTTAGAAAAATGACCAAGACGGTTGGTTTAGATGGTTTCTATAATTTCACTACTACTACTGAGAAAAGTTCTCCGACAGGAAACTGGACAGCGCGTGTAAAAGTAGGTGGCGCTTGGTTTACCAAGAACATTAAAATAGAAACGATTATGCCAAATCGTTTGAAAATCAAATTGACCTTCCCGGGAGATAAACTTTCGGTGGCGCATAAGGAAGACAATGGAAACCTAGAAGTGAAATGGTTGGTAGGCGCAATTGCAAAAGATTTAAATGCAAAAGTAGAAGTTACATTGTCGGAATCGAATACTACTTTTAAAAAGTATGAAGATTATAATTTTGATGATGCTGCAAGAAGTTTCACTTCCGAAGCACAAACTATTTTTGACGGAAATACCAATCAAGAAGGTAAAGCATTAGTTAGTCCGGATTTAACTGTGAACGATGCTGCTCCGGGAATGCTGAAGGCAAACTTTAAAGTTCGTGTGTTTGAAAAAGGTGGTGCATTTAGTATCGACCAATTTTCTTTACCATATTCTCCTTACGAAAGTTATGTGGGAATGAAAGTGCCGGAAGGAAATAAATTTTCGGGAATGTTGGTAACAGATACTAATCACATTATTAAAGTAGTAACATTAAATAGTGATGGTAAACCGGTTTCTAAAAGCAAACTGAAAGTACAAGTGTACAAAGTTGGCTGGAGATGGTGGTGGGATTCTTATGATGGTGATTTGGCAAATTATGTTGGTAACGAATACAAACAGCCAATTCAAGATCAAGTAATCTCTACTGTTAATGGAAAAGGACAATTCACCTTACGCATCAATCGCCCTGATTGGGGACGTTTCTACGTTTGTGTAACAGATGAAGAAAGTGGACACAGAACCGGACAAACCGTTTACATCGATTGGCCGGCATGGGCAGGAGAATCTCCGAAAGGAAATTCCGGTGCTACTTTATTATCATTCAACTCTGATAAAAAATTATATAATGTTGGTGAAGATGTGAAATTAACGATTCCATCAAGTGGCGAAGGTCGCGCATTGATTAGTGTTGAAAGCGGTTCAAAAGTGATTAAAGCTTTCTGGGCAGAAACGAAAAAAGGTGAAACAACTTTCAACTTCCCGGTAACGGCCGACATGACACCAAACGTGTATGTGAACGTAACTATGGTTCAGCCACATGCACAAACGCTCAACGATTTACCAATTCGATTGTATGGTGTGATTCCTATTTCGGTGGAAGACCCTGCAACACATTTAACTCCGG
>JAHEYB010000059.1 GCA_023251805.1 Bacteroidota bacterium | reverse complement strand
AAAATCGCTTTCGGTCCTTGCACCGCCAACAAAGAAACGCCATCGGAAATATTTTTCATCTCCACACCTTTGGTATTGAACTTGCTAATCCAGTTCCAATCTTTTTCGATGTTGGACGCATTTACAACTAAAATATATTCGTTTTGATTGATGCGGTAAACCAATAAATCGTCAACAATTCCGCCTTTATCATTTGGCAAACAAGAATATTGCACTTTTCCATCGCTGAGTAGAGAAGCATCGTTGGAAGTAACACGTTGAATTAAATCCAAAGCATTTTCGCCTTTTAAAATAAACTCACCCATGTGACTGACATCAAAAACGCCAACTGCATTTCTAACGGTTGCATGTTCATCATTTAAACCTGAGTAAGAAACAGGCATATTATATCCTGCAAAAGAAACCATTTTAGCTCCTAAAGAAATGTGCTTATTTTCGAGAGCTACACTTTTCAATTCTGTTGATGTTGTTTCCATGTGATTAAAAAATTGAAAATTAAATATTGAAAAATTAAAATTTCCCCAATTTTCTGAAGGGGCTAGCAGTATCACAAATGTAAGATTTTATCGTTTCAATAATTCAGAAAAATAGCCTTAAATAGCAAATAGCCATCCTTTTTTATATCTTTGGTGGTAATAAGTATGAAGCTAATCGACATAGTATTTCAGCGCAATACGCCAAGGTGGATAATTTTTTTTATCGATATGGGCATTTGCTTACTATCCTTGATATTGGCGTATCTTGTACGTTTTAATTTTTCCATACCTAAAGTAGAAATAGCTGCTTTCCCATTAGTTTTTGGGATCGTTTTATGTATCAGAGCAGGCAGTTTTTATTTCTCAAAAACCTATCAAGGTATTGTAAAATATACCAGTTCAAAGGATGCTCAACGAATATTTATTGTAATAAGCATAGGCAGTATCGTTTACGCAGTCATCAACTGTGTTTTCTATTACTTAATCAATCGTACCTTTCCTATTCCATTTTCCATTATCATCATTGATTACATGGCTACTGCTTTTTTGATGATTAGCTTGAGGGTGATGTTTAAAGCTTTGTATTTAGAGTTGACCAATCCCAATAAGGAAAAACGCAGTGTGATTATTTTTGGTGCGGGAGAGTCAGGAATTATTACTAAACGAACTTTGGATAGAGATGCAGGAACAAAGTACAAAGTACTTGGTTTTATTGATGATGATATAAAAAAGCAGGGCAAGAAACTGGAAGGAGCTACCATTTATAGTATTAGTCGGCTAAATAATTTATTACAAGAAAATGATGTTTCTAATTTAATTATTTCTGTACAAAGTTTATCCCCATCAAAAAAGCAGGAGATTGTTGACATTTGTTTGAATTACAATACCAAGGTACTAAATGTTCCTCCGGTTAGCAATTGGATAAATGGAGAATTAAGTTTTCGTCAGATTAAAAAAGTGCAGATTGAGGAATTACTCGAGCGTGAACCAATTCAACTAAGCAAAGAAAACATTCAAAAGCAAGTATCCAATAAAACAATATTGGTTACAGGAGCTGCTGGAAGCATCGGAAGTGAAATTGTACGACAAATTATTCGTTTCAATCCTAAAAAAATTATTTTGCTCGACCAAGCTGAATCACCACTGTATGAAATGGAAATGGAATTGTTCGACAAATACAAACAACAATCCTATGAAATTGTGATGGGCGACATCCGCAACAAAGAGCGAATGGAAAATGTATTTAAAACATTTCAACCGGAAATTGTATTTCATGCTGCGGCTTATAAGCATGTTCCAATGATGGAAAACAATCCATCGGAATCTATTTTCACAAATGTTTCCGGAACAAAAAATTTAGCTGATTTAGCGGTTCAATACAAAGCAGAAAAGTTTGTGATGGTTTCAACCGACAAAGCGGTAAACCCAACAAATGTAATGGGTGCAAGTAAACGCATTGCAGAAATTTATGCACAATCATTAGGAAAAAACTCGAACACAAAATTTATCACCACTCGTTTTGGAAATGTGCTAGGTTCCAATGGTTCTGTCATCCCTCGCTTCCGTCAACAAATCGAAAATGGTGGTCCGATTACCATTACCGACCCAAACATTACTCGTTTTTTCATGACTATTCCAGAAGCCTGTCAACTTGTTTTAGAAGCTGGTGCGATGGGACAAGGTGGAGAGATTTTTATTTTCGACATGGGTGAATCGGTAAAAATTATTGATTTAGCAAAGAAGATGGTTAAACTTTCTGGATTGGTGTTGGACAAGGACATTCGGATTGTATTTACAGGTTTACGGCCCGGAGAGAAGTTGTATGAAGAGCTGTTGGCCGACCAAGAAAATACTGTTCCAACGCATCACAAACAAATCATGATTGCCAAAGTGAAAGAATACGACTTTGAATTTATCTCCTCTTCCATTCATCAATTGATTGAATTATTTGACAAACAGGACAATCAAGTGATTGTTAAAAAGATGAAAGAATTGGTTCCCGAATTCAAAAGCAACAATTCGGTGTATGAAAAACTAGATTAACACTATGAATTCCTTCAAGCACAAGACCCCTATACAAATTCGTTTCAAAGACATTGATAAATTAGGACATGTAAACAATGCCAATCATGTTACCTATTTTGAGTTAGCGAGAGTTGATTACTTTGACGAGCTTGCTTCAAAAAATATCAAAATTGATTGGATAAATGAAGGTGTCATCCTTGCCAAGATTGAAATGGAATACAAACAACCTATCATATTAGAAGACAAAGTTTTTGTTTACACTTGGGTTTCAAAAATGGGAACAAAAAGTTTTGATATGAGTTGTTCAATTGTAAAGTTAGAAAATGGTGTAGAAGTAGAATTAGCAAAAGGCTTAGCAATAATTGTTTGTTTCAATTACAAAACCAATCAAACTATTTTGATTCCTGAAAAGTGGAAAGCTATAATGATGTAATGATGTGCTGATTTCTGTAATTTTCACGGATAAAAGCATAAACAGAACGTCCGTCCCCTGAGCATTCTGCGTTGAAGCAGACACATCGAAGGGCAGATAATTACAGCGCTGATTAATATATGCTTCGACTCCGCTCAGCATGACGACACAAGAAACATTTGAATTTATTATTTGATGGATAGAGTTGATAAATAGGGGAAACTACCCGTGGATAGTAGTTTCTTTACCGTAATTCTGAATGATAGAATCTTCGAATTCAATCCATTCTTTCCAGCGCTTGTCAACATCAATCCCTTCTCCGTATTGACGAGCAAATCCAATAAAGGTTGTATAATGTCCTGCCTCCGAAATCATCAACTCGCGATAAAATTTAGCTAGCTCAGGGTCTTTGATATTTTCAGAAAGTACGCGAAAGCGTTCGCAGCTTCGTGCTTCAATCATTGCAGAAAAAAGTAATCTATCTACCAAGGATTGAATTCTACTTCCACCTTTGTTCATGAATTTATACAATTCATTTACATAATGATCTTTGCGTTCGAGTCCGAGTTTTTTTCCTCTTGCTTTAATCAAATTGTGTACTTGTTCGAAATGGTCCAGCTCTTCTTTTGCCAAAGCAATCAAAGCCGTTACTAGTTCGGTATAATTTGGATTATTAACCACCATTGATAATGCATTGGTAGCAGCTTTTTGCTCACACCAAGCGTGGTCGGTTAATATTTCTTCAATATTACTTTCAACAATATTTACCCAGCGTGGGTCGGTCGATAATTTTAATCCTAACATAATAAATTTGAAATCTGAAATTTGAAATTGTTAATCGATAAATCTCTTCATTAGCGGTCCGCTCGTCAAGCTGGTCACCAATGCCATTATTACTAATGCTACAAAAATAGGTTTTGAAATAAGTCCGGCATTCAAAGCCAATGTTCCAAGAATAATTTCCATTGCACCACGAGCATTCATACCAAATCCAACAGCCAATGAATGATTTTTTGACATGCCACCCAATCTAGCTCCAATAAATGCACCCAGCACTTTTCCAACATAAGCAAGAACTAAAACGATAGCAACGATTCTTCCATCAAAATTTTCAATAAAATTTACTTTCAACCCAATGGAGACGAAAAATAGCGGAGCAAAAAAGTTTGTTACAAATTGATGAATGATTTCGCGTGCTTGCTCACGCAAATGAACACTATCACCAAATGCAATTCCAGCAATGAAAGCACCCAATATCGCATGAATGTGAATGGCTTCAGTAAATGCAGCTGAAAGTAAGCAAATACCCAAAGAAATAGAAAGAACTCCGCCTGGCCAAGAAAGTTTCGTTTGCATCCAAGGCAATGTTTTATCAATTATTTTCTTACCTATCGTAAGCATAAACAATCCAAAACCAAGAATATATAAAACGGTATACCACAAACTAAAATGATCGTTCACACTTTTATTTGTTAAACTCAAAACAAAAGAAAAAATTAGCCATCCAATTAAATCATTAAACATTGCTGAGGCAATAATCACCATCCCAATATTAGTTTTGAACAAATTCATATCCATCAAAATACGGGCAATGACCGGAAGTGCTGAAATAGAAAGTGCCGTTCCAAAAAACAAGGCAAAAAGTAATTTTGGTCCTTGTTCATCAGGAATAGAAAAAATTTCAGGAAAAAACCAAGCAATAGCAAAACCGGTAAAAAATGGAATCACCATACTAAACATACTTGTATAAACTGCTACTTTACCTTGTTTTAAAACTAAGGATAGTTGCACCTCCATACCGGCAACAAAAAGTAGCATAATCACCGACAAACTAAAAATTCCATCCAAAGCAATTGGAATATTACCTGTTCTAGGAAAGAGATAAAGAAAAATATCGGGGTACATCATTCCTAAAATTGTTGGTCCTAAAACAATTCCAACAATCAATTCGCCCATCACCACAGGAAGTTTAAAGCGTTTACCTAATTCGGCAAAAATGCGTGAAATAATCAGCATCGTGCTTATCGATAAAAGCAAAACGATTAATTCGTTATGTGCTAACTTGATCATAATTTATATGCGAGAATGAACAATGAGTAAGTTGCAAGGCAAATCCGCTAAAATATATTCGATATCGTGTGCAAAAATTCTATCAAAAACATTTAAATGAGTATCGGGGGAATTAATAACTAATAAATCTGCTTTTTTGTCTTTAGAAAACTTACTAATTGCATAACCTGGTTTACCTTTAATATTTTTATCGGTTACATTTACGTCACCCGAATCACATTTTTCTAAAATCATTTGCAACGTTTCTTCCGATTCTTCCGCTAAATTTTTCTTTATCTCTTTTGTTTGAGGAGCAGTGCTATCATCAGCGATAGCCATCGCTAAACCAGGAACATCTACTTCATTCACAATTGTTAAGTCCTTTACCTTTAAATTTTTAGCAAGATACAGAGCGGTATTAATTGTATGGATTGTTTTAGGATTACTTACACCATTCACCACAATTTTTTTAAATTTTTTAGGTTGAGGGTCGGGGTTAGTAAGAAGTAAAACCGAACATTTTGCTTTACGACTAATATTTCTTGCTATGGAGCCCAAATAAAATTTCAAAATATTTTCCTTCTCAAGGGCACCCAAAACCAACAAATCAACAATATTTAGTTTGCATAATTTTAAAATTGTGTCAACGGGCTCTCCTTCCATCCAAATCACTCGAGAATGATTGGGGTTAACACCAATTTTCGACATCATTTCGTCTAATTCCTGCTCCTTTTCCGAAGTTTTTTCGCCAATATGCAATAGCAACATGGAGGCACCTAAAACATCCGACAAACGTTTGGCTTCAGCTAATACAGGATGACAACGAGGAGAGAATGAAATAGCAACCGCTATTGTTTCAAAAGGATACGATGGACGCTTTTTTAATTTACTTAAATCCATTTTTAATGTTATTATTTTCGTGTAAAGATAAGAAATACAGCAATTATAAGGGAATTAATTTTTAATACTTCTCGTAAATCTAATTTGAATATATTTACGTACATTTCATTAGTAAATTGAACTTTTTACATCTATGTATATATTCCTGTTTTTTATTGCACATTGGTTTCTTTCCCTATTTTGTCAAACATTTTATTTGCATCGTTATGCTTCCCACAAAATGTTTTCAATGAATAAATTTTGGGAGCGCTTTTTTTATGCTTTTACGTTCGTCACCCAAGGTGCTTCTTTCCTAAATCCTAGAGCTTATGCTATTTTACATCGTATGCATCACGCCTATAGCGATACAGAAAAAGATCCTCACTCACCTCACTTTTTTAAAGATATTTGGCACATGACTATGCAAACAAAGGACATTTACCTGAACTATGCAAAGCATGGAGTGGAGCCCGAAAAACCATTCAAAGGAAATTACCCCGAATGGAAATTTGTTGATTGGTTGAGTGATTTATGGATGATTCGATTGTTATTTGTTGCGCTTTACATCTTGTTCTATGTGAAATTTGCAGCAGCTTGGTGGATGTTTGTTTTACTTCCTATTCATTTTTTAATGGGCCCCATTCACGGAGCAATTGTGAATTGGTGTGGGCATAAATATGGATATTCCAATTACGACAATGAAGACCATAGCAAGAATACGCTGCCTTGGGATTTGTTAATGATGGGCGAACTCTTTCAAAACAATCATCATAAAAGTCCGAACAATCTCAATTTTGCAAAAAAATGGTATGAATTTGATCCTACTTTCCCAGTTATTCTAGCAATGAACTGGATAGGAATAATTAAAATCCGAAAACTATGAACCCCTTTTTACAAATTCCTTTAGTATCATTTGCTTCCGTCTCCGTATTAATGATTTTGATTTGGATATGGGCCTATCGTATTAAAAATGCCGGCATTGTAGATATCTTCTGGGCATTTAATTTTTTAATCATTTCAATAGTAATCTGGCTCATGGCCGATGGCTTTGAAATGCGCAAAATGATTTTATGCGGACTCGCTAGTTTATGGAGCATTCGTTTAGGAATCTATTTATTGATTCGCGTTGGTTCTCATTTAGATGTAGAAGAAGGTCGTTACAAACAATTACGCTCTGAATGGGCTCCCAATGCAAATTTTAAGTTTTTCGTATTTTTTCAGATGCAAGCTTTATCAAATGTTTTTTTGGCCATTCCATTTTTTATCATCGCATTAAATCCTTCAACCGAAATTTCTATTATTGAATACATTGGCGCTGGAATGTGGCTGTTTGCAATTATCGGAGAAGGGTTGTCTGATTTTCAATTGAAACAATTTAAAAAGAATCCTGCCAACAAAGGAAAAGTATGTGAAGCAGGATTTTGGAATTTCTCTCGTCATCCCAACTACTTTTTCCAATTGATGATTTGGGTTTCTGTTTTAATGTTTGCTTTGCCAAGTGCATACGGCTGGATTTCGGTGGTATGTCCGCTCGTAATTGGCTTGCTTATTTTTAAAGTAACAGGAATTCCTATGACAGAAGAGCAATCGATTCGTTCGAAAGGTGAATTGTACAAAGAATACCAACGCACTACAAGTGTGTTTGTTCCTTGGTTTAAAAAAAAGTAATGTGTGATGTATGATGGAAAATGGAAAACGCAAAAATTTCATAACAAACACATCTTACATTTTACATTATACATTTAACATTAATAATTTATGTTTTACGATTCTTTGTTAGAAGGCAATAAAATTCCGGATTTCCTTATTCGTATTGGTATACGAAGATTGTTAAAACAACGTTTGCTACAAGAAAAAAAAGCAACTGTTGAATTACAACAGGCTCATCTTATCAAATTGATTGCTGAATTAAAAAACTCCCCAATTGCAATTAACACTGCCGAAGCTAACGAACAACATTACGAAGTTCCAACAAAATTTTATCAATACTGCCTCGGAAAAAATTTAAAATACAGTAGCGGCTATTGGAAAGAGGGTGTCACAGATATTGATACTTCCGAAAATGATATGCTGGAAATAACCTGCAATCGTGCGGAATTAAAAGACGGACAAGATGTGTTGGAATTGGGCTGCGGCTGGGGCTCTTTATCATTATATATCGCAAAAAAATATCCAAAAAGTAATTTTACTGTTGTCTCCAATTCAAAAACACAAAAGTTGCACATTGACGAGCAAGCTAAAAACAGAGGGATAAGCAACTTAACTGTTATTACTGTAAATATTAATGATTTTAGCATCGACAAAACATTTGACCGAGTAGTTTCTGTTGAAATGTTTGAGCACATGCGCAACTATCAAAAATTAATGCACAAAGTTGCTACATGTTTAAAACCGGACGGAAAATTATTCGTTCACATTTTTACGCACAAAGATTTTGCGTATAAATTTGAAGTCGTTGATGAAACCGATTGGATGAGTAAATATTTTTTCACCGGAGGAATTATGCCGAGTGATGATTTGCTTCTCTATTTTAATGAACACCTTAGCATTGAGCAACACTGGCATGTAAGCGGAATGCATTACAGCAAAACATCCGAAGCATGGTTGCAAAACATGGATAAAAATAAATCCGAAATAATGCCATTGTTTGAAGAAACATATGGAAAAGCGCAAGCAGTTAAATGGTGGGTATACTGGAGAATATTTTACATGGCTTGTGCTGAACTATGGGGATACAACAATGGAGAAGAATGGATTGTTAGCCACTATTTATTTACCAAAAAATAATTACATGATTCGACTCGGACTTTCAATTTTGTTTTTTCTATTTTCTTTGCTTGTTATTTTTAAAGCACCAACAAACTTACTTTGGCGCGCTACAGTTGCTTTAACTGAGTTTCCTCACCTTTTGATGATTGCTTCTCTTCTTCTTTTAGTTTCTTGCTACTGGGCAGAAAAGTACAAACTTAGCAGCAGCATTTTAAGTAGCATTGCTTTTATCATTTTCTCTTCAACCATTTTCAGAACGTACAACCGTGCGTCAACAATTGAAAGCGAATTATCAGCAAATTTTAGTAACGAAAATTATGGCGTACTTAAAAATCCATTACAAACTCCTTTTTCTTTTTTTACTCTCTTTACTGGACTAAATAACAATACAATTGCTCATAAAAGTATTGTTTATAAAAAAACAAACGCTCTTGAACTGTCTCTCGATTTTTATTCTTCCAATACAAATGAAATTTCTCCTTGCATCATTATTATTCATGGTGGCTCCTGGCGAGAAGGTGATAGTCAGCAATTACCAAAATTAAACAGTTATTTTGCAAACAGAGGTTACAATGTGGCTTCTATTAATTATCGAAAAGCACCAGAGTACACCAATCCCGCTCCGATTGAAGATACCAGAGATGCAATAAATTACATCGTTGAAAATTGCAAAGAACTAAAAGTAGATACAAGCAATTTTGTGTTGATTGGTCGTTCTGCTGGCGGACAAATTGCATTATTATCAGCTTACACACTTCACAATAAAAACATAAAAGGAGTAGTTTCCATTTATGCTCCGGCAGATATGTATTGGGGCGCACAACATCCGGGAAATAAATGGGTGTTGGATACAGACAAAGTGCTTGGAGATTTTGTTGGTGGAAGTGTAAAAGATTTTCCAGAGAAATATAAGCAGAGTTCGCCTGTTGAGTTTGTTGACAGAAACTCCACTCCTACTTTAATTATTCACGGTCAGCACGATTGTATGGTTAGCTTTTTACATAGCGAACATTTGCAGCAAAAGCTGGTTGCAAACAAAGTGAAAAATTATTTTCTGGATCTGCCTTGGGCAACTCATGGTTGCGACTTTAATATTAGCGGGCCAAGCGGACAAACCACAACGTATGCAATCGAACGTTTTATAAATTCTGTTTTGTCAGAGTAAATGGAAAAATTAGCAATCATAGGAACAGGTATTGCCGGAATGGGTTGCGCTCATCTTTTGCAAAAAAAATACGACTTAAGCATTTTCGAGAAAGATGATTACATTGGCGGACATACCAATACCGTTACTGTGGATGAGGATGGCCAACCTGTTTATATGGACACAGGATTTATGGTGTTCAATTTTGAAACCTATCCCAACCTTTGCAATTTATTTAAAGAAATAAATGCCCCCATCAAAAAAACAGACATGTCGTTTAGCGTGCAACACACCGAAACAGGTTTGGAATATTGCGGCTCCGGATTGAACGGTTTGTTTGCACAACGAAAAAACATTTTCAATTTACGCTACATTAAAATGCTTGTCCAAATTACTCGTTTTAATAAAGAAAGTGTTTCGGTGCTAGACAATCCAAAATTTGAAAATTATTCATTAGCACAATACATCAAAGAATTTAAGTATAGTGATGACATGCTTTGGAAATATTTAATTCCAATGAGTTCTGCTGTATGGTCAACTCCCATGGAAGAAATGTTAGACTTTCCGATTGTCACATTGGTACGTTTTTTCAAAAACCATGGCTTCTTGGGGTTGAATACACAACATCAATGGTATACTTTACAGAATGGAAGTCAAGCTTATCGTAAATTATTAATTGAGCCGTTTAAAGATAAGATACAAGTTAATAACGGAGCGGTAAAAGTAAAAACAGAAGGTAAAAAAGCAATCGTAACAACAGCCGATGGAAAATCAAATACGTTTGATAAAATTATTTTCGCTTCACACGCTGATCAAACCTTAAAGCTCTTAGAAAATCCAACAGCAGATGAAAAGCGATTGTTAGCACCCTTCAAATATCAAAAAAATAGCGCCACAGTTCATACCGATGAATCCATTATGCCTAAAACAAAATTGACTTGGAGCAGCTGGAACTATAGAATTGAACAAATTAATTCCCCCTTGGTAAAGGGGGTTATGGTCCGAAGGACTCCTTCGGAGGGAATTGTTCCTTCAACCATTTATTGGATGAATAGTTTGCAAGGTGTTTCCAAAAAGAAAAATTATTTTGTTTCGATAAATGCTATTCCTGGCTCAATCGATAAAAATAAAATCATCAAAGAAATTGATTATGAGCACCCACTTTTTGATGTGGCCACAATGCAAGCACAAAACGAATTGCACAAATTAAATGAAACCGGACCACTCTACTACTGCGGAAGCTATTTTAAATATGGTTTTCATGAAGATGCGTACAAAAGTGCTGTAGACCTTTGCCAGAAGCTTTAAAAATGGAAGATGGAAGGTGGACTCCTATTAAAAAAATTAACCGCAGAGAACGCGAAGAAAAAGCAGAGAGCCGGAGAGAAAAAGAATAAAATCATTAATGAAATTTGATCTGCGTAAATCTGCGAGATCTGCGAGAAAAATTTACACTATCCATGAATAGCTGTCTTTATAAAGCAAACGTAATGCACAATCGCTTGGCTCCGAAACAACATCGGTTCAACTACAATGTGTTTATGTTTTATATCGACTTAGATGAAGTAGAAATGTTAACGAAAAAATTATTTTTCCTCAGCAAAAACAAATTCAATTATTTCAGTCTAAAGGATAACGAACATTTACAATTACCAATTGACAATCCGGATAAAACAAAAAGTATCCGGGAACAAATTACACTCTACCTATCTGAAAATGCCGTAAGTATTGGCAAAGGAAGGATAATGCTCTTGACAAATTTAAATGTGTTGGGCTACAATTTCAATCCTGTTTCCTTTTATTATTGTTATGATGAAAACAATTCACCCCTTTGTGTTGTTGCAGAAATTGGAAACACATTTGGTGAAATGAAACCATTTTTATTAAGCAAAGAAAATTTGAAAGACAATAAATTTCATTTAAATACGACCAAATATTTTTATGTCTCTCCTTTCATCGACCATGATACCAATTTTGATTTCAGCTTAGCCATTCCTTCAGAAAAATTGAACATTCGTATTGATGATTATAAAAACGGAGAACGATTTTTCATCAGCACATTAACAGGGACAAAAAAAGACTTAAACAATGCCAATTTATTGTGGTACAGCATCCGTTTCCCATTTATTACCCTAAAAATTATAACTTTGATACATTGGAATGCTATTAAATTGTGGTTCAAGAAAATCCCTTACCATAAAAAATCGGCAAACCAGGAGCTGCAAAAAGACGTATATCGTAGAAAGAATTAATTTTTTGTACATTTATCCCGATAGCTATCGGGAACAAATCAACAGCAAAACATGCCAACAGCATTAGTAAAAACAGCAAAACGTGGTTTTTATGAAAAAGTAATTTTGAGTCTGTTTTCAAAAATGGAAATGGGCACACTTTCTATTACTATGCCTAATGGTGAACTTATTAAGCTTGGAAATGGCGAAGGTGATGTTTCAGCAAACATTGAAATAAAAGACAACGAATATTTCAAACGTTGCGTTTTATATGGTGATATCGGTTTTGGAGAAGCTTATATGGACGGACTTTGGGAGACCGATAATATTACCAATGTCATTAAATGGTTCATCATCAATATCGACAATGCACCCACCGTTTCTGGCAGCAATGTTCAAAATTTGACTCTCAATATTTTAAAAATATTCAATAAGATATATCATTTCAAAAGAGCAAACAGTGTTGATGGCTCGCGAAAGAACATTTCAGAGCATTATGATTTGAACAACGATTTTTTTGCCCTGTTTCTTGATCCAACGATGACCTATTCTTCTGCTTATTTTAAAGAAGATGGAATTACTTTGCAAAAAGCACAATTAGAAAAATACGATCGCCTTTGCAAGCAATTAAATTTAAAATCCAGCGACCATGTTTTAGAAATTGGAACAGGTTGGGGCGGAAACGCGATCCACATTGCAAAAAATTATGGTTGCAACGTAACTACAGCTACTATTTCCGAAGAACAATTCAAATTGGCGAAAGAGCGTATTGCAAAAGAAAATTTAAGTAATAAAATAACTGTTGTTTTACAAGACTATCGATTATTGGAAGGACGATTTGATAAAATTGTTTCAATTGAAATGTTGGAGGCTGTTGGACATAAATTTTTAGATGTGTATTTTAAAAAATGTAATGAACTTCTAAAAAAAGATGGGATTCTCGCTTTGCAAGTAATAACTTGTCCGGATTCCCGTTACGATAGTTTACGCAACGGAGTTGATTGGATTCAAAAACATATTTTCCCTGGCTCTTTGCTTCCATCTGTTTCAGCAATCAATACAGCCATCAACAACACGGGTAATTTAACCATGGTGGATTTAAAAGACATGGGTTTGCATTATGCAAAAACACTTGCTATTTGGAGGGAACAATTCAACACCCATTTATCGGAAGTAAAATCCCTTGGCTTTGATGAGCGCTTTATTCGTAAATGGAATTATTATTTATGTTATTGCGAAGCCGCATTCGCAATGCGAAATATCAATGTGATGCAAATGGTTTATTCTCGCCCGAATAATATCAGCAGATAATTAAAGTAGCCCTATTATATTTGCTATCCCCTTAATAAGCGTCAAAACACCTGTTACTGCTAAACCCCATAAAATATATGTTATGGGAGAATTTTCATTGGTGGACAAAAATGTAAAACCAATCGCGACCAAAATAAACGAACTTCCATAAATTACTTGCTTCATCCCCACACTTCTTTTCACCCCTTTTCTAAGTTTTTTAATGGCGATTAAAACATCATCAATCATTTCATCCGGAACACCCTTTTCTGCCAGCTGAAACCCAATATATTTACTATCGTATCCATTTGCAAACATTGTTGTTGCTTCCTGATAACAATCTTCAAAATTATGTTTCATTTTTTCAATTCTTTAAAACGTGTAAATATAATCGCTGCCATCAAACATAAGATAAAGCCCAACATTCCCGACAAACGAATTCCAAAATCATTTTCTACATCTTTCCCATAAATCAGGAACATTGCAAAAAGTGCCATTCCTACTGTTTGAGCTATCTTCACAAAGAAGTAACGCACTGCAAAGTAAATTCCTTCTTTATTCGTGTTTGTATCCAACGTATCTTTTTCAATAATCTCTGCAAGAATAGCATTTGGTAAAATATTCAAAGATGCTAAAGGAATCGCGGCCAAAATAATTAAGGAATAAATTTGTACTTCCGCATCTATTTTTGCTTTTCCTAAAAAATAAATCCCTAAAAAAACAATCGAAAGTAAAATGAAAGAAATGATTACCAGTACTTTTTTGCCTGTACGTTTGGGCAGTAAGTTCACTGCTGGATAAAAGATGAAGGAAACCAACACCATCGTAATCATTAGTTTATTTCCCAATGTTTCCGGCAATCCCAGCAAAACCTTCAAAAAGTATAGCAATCCGGACGTAATAATTGTGACAGAAATGAAATAAGAAAAATCGGCTACAATAAAGAGCAGAAAATTTTTGTTGCTAAGCGTTTGTTTCAATGCTAACTTCATTGGCACAGCATGGGGCTTAGTCACACCATATTTTTTTTCATCAATAGCAAAAACCGTTATCGCCATAAAAATTGCTGCAAGAATACACATACTCAAAACAGCATATTGAAGCGCTAATAATTTAGAAATTTCAAATGCGTTCTGAAACAAACCTGCCAGGTTAAATGTATTGGACGCAATGGCGATACCGAAAACGTAACCAATAGATTGCCAAGTTGCCAAACGGATTTTATCTTCTGCTGTTGGTGCAAGCTCAGGCAACAACGCATAATAAGGAATGATATAGGTAGTAGAGGAAACATAAAAACCGATGAGCACAATCACTAACCAGATGATATTCATAGCACTTTCCTCCTGTTTTAAAGGGAAAAACACCAAGAAACAGAAAATAAAAGAAGGCAAAATTGCCTTTTTCATAATCGGAATCCTTCTTCCTTTTGGATTTTTACTGCTGTCGCTAAACTGAGCAATAAATGGGTCGTAAATCGCATCAATAAAACGGCCGCTCGAAGTAATGAGGGCAATTGCGTTAAAAATTCCAAAAATAGATGCCTGGGTAATCAAATTTGGGAGACCACTATCAGAAGGTGGCAGATATAAATAAATGAGAATCACGCTAATCAGGTTGAACATTACGCTCCAGCCCATCATTCCAAAGGAATAAGCCAATTGCTTGCTAAAAGGGAGTGAGTTCCGACTCATTTGACTGCAATATCGTAAATTAAACCCTAAACAGACAGTTGAAAAAAATCAACTATCTGCGATGTAAGTGTTTGTTTGGATTTTACTAGTATGGTTTGAATGAAATCCTGCAAACACTAAATCGGGGTGAACCGCACTAAGGCAGGTATTACGCTTTTTTCAAAGTCTTCTACTTCCTTAATTGCGTTTAAAAAGACTAAAAATAATTGCTTGGAAACTTTGAAATCAAAAATTGTTTCCATAGTTTTGTGGCGCAAAAAATAACACCTGAACACAACAATTATTGTTAATTTTAGAGTAAATAGAGCTCTCCATCGTTCTATAAATTATAGCATTATTTTTATGAAACACCTTTTTATTATCAGAGTCCTTTTTTTCTTTTTAGCATTCACCACTTTTTCTTTTTATGCTTCAGCTCAAGAAAAACAAAAATTCACTATCAGTGGATATGTAAAAGATGCATCCAATGGTGAATACAGTATTGGGGCAAACGTTTACATCAAAGAGCTAATAAAAGGTGGAACCACCAATCAGTATGGTTTTTTTTCCATCACAGTTGAAAAAGGGACCTACACATTAATCAGTTCGTATGTTGGTTATGAAAATTTCGTAAAAGAAATTATCCTCGATAAAGACATTCGCTTAAATATTGAATTAAAGCCTTCTGCTATAAATGTGAAAGAAGTGGAAGTTACATCTGAAAAGGTAGATAAAAACGTTTCCAGCACAGCTGTTGGAGCCATTAAACTAGATATGGAAGAAATTAAAAAACTTCCTGCATTTTTAGGAGAAGTAGATATTTTAAAAACCATTCAATTATTACCCGGTGTTAAATCCAGTGGTGATGGAAATTCCGGATTTTATGTAAGAGGTGGCGGCCCGGATCAAAATTTAATTTTATTGGATGAAGCTGTTGTTTATAATGCCTCCCACCTACTCGGCTTTTTTTCAGTTTTTAATGGTGATGCGGTAAAAAGCATCAATTTGGTAAAAGGTGGAATGCCTGCCCAATACGGAGGACGCCTAGCTTCTGTACTTGACATTTCTATGAAAGAAGGAAATAACAAAACCTATCACGCTTCCGGTGGAATAGGATTAATTTCTTCACGCTTGACAATTGAAGGTCCAATCAAAAAAGATACAGGTTCTTTTATTGTTTCTGCACGTAGAACTTATATTGATGTGCTTGCCCGCCCATTTGCTAAACCGGGTTCTACAATTAAAAATTCCGGAGTTTATTTTTATGACATGAATGCAAAAGTAAATTATCGCTTGTCGGATAAAGACCGACTTTTTGCAAGCGGTTATTTTGGGAGAGATGTAATGACTTTTGCGGATAAAGATGCCGGCTTTAAACTAGGTGTGGAATGGGGTAACGGGACGGGAGTAGTGAGATGGAATCACTTGTTCAGCAACAAATTATTTATGAATGTGTCTGCTATTTATAGCGAATATAAATTTCAGTTTACAGCCGAACAAAGTGGCTTCGAATTAAAATTATTTTCTGGAATCAACGATTGGAACGGGAAAGTAGATTTTGGTTATTTTCCAACCATTCGTCATGAAGTAAAATTTGGAGCAAATTATATTTTTCATACTTTCTCTCCTATCAGTGCAACAGCTAAACAAGGTGAAACAGAATTTGATTTTGGCGGAATAAAAAAACTAAGAGCGCACGATATCGCAGGATATGTTTCCGATGATTTTGATGTAACCGATAATTTTAAAATTCATGTTGGATTGCGCTATTCGTATTTTATGCAAGTGGGCCCATTTGATAGATATGAAAAAGACCCTATTTCAGGGCAAACATCTAGCACTGTTCACACCGATCCAAACAAAAAAGTTGCAAGTTATGGTGGCCCTGAACCACGCTTCAATGCTCGCTATTCATTAAACACCAAATCATCCATTAAAGCATCTTATACGTATAACTTACAATATATTCATCTTGCATCCTTGTCGGCCGTTACTTTGCCAATTGATACTTGGGTGCCTTCTTCCGAATTAGTGAAACCTCAAAAAGGTTCACAATATTCCCTAGGATATTTTAGAAATTTTAAAGACAATACCTATGAAACTTCTGTTGAAATATATTATAAGGACATGAAGAATCAAATTGAGTACAGAGATGGTTCATTGCCCGGAGCAGCATTAAATGATAATGCAGATAATCAATTTGTTTTTGGAACAGGAAAAGCCTATGGAATTGAATTATTTATTAAGAAAAGAGTTGGAAAATTTAATGGATGGATTGGCTATACACTTTCATATACAAAAAGAACATTCCCCGATTTAAATCGAGGAAAAGAATTTTATGCAAAATATGACAGACGACATGATGCTTCGGTAGTATTGAGTTACGACCTAAATAAAAAATGGACATTTGCTGCCATTTTTGTTTATGGAACCGGAAACGCCATTACTATTCCAACATCCTATTATGTTATTGATGGAAACATTACTTACGATTATAGCGATAGAAATGCTTTTCGTATGCCAGCATATCATCGTTTGGATTTATCTGCTACTTATACGCCCGACAGAACCAAACACATCGAAAAAAGGAAAAAACGTATCATCAAAAAATTTGGATTGGCAGAAACTGTAAAACCGGAAGATGTAAAAATCCCAACTAAACTTTTCAAAAATTACGAGTCGAGTTGGAACTTCAGTGTTTTCAATGTTTACAACAGACACAACCCTTATATTATTTATTTTGCTAACGAAGGAAGTGCCACACAAGGTAATTTGACTATCAAAGCCAAACAAGTGTTTTTGTTTCCAATTTTACCATCAATAACTTGGAACTTTAAATTTTAATTTAATTAATT
>JAHEYB010000006.1 GCA_023251805.1 Bacteroidota bacterium | reverse complement strand
TTTT
The DNA here is from genome assembly GCA_023251805.1 of Bacteroidota bacterium. Taxonomy (GTDB): domain Bacteria; phylum Bacteroidota; class Bacteroidia; order 2-12-FULL-35-15; family 2-12-FULL-35-15; genus 2-12-FULL-35-15. The sequence goes on along the minus strand of JAHEYB010000006.1, from coordinate 83,443 downwards.
AGTGAAAATTATCGGGAAGAGTTTGATACCATTTTTTCAAAAAAGACAGTCTATTCCGATTCTACTATTTATGTGAACATTACTTCTAAGCATTCTCCAGAAGATGCACCAGCAGGTTGTGAAAACTGGTTTACGTTTATCAATGTTCCAAATAATATCGGACAAGATTGGGATAAATTGGTAAACGAATCGCGTGAAAAAATGATAGAGAAGTTGAATCGAATATTAAAAACAGATATTCGTCCGCTTATTGAATGTGAAATGATTTTAGATCCAAGAGTGGTGGAAGCGCGCACATCAAGTGCTTTCGGAGCGATTTATGGAAACGCATCAAACAATAAATTTGCTGCCTTTATGCGTCACCCAAATTTTTCTAAAGAAATAAAAGGCTTGTATTTTTGTGGAGGAAGTGTACATCCTGGACCAAGCATTCCGCTGTGTTTGTTGAGTGCGAAGATTACTACTGGGCTAGTTGGTAGTAGGTAGTGGGTGGTTCGTAGACTAGTGCGAAGAAAAGTGTGCTCTAAAATAACTTAAGTATTATTCAGTAAACCGTCTACCAACTAAGTACTCCCAACTCCCAACTATTTTGGTTCATATTCAAAAATCGAGTGCCCGTCTTCATCGCTGTAATGATCTACTTTTAATTTTGTTGGGTCAGTAATCAATACTTTATAACTAATTTTCATTTTCGCTTCATCCGTCATAATAATATATTGTCCTGATTTTATCCATGTGCCAACGTGTTTGATTCCAAACATCACTGATTCAAATTTCATGTCTTGTGTTAATTTTAACATGTCGGTTTTGTTTTTTTCTCCCGGAGGTTTTGTAACTACGCCCCATTCTTCAACTGAAACAACCGACCAGTTTTTATCACACATCATTATATCTTTGTCGGTAAGTTTTGGTGCTGCTTTTGGTTTTGTTGCTCCTGTTGTAGCTGTTTGTGCTTGAATGGAAGTGGCAATCAAAATAATACTAAGTAATGAGAAGATTTTTTTCATGGTTTACGTTTTTGAATATTTAAAGGTATAAAAATTTAGATATGTAAAACAAGTTTTATGCCGTTTCCTCCGGCTGATAAATTTATTTTATCCATCATTTTATAGAGCTTCTTTCCGTTTCGCTTGTGTACAATAAACATGCTGGTATCAAACAGAAAGAGGAAGCCACCATTATAGATTAGTGAATTTCCCCAACCTTGATATTTATCGTGTTGAGCAAAATCGTTTTTTGCTTTTTCAGTTAAAACAAATCCTGCTGTTGAGTAAACCAAATCCAATGCGGCACTTGCAATATAAACTGCTTCGGTATTGCTTTGCCAGTTGAGTGTTTTGGTAAGATTAAGGTCGTTTCTTTGTTTTGGTAAAAGACTCGCTACAACAATAAAAGTGTTAGCGCCATTCCACATCAGGTTCATTTGGTGAAAAGATTGATCTACTCCTTCGGTGTTCGAATAATAGTAAGCACTGGTTCCAATGTTTGCCAATGCCCAAGCACCCAAAACATACAAGCCCTTTGTTGTTTTTTTATTCCGTGATTTATTAAAATCGAAAAGCTCAGCACTGTTAGGTATTTGGGCGAATAAATTGATGCAAAATCCCGACAGGATACAAGTCAATAGAATTTTCTTCATTTTTTCTTTTGCTTTAGGTATTCATAAATTGTAATCACCAAAAGAATATTGAGCATGCCGTAAAACATATCTTCAAGTGGAATACTGAATATACGAATTTGGATGTTGTTTAGATTGTTGTAAATGACGATTGGCATTCCGGTAATAATACCATTTACTATTAGAAAAGGAATGCAACAAACAGCCCATGTAATGTAAAAGCGACCAATATAATTGCTTTTAATAATGAACTGGTGCATTAAAAGAAAAAGGCCTAAGGCGAAAAAATCAATGAATGTGTAGATTCTGTCACGATAAACAATTGAGATAATAAGTAAAAAGGCAGCAAGCGAAAGTGTAATGTATTTAGAATATTGTTTCGGCAAATCCTTTTTTACAAAATAGTTCAATACTTCATAAATGAATACGCAAGAAAAAGGAACAACTAAAAAGAAAAGCCATTCTTCCAATGGAAGATTTAATATATAAATTCCTAAAACATAGTTGTTATTAAAACGCCAAACACCAATGCTTGTAAACCATACATCCCAGGCTATAAACACTGTCGCGCTTATCAAAATAGCAGGAAAAAGAAATTTCCATTTAGTGAAAAAAGCGATTTTGCTTTCAAAACTTTTGAAAAGCGGGTAGGAGAGTGTCAAAAGAATGGTAAGCAGATAGGTGAATTTCATCAAAAAAAAGTAAGTGAGATAAAAAATACTAATTGCACAAGAAATAAAGCTTTTGCTAAGGGATTGGTTTTATTAAATTCTAATTTGTTGAATAATAGCAAGAGCAAAAAAGAAATAATAAACCAATCAGTGTAATTTCTGATCGGAGGAGCAGTGTCGTACCACGACCAAAAATAATATTTTACAGCAACAGGTTCTATGAAAAAATCTAAAATTACGAGTAGTAATGCACCAAGCAGACTTTTTATAAAAATATTGGTTTTAATTTTATTGCAGATTACGCCTACAGAAAAAACAAGTAATAACCAGTTTATTCCAATAATCAATGGAACTCCTGAAATTTTTATTCCTAGTACATCACCGTAGGAATAAGAGCCGAAAAGCAATCCTGTGTGAATTCCTATCCATTCAACCGTTAGTCCGGTTAAAAATGCAACAAGACAAAAAATGTAAAAAGTAAGTGAAAATTCTTTTTGGTTCAAAAATAAAAGTGCGGCACTAATCAGAAGATTAAGAGGAGTGCACAGCAAAAACAAATCCTTGTATTGTGAGTGAATGCCAATCACTCCTGAAAGATGTACCACCACCAGAATAATTGTTGATACAAAAAGGCGCTTATCTTTTTGTTCTGACATCTTATTTCAATTTTTGTTTTTCAGTTTCTGTTAAACTCTTACACTGTTGAGAAAACGAGCTAATCATTCGTTTAACAGCAATGTTTGTAGTGGAAGAATAATTTTTTAGGATAAAATTTTTGTCGGAACTGAGTTGTTTATTATATCCCAGTGCTTTCGGACAATTGCTTTGAATTGTAAAACGCAAAAAGCGGGTTTCAATATTTGTGCTATCGCTAGTAATGGCTTGCTCCAGCAATTTTTTTCCCGAATTGAATAGTTTTAATTTTTCTTTTTTGTCTTTGGAATAATTTGCCATTGAGGCTGTGATTGCTCCGCGATAAGCCGTTGTAATATTATCAGCATTGTTCGACTTAATAATCTTTTTATAGATTTTTGCACAGGATGCACTGTCGGTATTCACTTGTTGGTATTCTCTTCTGAGCGCATCAGGAGTGATAACTTGGGAGTAAGAGAGTGTCTGACAAATAAAAAACAATAAAAAAAATAAATTTTTCATTATTTGATAATATTGAATTGATGCTTAAAGTATGAGCCCATAAAAAGCATGTACTTTTTTGAATCGGAAATGCGAATACGTGTATGCATGACCTTTTCAGGCTCCGTTTTTTTAATTTTCTTGAACAAGGAGATGTAATAAATATAAGCCAGATAAACTCCCAGTCGTGCTTTGCGAGGCAATTTTTTAATTCCTCTTAAGCCCGCATCAAAATCTTTCTGAATATCCGCTTCGATTTCTTTTTTTGAAGAAGCATTGAATTTTGCTAGTTCAAACCCCGGGAAATATGCTCTGCCAAGTGTATGCACATCTGCTTTTAAATCTCGTAGGAAATTTATTTTTTGAAAAGCCGAACCTAATTTCATTGCATCGTGTTTCAATTCCTGGTATTGCTTTTCATCTCCTTCCACAAATATTTTCAAGCACATTAAGCCAACTACCTCTGCCGAACCTAAAATATACTCCTCATATCCTGCTTGACTGTATTTATTTTTATCCAAATCCATTTCCATACTTTTTAAAAAAGTATCAATCAATTGAATGTCAATATTGTATTTGTTTACAGTGTCCTGAAAGCTTTGTAATATTGGGTTTAAACTGATTTTATCATTTATAGCATCATGAGTATCTTTTACAAAACGATCGAGTAATTCTTTTTTATTGTTGGAATGAAAGGTGTCAACAATTTCATCAGCAAAACGAACAAAGCCATAAATAGCATGAATCGGCATCACAAAATCGCGATGCAACAAACTTACTCCTAAGGAAAACGAAGTACTGTAGTTGGTTGTAACCAACTTGCTACACTTGTAACATACTTCGTTGTATAAATCTTTCATTTTAATTGTGTACTTAAATTCTAAACTATTCGTCACCCTGAGCGGAGTCGAAGGGTATATTCATTTAGCTACTATATTTTGTGGTCAAAACAATCCATCCTTCGAAATTTCTGCTTTAACGCAGAATGCTCAGGATGACGTATTAATTCCACTTTTTAATAATCTCTTTCGCCACAACTTGTCCCGAAATAATACTAGGCGGAACACCCGGCCCTGGAACAGTCAACTGTCCGGCATAATACAAATTTGATACCTTTTTGTTCTTTAGCGATGGTTTTAGTATCGCTGTTTGTTTTAAAATATTTGCTAATCCGTAAGCATTACCGCCAAAAGAGTTGTAATCCTTTTTAAAATCGTTTATTGCATAACTCTTTTTAACAATCACATGCTGCTTAATAGTTTGTCCGGTTAAATGCTCCAAACGTTCCATCATGATATTAAAATACTTCTCTCTTATCGCTTCGGTATCTTCAATATCCACTGCAATTGGAATTAAAAGTACTAAATTTTCTTTTCCTTCGGGTGCAACCGATTTATCTGTCTTAGAAGCACAGGTAGAGTAGAAGAGTGGCTTTGTTGGCCATTGTGGTCGGTCATAAATTTCTTCGGCATGCAAATCAAATGGAGTGTCAAAAAATAAGTTGTGGTGTTCTAATCCTGTTAACTTTTTATCCAATCCAATATAATACATTAAGCAGGAAGGCGCCATTTTTCTCGACTTCCAATAACTCTCCGAATAGTTACGATATTTTTCTTCTAAAAGATTTTGTTCTACATGGTGATAGTCTGCCGCTCCGATAATAACATCTGCAGTATAAGTTACGCCATTGGAAACAACACTTACAGCCTTTCCATCAACAACATTTATCTTTGAAACAATTTCTCCTGGTTTTATTTTCACTCCTTGCTGTTGAGCAACATTTACCATTGCTTCCACAATTTTATACATACCACCCATCGGATACCAAGTTCCTAAAACAATATCCGCATAATTCATCATACTATACAATGCTGGAGTTTCATTGGGTTTTGCGCCAAGAAATAAAACAGGAAATTCTAAAAGCTGAATGAGTTTATCATTCTTGAAATGTTTGTGAATGTATTTGCTGATGGATTTAAACAAATCCATTTTGAGTGCAGCATTTAAAATACGAAGGTCCACAAATTCAAAAATGCTGAGGCTTGGTTTGTGAACAAAATCACTCATGCTCACATTGTATTTGTATTCGGCATCGGCTAAAAACTTTTTCAATTGAATGCTACTTCCCGGTTCGTATTTTTCAAAGAGTTGATAAAACTCGTTTAGGTTTGCTGGAATGCGCATGACTTCATCTTTGCTGAAGAACACGGCATAGGAAGGGTCTAATCGAATTAAATCGTATTGTTTGGCAACGGAAGTATTGAATTTGGAAAAGTAATTTTCAAATACATCGGGCATCCAATACCAACTGGGCCCCATGTCAAAGGTAAATCCGTCTATTTCAAGTTTGCGAGCACGACCACCTAGTTCTTTATTTTTTTCGAGGAGAGTAACATCAAAGCCTTGTTGAGCTAAGGTGGTAGCAGCTGATAAACCAGCAAATCCTGCTCCTATGACGATTACTTTTTTGTTTGACATTCCTTTTTGATTGCGACTATACAGTCTTCGACTCCGCTCAGACTGACGCTACGTCACACTGAGCGTAGTCGAAGTGCGTTCCATTATAAACAATTAAGCTTTCTTCAACTCGGAAATTGTTTTACCAGGATCACTCGATGAAAATACCGTATTTCCTGCAACAAGCACATTCGCACCGTAATCAATCAACTTTTTATAGTTATTCATGTCCACACCGCCATCAATTTCGATTAATGCTTTTGATTTAGTAGCGCGAATCATTTCACGAAGTGATGCAATTTTATGATAAGTATTTTCAATAAATTTTTGTCCGCCAAAACCAGGATTCACGCTCATTACACAAACCAAATCTACATCAGCGATTATGTCAATCAATAAATTTGCTGAAGTATGGGGATTAATAGCAACCCCAGCTTTCATTCCCAATGCTTTGATTGCTTGTATGGTTCTATGCAAATGATTGCAGGCTTCTAAATGAACAGTTAATACATCTGCTCCCGCTTCTTTAAACGTTTGCAAATACCTATCAGGATCGTTAATCATTAAATGTACATCCAAAGGCTTGGTAGCATGTTTTTTAATGGCTTTAATTACCGGAAATCCAAATGAAATATTCGGAACAAACATTCCGTCCATAATATCCACATGAAACCAATCGGCCTCACTTTTATTAATCATTTCAACATCACGTTGAATGTTTGCAAAATCAGCGGATAGGATGGAAGGGGCAATTAGGTGGCTCATTTTATAGTTGTTGATTATATAGTTGTTTGTTGTAGGAAGTAAAAATACGAAAAAATATGTTTACTCATCATTCATCATTCAACAGGTATTACCTCAATGAGATTGCTTCGCCCTGCCTGCCGGTAGGCAGGTTCACTCGCAATAACGCTCCTTTACCTAGTTACCCAATCACTTAATCACCTTATCACTTTTTTTCTTTTTTTTCTTGTTGAAGAAAACCCCTCGCTGCCAACATTCCATACAAAAAATACGGCCTTGTACATGTGTTCTTCTCCATTTTTTGCGGTGACGCACTGCACCGCTTACATCTAGCACACTGTTGAAAGATAATAATTGTTGCAGTTGAAAATCTGTAGTAGCCTTTTTTATAGTGCGTTGAGATATTTTCTGAGCATCTCCCATCGATTTAATATCTACATATCCGAATTGAGAATATTTGTCTAGGTCGTGTTGTAATTTTTTGATTCTAACGTTGGTTAAAAATTCCGTTTCAGCACTATCACGCCAAATAATAATGCTGTTCAAATATTTTAAATGAGAAGCAATGTATTTAAAGCAGGAATCAACAGTATAAGGCATAACAGCATACTCTTCTGAATTATGTTTAAAATAAATACTGGGGTAAGTCATTTTTAATTCGCCTTCCAGTAATTTTTCTACTTCAGGATTCTGGGCGTTGAGGGTGTTGCTGAGGAATAGAAGAAAAAAAAATATTTTTTTTATTAGCTGATACATTTTTTTAATTTTTCAGCCTTTTTATATTCTTGTCGATGTATTTCTCAGTTGGTAGCAGGGACGTCTGAATTCTTCTCGCGTAGCGGATGCTGTCTATGATTTCTTTTTGCTTTTCTTCTACAAGATGTTTCTGTTCTTCTACTTCAGTTTTTTGTAAAGCGATTATTTTATTTGCCTTTTTGCTCTTTTTTAGACCGATCATTACAAATATTGCAAAAATACCAATCAAAAGAAGTCCAGCACTTACTGAGTAACTAATAATTGTTTGTTTTTTATTTTCCTCTTCATGAATGACATTCTGCTTTTCTTGTTCGCTTTTTAACTGTAATTCTTTTTTTTCGTTCTCATAATTAAGTTCCTTAAACAGAATGACTTCTGCGTTGGCAACTAAGTCAATCGAATCTTTGAGTTGATAATATTGAATAAGAAATTCATTTGCTTTAATTGGATTTCCTTTAGCTATGTATATTTCAGAAAGCGTTTTTGATACGATTTTTTGAGAGTGGAAATCTTTTCGTTTTTCAGCAATTTCTTTAGCTTTCAAAAGGTTTTTCTCAGCGAGATCATAGTTTTTAAGAGCCAGATAAACCTCTCCTGTTGTAAAGTAGGGTGTAAACATATCTGGGTGGATTAAGTTACCGAAATGTTTAATTCCTTCCAATTTATATTCGATAGCTTTTTTATAATTCTTTTCATAAAAATAAGTTTGGCCTATTTCACAATAAAATACACCTCTTGTAATTGAATCGCTAGGATAATTGTGCATATTCTTATTGATTTCGAGCGCCTTAAAAAAATAATTTCTTGCCTCTTCAAATTTTTTCAGCTCACTGTATGGTCTTGCGATTTTAAAGTATATACGGAACTTTTCCTCTGGTTTTATTTTGTCAATTAGGTAACTTTCTGCATTTAAGTAATGAGTAAGTGATTTTGTATAGTCACCTAGATTAAAATAGCTTTGGCCTACACCTATATTTGTCCATCCTATCCCTTCCTTATCACCGATTTTTTCTTGTAACTTTAACTCTTTTAGATAATATTCAAGCGCCTTTTGTGGGTTTCTCATACGTTGGTATGTATTAGCAATCCCATCAAGATTGAAAAAAATGGATTCGTTATCTCCTTTTTGTTCCGCAGTTCTCATATTCTCTCTGTAAATGTCCATAGCTTTTGTGAACCGGTTTGTAAGCGTATACAGTTCAGTGAGATCAGCTGTTGTCGAGTTTATTTGTCTCCTACTATTGGTGGTCTTGGCAAGTTCAAAACTTTTTATTCTATACTTTTCCAAGGAATCAGGTTTGTTGACGAATTGATAATAAACGCAAATAATGTTGTAAGCATATATTTTTTTCTGAATGAACTTTTCTTTTTCAGCAGGAGTTTTAGCTTGCTTTATCAGCCTGTTCGAAAGTGAATCTGTGATACGACCGTATTTTAAATTGTCATTTAAATCGCAAAGTTCATCTATTTGAATGTAAAGATTTAATTTTACACTATCGTGTACGGCTTTTGTGGAAAGGTTAAGGAGGGAATCAATTGGTGCTTGTTGCGCACTTATGTGTTCACTTAAAAAAAGGAAAAGAGCACATAAAATATTTCTCATGAAATCAATTTAATTATAAAAGTACTAAATTCTTACACAAAAACATTTTTTACTTATAGTTCTGACCTAGTTAATTTGGTAAATCTTTAAGTTTAAAATTCAATGATGATATCTTTTCCATTCCAATTACATCCAATCGTTTTGCAAAATCTGGATAACTAGTAGTAGCTGCGTAACATTCTTTTATTTGAGCCTCGTTATTCATAGATTAATTATATTGATATGGATAACCAATTTCATTTAAGTCGGTTTCAAGTTGTTCCTAATCTTCAAGTTCTGCAACTATTGTCAAAACCATTTCTTTAGCAAACAATCTTGAATTTCCAGTTTTGCTTTATAAGGTTTTGTTCCTGAATTGGAGCAAGAAAGTAATGATGAGAAAACTAGTATATAGTAGAGTGGTTTCATTAAATATATATTTAAACTCTTAGTGAGCCACGGAAACCTCTTACTGCATAGTAGGATTGTGCGCCATTGTGATAAACAAATACATGGTCATAACGGAAATCGGCAAATAGCGCCCCTCCGAGTTTTCTGATGTTAGCAGGCGTTTTTATCCAGCTCGATGTTTTCGTATCAAATTTTCCCAGTTTCTGCAATTCTCGATATTGTTCTTCTGTTAACAGTTCTATACCAATAGCACTGGCCATATCAATAGCATTATTTGCCGGTTTGTGTTCTTTCCTTGAATCTAAGCTCTCAAGGTCGTAACAAACACTCCTGCGACCTGTCGGACTTTCTGGTGAACAATCATAAAAAATGTACTCACCTGTTTTTTTATCCTGCGCAATCACATCCGGTTCACCGCCCGTTTTTTCCATTTCATTGAGCGACCAAAGTTTTTCATTTTTAGCATCTAATTTTGCTTTTACTTTTGTCCATTCCAAACCTTTATGCCGATTCATATTTTTCTCGAAACGATTTTTTAATATGCTCAGTAATTCTTCTTTTTGTTTTGGGGATAATTCTTTTTTAGTACTCATAGTATCTTGATTTTCATAAACAATTTCGCTCATTCATAATTGAGAATAGGAATTTCTAATCATCCAATCCTTTTCCGCTTAAAATTTGAGGAATAAATTTCTCAATTCTCATCTCTCTTGTTTTAGATTGCTTTGCGGAAGAAAAATAAAGAAGATATCCTTTTTGTCGCCCAGGAGTTAAAGAATAAAATGCTTTTTTCAAAGCAGGAAATTTAGTTAATTTGTTTTGGAACTCTTCTGGTACATTATATTCAGTAGTTTTTTTAAACGCCACTTTCAATCCTGCTTTTTCAACTTCAATAGCTTCATAAATGTAGGCTTTGATGGTTCGTTCCATCTTCACTATTTCCTTCACATTGCTGAATCTAATTTGGCGTGCAGCCTGCACATTTTTTGTTTGCTGAATGAGTATGCCTTTCGTATCCTTCAGTAAGGCGCCTTTGAAAAACAAAATGGCACAGTATTCTTTAAAAACATGTATTAAAATAATATTGTTTTTCTGATACGTATAAGAAGGAACACCCCATTTTAATTCCTCACATAGTTGGCAATCAAGAACAATTGCTCTTAATTTTTCCAATTCCTGCTGCCACTTTTTTGCTTTGTTAAAATAAAAATCAACTTTTGGATTCATTCTATTTATTGTTTTAATTTGTTTTTAAATCTAGTTATTGCTATTGATATCCGTATTCAAATGTACTTTTTTTCCAAAAAAAAGAGTCCCATTGGGACTCTTTTCTTAAAATTTTTCCCGAGTTAGCGGGACTCACAAACAATTTTATCCTAAATATGTTTTCAAAATTTTACTTCTGGAGGTATGTTTTAATCTGCGAATTGCTTTTTCCTTAATCTGACGAACGCGTTCACGTGTCAAATCAAACTTTTCACCAATCTCTTCCAATGTCATTGCATGTTCACCGCTTAATCCAAAATATAAACGCACAACATCTGCTTCACGGGAAGTAAGTGTATGCAATGCGCGTTCAATTTCTCTGCGTAAACTTTCATTCAAAAGGCCATTTTCGGGGCTCGGACTGTCATCAGCTTGCATTACATCATACATGCTACCTGCATTGTCGTCACCTGTTGTTAATGGAGCATCCATAGAAACATGTCGGCCTGTATTTTTCATTGATTCTTTTACTTCCGACTCTGTTATTTCTAACATGGTAGCAATTTCAGCCGGACTAGGCTCACGTTCAAATTCCTGTTCTAGTTTCGAAAAGGTTTTGTTGATTTTATTGATAGAACCTATTTTGTTCAGTGGTAAACGAACAATACGAGATTGTTCTGCTAAAGCTTGTAAGATGGATTGACGAATCCACCATACGGCATAAGAAATGAATTTAAAACCACGAGTTTCATCAAAACGTTGCGCGGCTTTAATTAATCCCAAGTTTCCTTCGTTAATTAAATCGGGGAGGCTAAGGCCTTGATTTTGGTATTGTTTAGATACGGATACTACGAAACGTAAATTGGCTTTTGTTAATTTTTCGAGAGCAGATTGGTCTCCGGCACGAATTTTACGTGCTAATTCAACTTCTTCATCTGCCGTAATTAAGTCAACTTTTCCTATTTCCTGTAAATACTTGTCGAGTGACGCTGTTTCGCGGTTAGTAACCTGTTTGGATATCTTGAGCTGTCTCATAAATTGGGGTATAATTTAAAACCTATAACTATACGCTATTGTTTCCTAAAAGTTTCAACTAAATTACATTTTTTTTAAGATAAATGAGGTTTTTTTGCCGATGGAGATAAATTTTAGTCAAATGCTTATTTGGAGCGTTTCCTAGACGGATTTTAGTAAAATGTTGAAAAGTGGGAAGGTTGCAAAGTTAAAAAGTTGTTGGATTTATGGTTAGAATGCTGTAAAGTTATATAAGACAGGGCTGGAACTCAACCTTCCAACCTTAAAACCTTTCAACTTTCTAACGTTTTCGCTTTACAACTTTGTAACTTATTTCAGCCTGTTCAGATTGTTTTCAATGTATTTTTCACTCGGTAGTAAGGATTGTTGGATTCGTTTGGCATAACGGATAGAATCGAGGATTTCTTTCTGCTTTTCTTCCACCAAATCTATTTGTTCGCTTACCAACAAATTATCTTTTCTTTTCTGACGATACGCTCTGAATGAAACACTCGAAAAAATAATCATTAATAAAAATCCGATGATTCCACCATAAGTATAGGTTTTTTGTTCGCTGATTTCTTGTTGATGTTTCTCTTCATCTATCTTAAATTGCTCCACAGTTTGAATACTATCTGCCAACTGTTTTTTGTCAAACTCGTATGCCATTTGCAATTGAGAAGCTTTTCTAGAATTGTTTTGATCATCAATACTATCGCGGTACAGCAAGAATTTTTTATAATTAGGAATTGCTAATCCTGGTTTATTGGACGCATCGTATACTTCGTATAAAATTTTATAAATATCTCTGCTTTTTTCAAGATCATTCATGCCTTTTATCAAGTCCAATCCTTTGTTTGCATATTCCAGCGCCATCGGATAATTTTTCATGTTCTGATACGTCACAGCCAATGAGCTGTAAACATTGGCGATAGCAACATTGTATTTGATGCCTTCTGCCAGTTTTAATGCTTTTAAATCGTTTGTAAGCGCTTTACTATGTTCGCCTCGTATGCTGTATATCTGTCCAATATTGGTATAGCAGGAAATTAACCCCAATGTGTCAGCAACCTTTTCTCTCAAATCAACTGCTTGAATGTAATACACCAAGGCGAAGGAATAATCTTTGGATTCAGAAAACACAGAACCAATGTTATTTAAAATCATTGCCATTCCTTGCTCATCGTTTTTACTTTTGTAGATTTTGTATGCCTTGAAATAATAGGATTGGGCATTGTCAAAATTATGCTGCTGATAAAACACACTTCCAATATCGTTAAAGAGGTGGGAGATGTTGGCGGTATCTTTATACTTTTCGGCTATTTTTAAGGCTTTGTAATAATAGTCTACCGCAGTTATCGTGTTTCCTAGTTTTGTATAGCATAAGGCAATGTTGCGATATTGTGAAGATGTTTTGCTTTCATCTTTTACTTTATCCGTCATTTCAAGTGATTTCGTATAATTCTCAATTGCTTTGTAGTATTGGTTTTCGTAGTAACAAATGGTTCCTTTTAGTCGCCAAGCAGTAGCTTCTTCCGTTTTCATTTTTTTTCCTTGCGAAAATGAGAGGGCTTTTTCTGCATACTCTTTTGCTTTTTCTCTGTTCGCCATCAATGCATTTTTTCCAATCTGAATCATCAAAGAAAATTTTACCGAATCGTTTGTTTCTTTTTGAAGAAGTTGTGTCAGAGAGTCCGACTCTTGTGCAAACACAACACCGCTAGTCATTGTTAATTCTAACAATGCCATGATTAATACGATGAAATATGTATTTGCTCTTTTCATTTATTGATGCAAACGTTTTAAACTTTTGTCGATATATCTTTCAGATGGCAGTAATGATTGTTGAATGCGTTTTGCATAATGAATGGAATCTAAAATTTCTTTTTGCTTTTCCTCTAAAATTTCTTTTTGTTTTCGAATCAAGTCGTTGGCTTTTCGTTTTTGTCGGAAGGCGCGGAAGGAAATTCCTGAAATCACAATCATAAGTAGGAATCCAATAATTCCGCCATAGGTATAATATTTTTGTTCTTTAATTTCTCGATTGTGTTTTAGTGTTTCCAGTTTTATTTTTTCGGCATTCTTTATACTGTCGGCAGTTGCTTTTCTAGCAAAATCAAATTCTATCTGACGGTCATTCATTTTTCTGAAATTATCAGCATTGGTCAAGCTGTCTTGAAATTGATGGAACAGTTTTAAATTTTCTAACTGTCCACGCTCATTTCCCATAGCACTATCCAGCTTAACAAAATTGGCGTAACATTGTTTTACGAATTCGGTATTCCCAATTTCTTTTGATATTTTCAAAGCTTCTTCGCAATATTTTTTTGCTTGAGGAATTTGGTGAAGCTTTATTGAAACGCTGCTCAAATTTACGTTTGAAGCAGCAATACCCACTTTGTTACCCGTTTTTTCACTTAGCTCCAAAACTTTATTAAACATATTTAAGGCCTCTGGAAAATTTTTCTGGTCTTCATAAACAAGTCCGATGTTTGTATAGGCATTAGACAAGCCGCGTTCGTTTTTTAGTTCTTCACTTATTTTTAAGGCTTCTTTAAAGTATTCCAATGCTTTTGGAAGATTGAGCATATTCAAATAGATGATACCGATGTTATTATAAGCATTGATTAAACTTTTTTTAGTGCCGTATTTTTTTTTAAGTTCTAATGCTTTGTTGTAATTCTTTAAAGCATCTTCATTGCGGCCTTCAAAAGAATAAAGATTTCCAATATTGTTGAGAGAAGCTGCAATTCCTTTATTGTCTTTTAGTTCTGTTCTTATTTTTAAAGCAATTTCGTGGTGTTTGTGCGCTTCGATATAATTTCCTTGTGTCTCATAAATGACTCCTAGATTATTTTCTGCTGAAGCGATTCCTTTTTTGAAATTTAATTTATTGGCAAGTGCTTGTGCATTTTCAGCATGTGTTTTTGCATCAGCAACACTGCCCATCTCAGTCATTAATTTTGAGACATCATTTAGAGCATTTATTTTATTGGTATCACTTTTTGCTGTTTTGATGTATGCAAGCAGAGAGTCGACTTGCTCGTTTTGACTAAAAGCAAGATTCGACAAAGTGAGGATAAGGAAGAGAATATGTGTTAATCGAAATTTCATTGAAGCAAATATAGTTCAAAGTTCAAAGTTTGAAAGTTCAAAGGTTAAAAAGTTAAAAAGTTTTAAAGTAGGAGGAGAGTGTTATTCTACTTATGCTATTAGTCATAAAAAAACTCCCATTTTTCAATAGGAGTCCTTTCATAATTAGAAATTCTAAATACTAATTAGCAGCCGCTTCAGGTTTTGGCAATAATGCTTTGCGAGACAATTTGAATTTTCCTGTTTTAGGATCTGTTCCAATTAATTTCACTTGTATTTTTTCGCCTTCTTTTAATACACCATCCATGCTTTCTAAGCGAGTGTGGTTTACTTCGGAGATGTGTAATAAACCATCTTTTCCAGGCATAAATTCAACGAAAGCGCCAAATGCCATAATGGATTTCACTTTTCCTTCATATACTTCACCCACTTCTGGTTGAGCAACAATACCTTTTATTTTAGTTAATACAGCGTCAATTTTTGCTTTATCAACAGCAACAATATCGATATGACCCATTCCATCTTTTTCTTCGATTACAATAGTCGCACCGGTTTCGCGCTGCATTTCTTGAATAATTTTTCCTCCAGGTCCAATGATTGCTCCAATAAATTCTTTTGGAACAGTCATTTTCACAATACGCGGAGCGTGTTCTTTGTAATCTTCACGCGGAGCAGTGATTGTTTTCGCCATTTCTCCAAGGATATGTAAACGTCCTTTTTTTGCTTGTTCTAATGCTTCAGCCATTACTTCGTAAGGTAAACCATCCACTTTCAAATCCATTTGACAAGCTGTGATTCCGTCTTTTGTTCCGGTAACTTTAAAGTCCATATCACCCAAGTGATCTTCATCACCCAAGATATCAGAAAGGATTGCATATTTTCCTTTGTCATCAGTAATTAATCCCATAGCAATTCCAGAAACTGGTTTGGTGATTTTTACTCCGGCATCCATTAATGCAAGTGTTCCAGCACAAACTGTTGCCATAGAAGATGAACCATTTGATTCTAAGATATCAGAAACAACACGAACGGTATATGGATTTTCAGAAGAAAGTACTTTTCTCAAAGCACGTTCTGCTAAGTTACCGTGGCCTACCTCACGTCTTCCCGGTCCACGGTTTGGTTTTACTTCACCTGTAGAAAATGCAGGGAAGTTATAATGTAACATAAAATTATTTTGTCCTTGGTACAAAGCTCTATCAATAGATTGTAAATCCAATTTGGTTCCCAATGTAACAGTAGTTAATGATTGTGTTTCACCACGTGTGAAAACAGCAGAACCATGTGCAGAAGGTAAATAACCTACTTCGCTCCAGATAGGGCGAATTTGGTCTGTTTTACGACCATCTAAACGAGCTCTTTCATCCAATACGAATCTGCGAACCGCATCGTATTCAACATCGTGATAATATTTTTTCACTAATGAAAGATTAGTTGTTGCTTTTTCTTCTTCAGATAATGAATCAATAAATTCAGTAACTACAGCTTTGAAGGCAGCACCACGTTCTTTTTTATTTGGGTTTTGTGATTTAGCAACAGCGTATGCTTTATCATAAAGCGCTTTGTGAATGCGCGTTTCTAATTCAGCATCGTTTGTTTCGTGATTGTATTCACGTTTCACGATTTTACCTTTCACAGCTTCAACCTTTGCAACCAATTCTTTAATCGCATTGATTTCTAATTTTATTGCTTCGTGACCGAATTTAATTGCTTCTAACATTTCTGCTTCTGAAATCTCATCCATTTCACCTTCCACCATCATGATGTCTTTTGCAGAAGCTGCAATGATCATGTCTAATGTAGATTTTGCATTTTCTTCAACCGATGGATTGATGATTAATTTACCCTCCACTTTTCCAACACGTACTTCAGAAACTGGTCCGTCAAACGGAATGTCAGAAACTGAAATAGCTGCAGAAGCTGCCAAGCAAGCCAATGCATCCGGCATTGTGTTTACATCTCCTGAAATTAATGAAATTAAAACTTGTGTATCAGAATGATAATCGGAAGGGAAGAGTGGGCGTAATGCACGATCCACCAAACGGCAAATCAATACTTCGTAATCAGATATTCTTGCTTCACGTTTAAAAAATCCTCCGGGGAAACGGCCAGCAGCCGCAAATTTTTCTTGATAATCAACAGACAGCGGTAAAAAGTCTGTTCCTTCTTTTGCATCTTTGTTAGATACGATTGTTGCAAGCAACATGGTGTTGCCCATTTTTACTACTACAGATCCATCTGCTTGTTTTGCTAATTTTCCTGTTTCGAGTGTGATTTCACGTCCATCAGCTAGTGCGAACGTGTGTGTAATTCCAATTTGTGACATGTTTTTTTGTTTTTATCCTCCGTAGTTTTAACGAAGGATGGATTTTAATTTATTGTTTTCTTTACCTCTTTGTTTAATTGCAGATTGAAAATTGAAAGATTGAAAAATTTTCTAAATGTGTTATTTTGATTATAAAATTTTAAAATTGTTTAGGTTTTAAACTGAAATGAAATAAGTGCTTAGATTTTCCAGTCTTGCAATTTTCCAATTCCTTTTATATGCAAAAAGCATCCTACTCGTGAGCTGGATGCCTTTTGTAAAGTTATTTATAAGAACTCAAACTTATTTTCTTAAATCAAGTTTCTTAACGATAGTACGATATCTTTCGATGTCGTTTGCTTTCACGTAATCTAATAAACTACGTCTTTTAGCAACTAAAGCGATAAGAGATTTTTGAGTACCAAAATCTTTTTTGTTTGATTTCAAATGCTCCGTCAAGTGGTCAATTCTGTGAGAGAATAAAGCGATTTGCCCTTCTGATGATCCGGTATCTTTCTCCGATTTACCGTGCTTTTTGAAAATGTCTTTTTTAATTTCTGATGTTAAATACATTGTATTCGTCTTTTTGTTTTTATTTTTAAGGACTGCAAAGATAGAAATTCTTTTTAAAACAGCAATAAATAAGGGAAAAAGTTTTTTTAATGCTCTTTAGGGAAAGTAGACAATTAATCAGTGAACAGTAGACAAAAAGCAGTACAAGCCATAATAATTGTCTATTTCTCTTTTTTGTCGATTTAATTCTTGAACATCTTCAGCAATTGCCCCAATTTGCCCTTCAATTCCTTACGATTCACAATTTTATCCAAAAACCCGTGTTCCAATACAAATTCAGAGGTTTGGAAGCCTTTAGGAAGGTCTTTTCCAATGGTTTCTTTTACTACACGCGGACCAGCAAAACCGATTAAAGCACCCGGCTCCGCAATGTTCAAATCGCCCAACATTGCGTAAGACGCTGTAACACCTCCAGTAGTTGGATCGGTTAAGAAAGAGATATAGGGTACTTTTGCTTCTGCCATCAGCGAAAGCTTAGCGGATGTTTTAGCCATTTGCATTAAGGAAAATGCAGCTTCCATCATGCGAGCACCGCCCGACTTAGAAATAATCATTAAAGGAATGCGTTTTTCGATGCAATAATCACAGGCTCTAGCAATTTTTTCTCCTACCACAGAACCCATCGAACCACCAATAAAACTAAAGTCCATACAAGCAATCACCAAATCTTCTCCATCCACTTTCCCATGTCCTGTTCTCAAAGCATCTTTTAAATTGGTCTTTTTAGCAGTATCCACCAATCTATCGACATATTTTTTTGTATCCACAAATTGCAATGGGTCGCCAGCAGTGAGGTTTTCGTTCAACTCGATAAATTCATTGTCATCGAAAAAAATCTTGAAGTATTCAGCAGAACCAATTTTTTCGTGATATTGACACTCTTCATTCGGACAAACATATAAGTTTAGCTCGTGTTCAGTAGTGTTTGTAATCTTTTTGCAAGAAGGACATTTATACCACAATCCTTCAGGAGTTTCTTTTTTCTCCTTTGTTGATGTGGTGATACCTTCTTTTATTCGTTTAAACCAACTCATATTTTTAATTTTTGATTTGTTGATTTGTTGATTTGTAGAATTAATTCTAAAATTCAAAAAATCTAAAATTCTCCAACTGTTTTAAGCAATTGTGATACTCTTATCTAAATAAACATCCTGAATGGTATTTAGCAACTCAACACCTTCTTTCACTGTTTTTTGAAATGCTTTCCTTCCTGATATCAATCCTTGTCCGCCTGCACGTTTATTGATAACAGCTGTTGTAACTGCCTCAGCCATATCAGATGCTCCTTTTGATTCTCCACCGGAATTAATTAATCCCATTCGCCCCATATAACAATTAGCAACTTGATAGCGATTTAAATCTATTGGGTGTTCTGTTGTTAATTCAGAATATACTTTTGGATGTGTTTTACCAAAGTTAACAGCAGTATATCCACCATTTTTATCTGATAATTTTTGTTTTATGATATCCGCCTGAATGGTTACTCCCAAATGGTTTGCTTGAGATGATAAATCTGTTGCGGTATGATAATCGACTCCGTCTTTTTTAAATGCATTATTACGTGTGTAGCACCATAAAACCGTTGCCATACCCAATTTATGTGCATGTTCAAAGGCTTTTGCTACTTCAACAATTTGACGAGATGATTCGGGAGAACCAAAATAAATAGTTGCTCCAACCGCTACAGCGCCCATATTCCAAGCATCTTCGATTGTTCCAAACATGATTTGGTCAAACTTGTTGGGATAGCTTAAAAATTCGTTGTGATTGATTTTAACAATAAATGGGATTTTATGGGCGTATTTGCGAGAAACGGAAGCCAACACACCATAAGTAGAAGCAACTGCGTTACAACCGCCTTCTACCGCTAATTTTACAATGTTTTCTGAATCAAAATAAATAGGATTTGGAGCAAAAGATGCACCGGCACTGTGTTCAATTCCTTGGTCTACAGGCAAAATGCTCATATAACCGCTATTTGCCAATCTTCCTGTACCATATAATTGCTGTAAACTGCGCAATACTTGAGGGTTCCGATTGGTTTGCTGAAAGATGCGATCAACAAAATCGCTTCCGGGAAGGTGTATGTTTTCTTTTGAAATGGTTTTGCAAGTGTGGTTCAATAAGCTATCAGCATTAGCGCCCAATAACTCTTCAATTTTTTTAGTGGCCATCTTTTTAAGTTAAAAGTTAAAAAGTTAAAAGTCAAAAAGTTTAGATTCCCCTTAACAAATAACTGATTTTTTAGGAAGGCAAATATAGTAAAAAGTTCAATAGTTCAATAGCGATGAGTATAGTTGATTTTACGATACCCTTTTCTCGACTCCGCTCGAAATGACAGGCATATCCAACAACCATCTACTAACCACCAACAACCAGACTAGAACGGATATCCAATTCCTAAATTGAAGGTAAAAAAATCATATTTACGATTGCTATTGTTGGTGCGGTAAACTCTTTTCCATTCAGCATCAAACAAATTCTCGATCACCCATCTTTTATCTTCAGAAAATTTTGGGTCTCGCACTTTTAAACCAATATCAAATCGGATAATAAAAAAGCTGAAGTCGGCACGCAATCCCACTCCCGAGCCAATAGCTATTTCCTTAGAAAATCTGTCGAACTGAAAATCTCCTCCGGGTCGGCTAATGTCTTTTTTCTGCAGCCATGTATTACCTGCATCCACAAATATGGCTCCTTTCAGCATTTTAAACATCTTAAAACGATATTCGATATTCGCCTCTATTTGTCCGTCTCCTATTTGTCCAAATGAAATTTCCTCCCCATCATCGTAGGAACCCGGACCTAATGTTCTGGATTGCCAAGCACGAATTCCGTTTGCTCCACCGCTAAAAAAGCTGCGTTCAAAGGGCAATGCTGTAAAATTTGCTAAAGGTTTTCCGATACCGGCAGCAATTCTAAAAACCACTTTGTTTATTTCATTGGAATTAAAATAATATCTATAATCTCCATCAATGCGAAGGTATTGCGAGTAGGCAACATCAAATACAGTGTATCTTCCCTGGTCATCTTTTACAAATGTATTTGGATTTATAGAATTTCCGATGTTGTAAATTCCACGCAATATATTTCCGGATGATTCTCCGTTGACACGGAAATATGAAAAATTTTCTTCCTTTTTTATATTTTGTTCATTATAAGTAAATGTATATCTGGTGCTTGTTGCCAAGTGGTCGGTGAAACTATTTATTAAATACAAATCGTTGGTGTTATCAAGAAAGTTGCCTCGCAAAGCCACTTTAACAAAGTTTATCACAAAAGGACTAATGGTATGTCTTTTTTTAGCCGTTTCTTTCCATGTATAAGAAAATGACAGGTTGGTAATGTAGCGTGTATAATCAGGGCGTTGCTGGAAGTTGAAAGAGCTGGTAAAAATCGTTTTGGGATTTGAACGTTTGGAAGCATGCACTTTAAAAGGAATCAAAAAGCGAGGAATATAAATATTCATTTCAGGTCCAATTTCCACCGTGTTAAATTGTGAGGCAGGGTTTAAATTTGCCGAATTACTATTTTCTGTGTGTTGCGCTTCAATGCCGCCTTTTAAGCGTAGTTCTAGCACTTCGGCTCCCTTCAACAAATTTCTGTTTTGATAAACAATACTTCCTGAAATTCCCAAATTCCCGTTTCCGGTATTTGTTCCTTCCGATTCAATTGTAAAGGATTGTTTGGCAATAGGGCTTAATTGAATAAAACAGTCGAGATAATCGCCACCTGCCCTGTTAAAAAAGATGTTAATCGTTTTGAATGATTTTAATTCTGATATACGTTTGTAGGTATCATCTACGTTTTGCAATTGGTACAATTCTCCTTTACGAATAAAAACACAGTTGAGTAAAACTTTTGTTTTATATTTTAATTCTTCGGTATGAAGAATATAATAATCCACTTCTTTGCCTTTTACTGTGTCTTGAATTTCCTTTCCTGTTCCCGATTCTATGCGTATGGTATCTTTTTTTACATAGTCCATTTTTTTTGAAACAAAGTCGGGCTGGATGTAAATGTTCTTGATGTAAAATCGTTGATGTGGACGTTCAACAATAGAATCGGAGTAATCGGAATATTTGTAGGCGAAATTTTTCACTCCTAGAGTAACATTAATTTTGTTATCTGCTAAGGTTGTATCTACTTCATAGTAAATATAATCTTTGGTAAATAAATAATATCCATTATTACTAAGTTCGGAAGCAATTCGTTCGCGCTCTTGTTGCATCACATCCACATCATAGTTTTTACCCGGTTTAATAAGGCAATTGTTGGTATCCGAAGTGATGTAATAACTTAAAAGTTCGTCCGGAATTTTGTATTCAACATGATTAATAAGATAAGGTTTTTGTGCTGTGATGGTATAATAAACACTTGCACGCTTTCTCCTGCGATAAACAACAGAGTCGCTTACCGAACTGATGAAATAACCTTTGTTATTCAAAAATAATTTTATTTGTTTGGCTGATTTTTTTGCAAGAAGAGAATCGTAAATAACGGGTGGCTCACTTACATTCAAAAGCCATTCACCAAATAATTGTCTATCATTTGTTTTCGGCTTTTTTCCTTTTCCTATTCTCCTGTTGTTGCGGTTTTCAATTTTTTTATCGAATAAAATTCTTTTTCGTTTAGCTTTTTCTTCGTTCGCTAAATTGTGCAACCAAAGGTGAAAACGAAATATTAATAAAATTTTACGATTTGGTTTTTGTTTGATATAACCTTCAATTTCTCCTATATCAACTTTTGTATCTTTATCGATAATGTGATTTTTTTGGAGCAGAAATTCACCTTTCTGAAGCTTGCGAGCAGGGCGGCAGGCAATGATTAGCAAAGGGATTAACCCAATGATGATCCATTTATTATAAATACGTCTTCCGGTCACGCTCGATTAAAAATTGTAGAGTACTAAGGCTACTAAATTACTACATTTGTGCTTACAATAGTGGTGGTATTTTTTTAACACATAGAATCATAGAAAAATAAGAAGCTAAAGCTTTGCATAGCTTAGCAATAGCACTATGTGTTTTAATTATTTTAAATAAAAAGCTATGCTTTCAAAAAGTCAAATCAGTTTCATTAATTCCCTGAAACAAAAAAAATACCGTGATGAACATCAATTGTTCATTGCGGAAGGAGCTAAAATTGTGCCTGAATTATTGAATTCCGACATTGTTGTAAAGCAAGTGTATGCAACATCTGAATTTTTAAGAAACAATGCTATTCCAGCTACTATAGAGCGATTTGAGATCAAAGAAAATGAACTGGAACGAATTTCTTCTTTAACAAAAGCAAATGAAGTGTTAGCTGTATGTGAAATTCCCAAGTATAAATTAAATTCGGATGACTTGAAAGGAAAGCTCACATTGGTGTTGGACGATATTAAAGATCCGGGAAATTTAGGAACAATTATTCGTATTGCAGATTGGTTTGGAATTGAAAATATTGTGTGTAGCTCCGAAACAGCGGATGCGTTTAATTCAAAAGTGGTACAGGCTACAATGGGTTCTATTGCAAGGATTAAAATACATTATTGTGATTTAACTTCTTTTGTCCAACAACAAATAACTAATAACCAACAACGAATTTATGGTGCTTTGTTGGAAGGCAAAAATATTTACAATGAAAAATTATCTTCTGAAGGGCTTATTGTTATTGGGAATGAGTCGAGAGGGATTTCAGAAGACGTTCAAAAGTTAATTACTGATAAAATCAGCATTCCTTCTTTTTCACATTATAAAACTAATGAAGGACAGGCAGAATCATTAAATGCGGCAATAGCGACTTCTATTATTTGTTCGGAGTTTCGGAGAAGGTAGGGAATTTGAAAATTTGGAAATATAGCTGGGTGCGTCACCCTGAGCGGAGTCGAAGGGTAGTTAGTTGAAAAAATGTTGCGCATCGTTAACAATAATGTATGCTTCGACTCCGCTCAGCATGACGACACAAAGGACTTTTGAGCGTAATCATTCATTCGCCACATTCAACGCAGCACACGCGTACAAGGCAGCTGTCTCGGTGCGTAAGCGACTTTCACCCAAACCAACTTCTTTAAAACCATTATCCAAAGCCAATTTTACTTCTTCAATAGTAAAATCACCTTCCGGCCCAATAAGGATCAATGCATTTTGTTTTGGAATATATTGAGATTTGATATGAGACAATCCGGCCGACTGACAATGCGCAATAAACTTCTCACCTTTAAAATCCTTCGTTGTTGCGATGAACTTTTTTAGGTCAACTACATCATTGATTTTAGGAAGATAAGCTTTTAAACTTTGTTTTATGGCCGAAATAGCTACTTTTTGAATGCGTTCAGTCTTTACAATGCTTCGTTCGGAGTTTTTGCAATCAATCAATGATATTTCATCAATGCCCATTTCAGTAGCTTTTTCTACGAACCATTCGAGGCGATCCATGTTTTTGGTTGGAGCAATGGCAATGTGCAAATGCCAGTTGCGTTTTCCTACTTCTTTTTTTGTATCAATGATTTTTACGGAGCAACGTTTGGGATTATTATCAATGATTTCCCCATCGTAAAAACCACCATTGCCATCAATCAATTGAATTTTATCGCCTTCGTTTAAGCGCAACACACGGACACAATGTTTACTTTCCTCTTCGTTAAGGGTGTATGTGTGGGAATTGATGTCGGGTGTGTAGAATAGGTGCATAATGGTTTTGGTTGTGCAAATGTAAATAAATCTCCGTAACAATCATACGTGGAAATCCCCCTAGCCCCCTTTTCCAAAGGGGGAATGGATTGTGCTATCGAATTAGTTGGGAGTATAGAATTGTGTTATTGCGTTGGATGATGATTCTCATCAATCTCCTCCGAAGGAGTCCTTCGGACCTAGCCCTCTTTTCCTCCGAGGGAGTCCCTACGGGAAAAGAGGGAATAGAAACGTCTTCGATTGAACAATAGGGAAATAAAACAGCCCTTCCGATTTGGAAAGGCTGATTATAAAATAATTTAATTAGAGTAGTCTAATTTCTAAGCATTCACAGCAACTTTAGGAGCAGCAGCTAAGATTTCATCATTAGCAGCATTTGCATATTGCTCAAAGTTTTTTGTGAATGACGCAGCTAATTTATTTGCTGTTGCATCATAAGCATCTTTGTCTGCCCAAGTTTTACGAGGATTCAAGATATCTGCAGGAACATCTGGACATTCAGTTGGCATTTGTAATCCGAAAATTGGCATCGTTTCACATTTCACGTTATCCAGCTTTCCTGTTAAAGCAGCAGTGATCATTGAACGCGTATAAGATAATTTCATACGGTTTCCAACACCAAATGCTCCGCCCGACCAGCCTGTGTTTATCAGCCAAACATTCACTTTGTTTTCTTTTAATTTTTTACCCAATAACTCTGCATATTTTGTTGGGTGTAATGGCAAAAATACTTTTCCAAAACAGGCAGAGAATGTTAATGTAGGCTCCGTAATTCCCATTTCGGTTCCGGCAACTTTAGCAGTGTATCCCGAAATGAAGTGATACATGGCTTGTCCGGTTGTTAACTTAGAAATAGGAGGTAACACACCGTAAGCATCGCATGTTAAGAAGAAAATATTTTTTGGAACGTTTCCAACAGATGGTTCAACTGCATTTTGAATAAAATGAATAGGATAACCAACACGTGTGTTTTCTGTTTTAGAAATGTTTGCAAAATCAACAGTAGAAGTATTTTCGTAGTATTCGATATTTTCCAGTAATGCACCAAATTTCACCGCTCCGAAAATTTCCGGTTCTTTCTCTTTTGTCAAATCCACACATTTTGCATAACAACCGCCTTCGAAGTTAAATACACCTTCGTTGCTCCAGCCATGCTCATCATCACCAATCAATCCACGGTTTGGGTCAGCAGATAAGGTTGTTTTTCCTGTTCCTGATAATCCGAAGAAAATAGCAGTATCGCCATCTTTACCAATGTTTGCAGAGCAATGCATTGATAAAACTCCTTTTTCGTGAGGTAAGATGTAATTCAACAATGAGAAAATACCTTTTTTAATTTCTCCAGTGTACCCTGAACCACCAATTAAAATAACCTTTTTGGTCATGTTTAAAATGGTAAAATTGTGTTGACGAGTTCCATCAACAGCAGGATTAGCTTTAAAGCCCGGGGCACATATGATTGTCCACTCTGCTTCAAAGTTCATAATCTCATCAGTTGTAGGGCGCAAAAACAAATTGTTTGCGAAAAGGTTAGACCAAGGATATTCGGTAACTACGCGAATGTTTAAACGGTACTTAGGGTCAGCGCAAGCATAGGAATCGCGCACATAAACTTCTTTACCTGATAAATACGCACAAACACGATTGTAAAGTGTATCGAATTTGTCAGCATCAAACTTAAAGTTTACATCGCTCCACCAAATCGAATCTTTCGTTTTAGCATCTTCAACAATAAATTTATCTTTTGGGGAACGGCCGGTGAATTCGCCTGTATCTACAGCCAATGCTCCGGTATCGGTGAGCATCCCTTCTCCACGCACAATGGTTTCTTCAACCAATTCAGCAGCATTCAAATTCCAATATGCTGCAGAAACATTCTCAAGACCAAGACTTGCAATACTTGAGTTCTTTCCCTTTATTCCAAATTCGTTCATTTCTAGATTTTTTAGTGTTTAGGTTTTTTATAAAAATGAAAGCACAAAAGTAGTAAACTTAGGGGATGAACAGTGATTTTTTCGACTAAAATATAGTTTTTAACTTTTAAAATTTATTTTATTTTTAAACATTAAATTATTGTAAATCAAGTATTTATATTGATTATATAAATTAAAAAACGAACCAAAAGTGTTGATAAATATTCGGAGATAAACTATACTATGCTATGTATTTAGGCTGCAGATTCGCAGATTTTTCTGTGTATAATAATTTTGGCTGATTCTATTCACTAGAATTTTTAAATAACACAGAATCTGCCTGAATAAATTTAAGGGCATAAAAATCTGGAATTCATTTGCTAAAATGACCGAATCATTTTAGCAAATGAACCAATTACAAATTATACAGCGCTGTGTATTTGGCAGCGGCATAATCCATAAAGTACTTAAAATTTAGCTTTTCACCGCTAATAGCAATGCACAACTCTTCAGCGGAATAGAATTTTCCATGACGGTGTACTTTTTCTCTTAGCCAATCCAATAATGGCTTTGTGTTTCCTTTTTCGATTTCCGATTCCAGTCCTTTTATTTCTTTCTTTGCTTGAGCAAAAAATTGCGCAGCATAAAAACTACCCAAAGAGTAGGTTGGGAAATAGCCAAAACTACCGTGACTCCAATGTATATCCTGTAAAACGCCTTTGGAATCACTAGGAACATCCAAGCCTAAATATTCTTTGTATTTACTGTTCCAATAATTGGGTAAATCTTTCACTTCAATGCTTCCTTCTATCAATGCTTTTTCAATTTCAAAACGTATCAATACATGAAAATGATAAGTTAGTTCATCCGCTGATGTTCTAATCAAGGAAGGTTTTACAATGTTCATGGCTTTATAAAAATCTTCAAAGTTTATCCCTTTTAAACTTTCAGAAAAAGTGTTTTGTAATAACTTGAAATTATTTTTCCAATACCCTAAACTTCTACCAACATTGTTCTCCCATAAGCGCGATTGTGATTCATGAATACCCAGTGAAACATATTCTCCCGATGGCAAACCGTATTCCTCAGCCGGTAATCCTTGCTCATACAAAGCATGTCCACCTTCGTGAATACAACTCCAAATCATTTCATTCAAATCTTTTTCATTGATACGAGTAGTTACTCTTACATCTTGCGAGCTAAAGTTGGTAGTGAATGGATGTGAAGATGCATCCTGTCGCCCTGCCTCAAAATCATAACCCATTTGTTTCAAAAGTTCTAATCCCAATTCCCATTGTTTGGTTTTGTTGTACTGCAAATACATAAAACTATCCTTGTTTTGTGGCTTTACAGCGATTTTTTTAACAAAAGCCACTAGTTGGCTCCTAACATCTGCAAATAGTATTTCTAAGTCAGCCGTTTTAGCTCCCGGTTCATATTGGTTCAGTAAAGCATCGTAAGGATGTGCAAATGTTCCCAATAATTTACATTCTTCCCGTTTCAATTTCACCAGCTTTTCCAAATTGGGCGCATACAAAGAAAAATTGTTTTCTTCTTTCGCTTTTTGCCAGGACTGAAAGGTTTCTGAAATGGTTTTACTAAGTTCCTGCACGAACTCCGTTGTGTATTTTTTATTGTCGTTATAATTTTTCAGCGATTGTTTGATGTTGCGTTTCTCTTTTTCAGAAAGCGATACATCAGTAGAAAGTGTATTTAATAAATCGCCTAATTCTTTGGAAGTAGCTAATTCATGACCAATTCCTGCCAAGGTAGAAAGTTGTTGGGCACGAAATGTAGCACCTTTGGGAGGCATAAACGTTTCTTGATCCCAATTTAAAACAGCAGAAGCATATTGAATGTCGGCTATTTTACGCATCATTCCTTTGTAATTGCTATAATTGTTCATGCTGTAAACCGAATTTTTTTTTTGAATTATCTATCTTTTTTTCATTCCTGCAAAGGCTAATAAAATCCAGCCCACAATGAAGAACAGTCCACCAATTGGAGTAATTGGTCCCAGCCAACGTACATCTGATAATCCGATAAGGTTTGCAGTTGTTAAAAGGTATAAAGAGCCCGAAAAAAGTACAATTCCAGCCATAAAGCAATAGCCTACTTTTGAAATTATTTTTTCATTGAATTTATCGATGCAAACAGCAACAGCCAGTAGAGCTATGCTATGGTATATCTGGTATTTTGCTGCGGTGTCAAAAGCTTGCAGATTTGCTTCTGTAATTAATCCGGTTTCTAATTTCGATTTCAAAAGGTGTGCAACCATTGCCCCCAAAGCAACTCCTATTGCTCCCGAAAATCCACTGAATACTAAAAAACGTTTTTGCATAATACAAAGGTAAGAAAAACAGCACAATAAATTTTTTTATAATTCTATTTTTCTATTTTTAGGGAATATATTTGAGCCGATAGGTATGAATAAGAAATTATACGATGATTTTAAAAAGTTAAACGAGATTGAATCTTCGGAGCTCAATTTTAAGTTCAAAGATTCACCTGTAGGATTGAAGCTAATCGATTTTTTAAAAAACTGCACAAATCGTAATTTCAAAAACTCAGATGCGGTTTCCTTTATTTATGCAGAAAGTAGGGAAAAAAGCGAGTATGCCGTTTTGGAAAACAGGTATTTTAAGCTCCGTAAAAAAATTCACGATGAATTATTAAAATCTACTTCCGATAATCAAACAGGAGAATTTCTTACAAAGGAACAACTTGTTTTATATAGAAATAAAAACCTGACTTCAGGAACCAATAAAGAAGGTGCTTACAAGGAGTTAATGGAACTTGAAAAAGAATGTTGGAAAAAAAATATTTTTGAATTATTACCTGATATTATCGACCAGCTAATTTTTTTAAATCAATCGTTTAATCGTTTGGAACGAAATGTTGTGCTGTTTGAACGTTTGGAAAAGGCCATCAACTTGCAGTATGATATTTATCGTTGTCAGTTTATTTCCAGAAAATTATATGAAATAAATTATACAAAAGGAATAAAATTTGCCAAGAATGAATTGGCGACCATCAAAGAATTGTCGGAAAAAAACAAAGAATATCCTCGCTTTTTAATGTGTTATCATCACATTTCCTTGTATTACAAATTGGGTTCGCAAGATTATTTACACTTCCAACAAGTGGTAAGTCGGCATTTAACGGCCTTTAAAAAATTATTTGCTAAAAACCCTGAAATCCCTTTGCTAAGCTACAAAGTGAACTATACCAAATTTCAACATTTTCATTTCAATCACATCACCATGTTTTACCATTTTAACCGCTGTGAATTTAATGAAGCATATCATTTTATGAAAGATTCCTGGGATTTAGTGCATAACAACGATTCGGTTTTAAAAATGTATAAAACAGAATCCTTGTATTTTAATTTAGCCACCTCGCAATGCATGGCAAGTCGATTCACAGAGGCGAACGATACCATTAATTTATTTGTTGCCTTTTTGAAGGAAAACAATCAGTTTGATAAGTTATCATTTGCCTATGTCCAAAAGGCAAGGATAGTTTCAGATACGTATCCGCAAACTTTTAAAATGGATTTTAATTTTTTACTGGATCAAGTGGACGAATATCTTAAAAAGGTGAAAAAAGCTGAAAATGTATTGGCTTCTTTTGAAGACACTTTAGCATTGAAAATAAAATTGTTAATCATCAAACAGGAATACGAAAAGGCCTCTAAAATACTTGTAGAAAGGGATATTCGAACCTACTTGGAACAAGTTGGAGTTCATGATTTAATGGTGGAGCTTATACAAGTTTTGGAAGGCAGTGCTTCCGTAAAAAATAAATTACTGGATGATTTAAGTAAAAAAGTGCAACAACGCAGGCACAAAGCAACAACACCGGGTGATTTTATGCATTTGAACTGGATTCAAAATCACATCAAATATTTGATGAGGTAGAGTATTTACTATCTTCGCGTTATATTTCTAATTATTTATGCAAAACATTTTAGTCATAGGAGCAGGTCGTTCTGCTTCCTCTCTTATCAATTACTTACTCAGCCATTCGGTAAAAGAAAACTGGAATGTCACAGTTGCAGATGTGTCGCTTGATTTGGTAAAACAAAAAACAGCAGGGCACGCTAATGCGAGAGCCATACAATTTGATATAAATAATGATGGGCAGCGAGAAGAAGAAATAAAGCGTGCAGATATTGTAATTTCAATGCTTCCGGCTTTTATGCACATGAATGTGGCGAAAGATTGTGTACGTTTTAAAAAACATCTAGCCACAGCTTCTTATGTTTCTAAAGAAATGAGAGAATTGGATGCTGAAGCAAAAGCATCAGGAATTATTTTAATGAATGAAATTGGTTTGGATCCGGGTATTGATCACGCCTCCGCAATGAAAGTGATTGATCATATTCACGAACAAGGCGGTGAATTAACTTCTTTTCAATCGTTTTGTGGTGGATTGGTTGCTCCCGAATACAATGATAATCCGTGGGGATATAAATTTTCCTGGAACCCACGCAATGTGGTGTTAGCCGGACAAGGCACTGCGCAGTTTATTGAAAACGGTCAGTATAAATACATTCCTTATAATCGTTTGTTTACACAAATATGTACCGTTAATGTAGATGGTTATGGAACATTTGATGCTTATGCCAATCGTGATTCTTTGTCTTATCGAAAAATTTATAATCTGGAAAAAATTCCGACTATGTTACGCGGAACATTGCGTATGCCTGGTTATTGTAAGGCTTGGAATGTATTTGTAAAATTGGGCTTGACCGATGATACCTACAAAATAGAAGCATCAGATACATTAACGTGCAAACAATTACTAGAAGCATTTCTTCCTCAAGGAAGACAATCTTTAAAAGAAAAATTAATTGCTTTTATGGGAAATGAAATGGATGCAGAAACATTGTCTAAGATAGAGTGGTTGGGTGTTTTTGAAGATAGAAAAATTCGTTTGAAAGATGCCAGCCCCGCACAAATTCTTCAAGATTTATTAGAGGAAAAATGGTTGCTGAAAGAAAATGATAAAGATATGATTGTAATGCAGCACGAATTTGAATATGCACTTGCCGGAAAAAATAAAAAAATTGTTTCCTCACTTGTTGTGAAAGGAGAAGATCAAACCTACACAGCAATGGCGAAGACCGTTGGTTTGCCTTTAGCAATTTCCGCGAAACTAATATTGCAAGGAAAAATAAAAGCAAGAGGTGTTACAATTCCAACTACAAAAGAAATTTATGAACCTGTGTTAGCTGAATTGGAAACGTTGGGAGTGAGGTTTGTGGAGAAGGAAAGTTAAAATTCAAAAGTTAAAAGTCAAAAAAACATTTTCCCATTATCTGCGTTTTTTTCTGCGAAATCTGCGAGAAGTTTCTTAGAAAGCCAAATAATAATCCTTTGTCAATTCCTTATATTCATCTGTGTACGAATGCCTTTCATCTTTTTCGATGGTGATAGAGCTTTCAGAAAAAGCACGTTGAATAAATTCATATCGCATCATCAAACGCTTTTCCGGTTTATCAGTTCGCGTGATTACGCGAGTAAGTTTTGTCAAAAATAATTTATGCTTTTCTGCCTCTTCTCTAAATTGTTCACTTTCTTTTGTGGGCAAAATCACATAAAATTTTCCTGTTGGGTTTAATAATTTTAAAACACCATCCAGTAACTCATTAAATGGCAATTGATCGGTGTGACGCGCGTTTGTGCGTGATTCTTCCGAAGCTTTTGATGAATCAATAAAATAAGGAGGATTACTTACAATCAAATCATATTTGTGGTCGCTTTCTTTTGCGAATTGTTGTAATGAAATATGATGCACTTCAATATGGTCTTTCCACTGACAATTATTTATGTTTTCGGTAGCTTGAATATATGCATTCAAATCAATATCAATGGCATCAATACGTGCACCCGATTTTTGTGCGAGCATCAAGGCAATAATACCTGTGCCCGTTCCTACATCTAAAATTGTTTTTGCATTGGAAGAATTCACCCAAGAACCTAATAAAACAGCATCTGTGCCTACTTTCATAGCGCACTTGTCTTGATTTATTTTAAACTGTTTAAAAGCGAATGTTTGATTCGACATAAAGGAGTAGAAAAACTTTGAATGACTCAACGTTTACTAATACTATAATAAAGTTAAACTATTTTTTGGAAAAACAAACTTTTTGAGAATTTTCTAGTTTTAGGACGTCATTGCGAGTTCTGTGTTGTAACAGAAACTGGAAGCAATCTTTCACAATGAAGAAGACTAGCTATCAAATAGCAGAGATTGCTTCGTTCCTGCTCCCTATTAATCTTCGTCCGATTCCTTCTCCGAATCATCATCTGCTTTCAAAGAAATGTAAAGCTCTATCAATCCTTCAGGAGCATCCAAATGAATAATTTTTGCAGCTCTATCAATAGAAACAATAAATTCTTCTTTCGATGGAATTAAAATTTCATGCTCTCCTTTTACTATGCTGATGATAGATTGTTGTGGAAAATCTAGTACTTCTTTTACAATCCCAATTTCTCCCAAACGCTTGTCGATAGCAACAAATCCCGGTAATTCGTGAAAGTAAAATTTTTTTCCTTTGAGAGGTGATAAAGCGTTAAGTGGAAGGAATAATGATTTTTTCAGTAGTTCTTCTGCTTTTGTAATTGTATCTATTCCTTCAAGCGAAACGGTTGCATTGTTTCCTTTGATTTGTATTTTTTTTATAAAAAAGGGAACGAGTGAATTACTGATTTCAATAAAAACAGATGTTAATTTTTTATATCGATTGCCATCGTCCACATCCAATACAAATCCTAGTTCCCCATGATTTCCAACCCTCTTGGCGATATAACCCAAATTAAAGCAATCTTTTTTATCCATTATTCAAAATTACTTTTAATTGACCACAATGATGATTTCCATGCCAAGCATACAGCGCAATAAATTCATCTAACTGAAATTCTTTGTTGTATTCAGGATGTGTATATTTTCTTTTAAAATCACTTTCACTCATAGATTTTAAAATGGCGGTCCATCTTGTATGAATTGCTTCAGTCATTTTTAATGAAACATCAATCGGACTTGTTTCAACATCTGCTAATACAGCCCAAGCATCTTGATTGTAGGGTTTGATAACGGGATTGTTTTCTGTCAATGCTAATTTAACGCGTATCAAACCGTTCGCATGACTATCAGCAATGTGATGAATGATTTGTTGTGCATTCCAGCCACCTTCACGATAACTTTTTTTCAGAAGAGCAGGAGTGAGTTCCTTGGCAACAGTATTTAACAAAGTTGGTAACGCTTCAATAATTTTGA
Source organism: Bacteroidota bacterium (assembly GCA_023251805.1). Classification (GTDB taxonomy): domain Bacteria; phylum Bacteroidota; class Bacteroidia; order 2-12-FULL-35-15; family 2-12-FULL-35-15; genus 2-12-FULL-35-15. The sequence goes on along the minus strand of JAHEYB010000006.1, from coordinate 50,008 downwards.
TATGCGCTTGTGTTTCTGCTGATGAATAGGTTTTTCCGTATTCAAATTTTCCGATGGGATAGACTTTGTTGTCAATCATTGTTTTTAGTTTAACACTATCTGCTTCTCCCTAATAATCGGGGCTCGAAGTGACAGCACGATGATAAACGCAGTAAGAAATTTATATTAAAAAAGCCCCTTGTCATTTCGAGCGAAGTCGAGAAACAAGGGACTTTTTATTAATTCGTTTTCAAGATTATGCTTCTGCCTCGGTTTGAGGAGCATCTGCTTCAGGAGTAGCGACAGCTTCAGCAACCGGAGCAGCTTCTTCAACTGCAGGAGGAGGAGTGTTTTTTGCTACAATTTTCGCAGCTTTGGATTCCTTAGCGGCAGCTTCAGCAGCCATACGGTTTTTGTAAGCATCTTTCTTAGCATTCGCTAATTTGTCAACTTTACCGCTTACTTTTACTTCTTTATCACCAATCCATTTTGCATATTTTGCATCTGCTTGTTCTTGGGTTAATGCACCTTTTGCAACACCACCCATAAGGTGATTCATGTACATTACTCCTTTGTAAGAAAGAATAGCGCGACATGTGTCGGTTGGTTGAGCACCTTTACTTAACCATTCTAATGCTTTTGCATTGTCAAGGTTAATGGTTGCAGGATTTGTAGTTGGGTTGTACGTACCAATTTTCTCAATAAACTTTCCGTCTCGAGGTGCACGACCATCCGCAATTACAATATGGAAATAAGCCGAAGCTTTTTTACCATGTCTTTGTAATCTAATTTTTGCTGGCATTGTTTAAGTTTTTTAAATGATTAATTCCCAAACCTATTTTTGGGACAGCGAAAGTACGTACTTTTCTCTAATTGGCAAAGAAATCGCGGATTTATTTGGCTTTATTGGATTAAAATATCACCCGAAAAGGTTTTAAACACGCAGCGACTCCGCTCAGGGCAGGCTTCGAAACATAGGTTTTAAAGGTTAAGGCATACTTATTTTTTGGATAGCCGAAGCAAGCTTCGCACATAGCATTATGTGTTCCTATGTAAAGCTTTAGCTTCTTCTTTTCTGTGGGCTATGTGTTTTAACTTTTCTTTTTTTATGGCAATATGCTAGTTTCCATTCTATTGATTATTAAAAAACGAAGATGAAAACCATAATTTTAGGGTTAAAATTTCATTCTTCGGGTAAATTGTTTACTTTTGCCACCTAAATTAATAAAATATACTACATGTCTGCACCCGGAAATTCTATCCTAGTACCTATTGATTCTACTGAACAAACAATTATTGCTCTTGGCCAAACGTACAATCTTGCCAGATTAACCGGCTCCAAAATAATTTTATTAAGCGTTGATGAAGGAAACCCTCCTTTGGTTCAAAAAAGGTTGGATGAACTAGCAAAAGAAGCATCCACAAAATCGGGACAACCGGTTGAAGCGATGGTTCGCAAAGGCAATGTGTATGAAGAAATTAATAAAGTAGCAGATGTAATCAATCCATTATTTGTGATGATTGGATTGTCTTCTAAAATCACTTTGGGGAAAATTATCGGAAAAAACGCATTCAAAATGGTGAGGGAGTCGAAACACCCCGTTATCACTATCCGTGGTAAAGTTCACCGTGATGGTTGCAAAACCATTTTATTGCCCTTAGATTTAACAAAAGAAACGCGCGAAAAAGTAAATAAAGCTATTGAATTAGCGAAAATTTTCAATGCCGATATCCGCGTTATCTCCATTCTTACTCAAAAAGATGAAGCTGCCGAAAATAAATTAATCTCCTATTCAAACCAAGTTTGGAAATATATTAAAGATCAAGAAGTACGTTGTACCATTAAGACATTGCGTGGTTCTGACATTCCTCAAATGATTATGGATTACGGACATGAAGTTGAAGCAGATTTGATTTTAATCATGACTAAAGCGGAGTTGAGTATGAAAGAATTCTTTATCGGAACAGTTGCTCAGCGTATTATCAACGAAAGCGATATTCCTGTTTTGAGTTTCCGTCCAATGGAAAGAAAAGATACAACTGTATTTAATCCTTACTAGATATTATCAAATATTTAATATAAAAGCCTTTAATCTTCGGATTAGAGGCTTTTTTGTTTTTGAAAGAATTTATTGTTAAATTTGGTTGGATACTAAACGAAAATACTTAAGTATGAAAACTCAAAAGAATTTCCCGCAAAACATGTCACATTATTTTGTTCATGCTCTTTTCTTTCTTCTGTTTTTTTTACTGCCATTTTATTCAAATGCTCAAGCATGGGAATGGGTGAGAACCGCTGGTGGCGATGCCTCAGACAAAGGTTTGGATATAGATATTGATAAATATGGAAATGCATATGTGTGTGGATATTATAACAGTGGCACTTCGGCAACAGATGTTAGTTTCGGAGCTATTAATCCAACACAGGATTTTGGTAAAGAAGGTTTTGTTGCAAAAATTGATAGCACAGGAAACTGGCAATGGGTAAGGTCGGCAATTGGTGGTTGGGACGAAAGAGCATTGGGTTTATGTGTTGACAAAGAAAACGATTTTGTGTATGTTACCGGAACAGCGTGGTACAATACTAATTTGGGAAGTTGTGCCAGTGCCGTTTTTCCCGGAGGAGGTGACGAAATATTTGTAGGAAAATTTGATTTAAGCGGAACATGTCAATGGCTAATTGGAGCCGGTGGCGATTACGATGACCATGGCTACGATTTAGTAACCGACAAACAAGGAAATATTTATTTAACAGGATTTATTGGTGATACATACGCTTCAGGCGGAATCATTGCGCATTTCGGAAGCTTTAATGTTCCTATTCCCACAGGTGATTCATTGGGTTTTGTTGCAAAAATTTCTCCTATTGGTACATTTCTTTGGGTGAAAACATTTCAAGCAACGGACGGTGAACGCGATAATCGTATTGCTATTGATACTATTGGGAATATTTATGTTACCGGTGGATTTAGAGGCACAAAACCTTTTGGAACAATCACAGCAACCAGTTTTGGTGGAAGAGATATTTTTGTTTTGAAATATGATAGTGGTGGAAATCAGCTATGGTTGCGTACTGCAGGTGGTTTGTTGGATGACAGAGGGAATTCAGTTACCATTGATTTTGAACAAAACGTTTACATTACCGGTGAGTTGCGCGATGTAGTTGTTTTCGGAAACGACACCATAAACAACAATGGTAGTCCAAATGGCCGAGATATTTTTGTTGCCAAATTAACTCCCGGTGGAAGTTGGGTATGGGCCAAAAAAGCGGGTTCAAATAATGGTTCCGACAGAGGAAACCGAATTGCTGCTAATAAACAAGATTTACTTTTTGTAACCGGACAATTCAAAGGAGATGCTGCTTTTGGAGCGGCTGATACTTTATTAAATGCTGTTGATAGCGTTCAAATTTATGTTGCTGCAATTGATACTGCCGGTAAATGGCAATGGGCTATACAGGCTGGAAGCCCTATTGAAGACCGCGGAACAGGAATTGTGGTAGATGATTCTTGCAATATTTATACTTGTGGCTATTATGAATTAACAGCTGCTTTTGGAAGTATGAATGTTACTGCTGCCGGAAGAAAAGAAATTTATGTTGCAAAAATTCCAAGCGCTTGTATTTACAGTACAGTTGGTGTTTCGGAAAATGATTTGTTTGAAAATGTACTCCTCTTTCCAAATCCTTCTTCTGGAAATTTTTCTGTTGAACTCGGCCGAATATATGACGAAATTACTGTTCAGGTTTATAATGTGATGGGCGAAATTATTCAGGATAAAAAATACGAAGCAACTGCTAAAATTAATCTGAACATTGAGCAGGCAAACGGAATTTACTTTGTGCGCTTGATTACCAAAAAAGGTGAATCAAAAACATTTAGGGTGATAAAAAGCAGTTAAATAATAAATGAAATTTTTTCTCCATTTCATTTTTATTTTGTTCTCACTATTTTCCTTTCATTCATGTAAGATTCACAATTATGCAAAAGAGGATAAAGGCAAAATATGTGAACTGCATCACTTGACATTGCATCCTACGCTTGTTCATATTACTTATGGCTTTTTTTGTTCTCCAAAAGTTCATTTAGGAAAGGGGTCGGAAAACTTTCCAAATGCCAGACACCAAGAGTGTGGCGGATGTGTTGTTAGACCTTATAAGTTTGTTTGGATTTATAGTTGCTCTAAATGTAATTGGTTGAAAATCCGACATAAACTTTCTATCAAAAAAGAAGTGCGGGCTGAAAGGAAAGTTCGAGCTCTATTTGACTGATTCCAGTAAAAATACCGACTTTTCCAATCTTATCAACAGCTACTAAAAAGTACTCTTTTATTAAGTAAATTTACAACCCGACTTACAATCGGCTGTGTTCAATTTATTAGCTTTTTTACTAATAAACAAATGAACTAGTAAACCAGTGAATTAATAAAATGAACTTCTCCCATCTCCACGTACATACTCAATTTTCATTGCTCGATGGCGCAGCTGATATTTCTTCGCTGTACAAAAAAGCAGTGAACGATAACATGCGTGCATTGGCTATAACCGATCATGGAAACATGTTTGGCGTTTTTAAATTTGTTGCCGAAGCAGGAAAACACAATACTCCCGAAAATCCGAATAAAATAAAACCCATTGTTGGTTGCGAATTTTATGTAGTGGAAAATCGCCATAAACGACAATTTACCAAGGAAGACAAAGATGTTCGTTACCACCAATTGTTTTTAGCAAAAAATCCGCAAGGTTATAAAAATCTTGTGAAGCTTTGTTCGCTTGGATACATGGAAGGTTTGTACGGGAAATATCCTCGTATCGATAAAGAATTGATTTTACAATATCACGAAGGATTAATTGCTACTACTTGCTGCTTGGGCGCTTCGGTTCCAAAAGCCATCATGAAACATGGTGAAGTAGAAGCGGAGAAAGAATTCAAATGGTGGTACGATATTTTTGGTGAAGATTATTATATCGAGTTACAGCGACATGGAATTCCGGAGCAAGATAAAGTAAATGAAGTGCTTGTTCGCTGGTCGAAAAAATACAATGTAAAAATTATTGCTTCCAACGATTCACACTATGTAGATCAACAGGATTCCAACGCGCACGATATTTTGCTTTGCATAAATACCGGTGAAAAACAAAGCACTCCTACAATGAAAGATTTTGGTGATGATGACTCCAATTCTTTCAAAGGAAAACGTTTTGCATTTTATAACGACCAGTTTTATTTTAAATCAACAGCTGAAATGTCGCAACTCTTTAGCGATTTGCCGGAAGCAATTGATAATACAAATGACATAGTTGATAAAATCACTCCGCTGAAACTGAAGCAGGACATTATGTTGCCGAATTTTGTTATTCCCGAAGGTTTTGCTACACAGGATGATTATTTGCATCACATTACTTACTTAGGTGCAAAGGAACGTTATCATGATATTTCTCCTGAAGTAGAAGAACGATTAAATTTTGAATTGTTCACCATAAAAACAATGGGATTTGCAGGCTACTTTTTAATTGTTGCCGATTTCATTAAAGCAGGAAGAGATATTGGAGTGTTGATTGGCCCGGGCCGTGGTTCTGCTGCCGGCTCCGCTGTTGCTTTTTGCATTGGCATCACCAACATCGACCCAATTAAATACAATTTACTATTCGAACGTTTCTTAAATCCCGATCGTAAATCAATGCCCGACATTGATACGGATTTTGATGATGAAGGTCGCCAAAAAGTAATTGACTATGTAGTTGATAAATATGGAAAAAATCAAGTAGCACAAATTGTGACCTACGGTACAATGGCTGCAAAGATGAGTATCAAAGACGTTGCGCGGGTGCTGGATTTGCCTTTGCAAGAATCAAATATGCTTGCAAAATTAGTTCCCGACCGACCCGGCATCGAATTGAAGCGTGTCTTAAAAGCACCAATGACAGGTGATGCAAGCCTTGAAGAAAAGGAAGGTCTTAACAAAGAAGATTTAGAAGATGTAAAAAAATTGCGTGCGATTTTAGCCGGTGATGATATGCAATCCAAAGTATTGAAAGAAGCCTTGATTTTGGAAGGCTCTGTACGTGGTACAGGTATTCACGCTGCGGGAATCATCATCGCTCCGATGGATCTTACCGATTTAATTCCTGTTTCTACTTCCAAAGAATCTACCTTGTTAATTACACAATATGATGGAAGAGTAATTGAAGATGCGGGTGTAATTAAAATGGACTTCCTTGGTTTAAAAACATTGACGATTATTCGTGATGCCTTGAAATTGATAAAAGAAAATCACGGAATAAGTATCGACATTGATGATATTCCTTTAGATGATGTAAAAACATTAGAACTTTATCAACGTGGTGATACCAACGGAACATTCCAGTTTGAAAGCGCGGGGATGCAAAAACATTTAATCAATCTTAAACCCGATAAGTTTGCCGATTTAATTGCCATGAACGCATTGTATCGTCCGGGCCCTATTGAATACATTCCGAATTTTATTGCGCGTAAACATGGGAGAGAAACCATTGCTTACGATTTACCTGAAATGGAAGAATACCTTGCGGATACTTATGGTATTACTGTTTATCAAGAGCAGGTAATGTTGTTGTCACAAAAATTAGCAGGTTTCTCCAAAGGTGATGCGGATGTGTTGCGTAAGGCAATGGGTAAAAAAGATATTTACACCTTAAATAAAATGAAGAGTAAGTTTATGGATGGCGCCACCGAAAAAGGTTTGCCCGCTGATAAGCTTGAAAAAATTTGGGTGGATTGGGAAAAGTTTGCGCAATATGCTTTCAATAAATCTCACTCGACTTGTTATGCGCTTGTTGCTTTTCAAACAGCGTATCTCAAAGCACATTATCCTGGCGAGTATATGTCATCCGTATTAACGCATAACTTAAGCAACATTGATAAAATTACTTTCTTCATGGATGAATGTCGCAGAATGGGTGTTCCTGTACTCGGACCGGATGTGAATGAAAGTCAGTATCAATTTGCTGTGAATAAAAACGGACAAATACGCTTTGGAATGGGCGCAGTGAAAGGAGTAGGAGAGGCGGCTGTTATTTCAATTGTGGATGAACGGAATGCAAATGGTCCGTACAAATCTGTATTTGATTTTGTAAGAAGAATTAATTTACGTGCTGCAAATAAAAAAACATTTGAAAGTTTAGCCAATGCAGGTGGCTTGGATTCATTTGGAATTCACCGTGCAACTTATTTTCACATCGAAGGAAACGATAATGGAAATTTCTTGGAGAAAGTAATTCGTTACGGAAGTTCACATCAAGACGGAGAAAATTCGGCACAAGTATCTTTGTTTGGTGACGATGCAGCCATTGATATGCCTGAACCAAAAATTCCAGTATGTGAAGCTTGGAGCAATTTAGAACAATTAAAAAATGAAAAGGATGTAGTTGGTTTCTTTATTTCCGGACATCCGCTTGATACTTACAAATTAGAAATGGATAATTTTTGTCCGCATTCCCTAGCCGACATTAAAAAAATAGAAGAAAATAAAAACAAAGACTTAACGCTGGGAGGCATTGTTACCAACGTTCATAACGGTGTAACAAAAACCGGAAATCCTTGGGGGAAAATTACGATAGAAGATTACAATGAATCGGCTGAGATGGCTTTTTTCGGAGAAGATTATGTGAAGTTCAAACAATACATGGTAACGGGATTGTTTTTATTTGTGAAGGGGAAAATTTCGGAGCGATTCAGAAATTCAGGAAACTTCGAATACAAAGTGAGTAATATTCAGTTGCTATCGGAATTGCGCGATAAGATGGCGAGAAGCTTAACGGTGAATGTTTCTTTGAAAGAGTTGAACGATGAGTTTATGAATAAGATGAATGATATAATTGCAAAAAACAGTACGGTTGAAAATCGCAATTGTATGTTGCAGTTCAGAGTATTTGATACGGAAGAAAATATTTCTGTGGTAATGCCTTCCAAAAAAATAAAAGTAAATCCCAATAACGATTTGTTGGATTTGTTGAAAGAGAATGGCTTGGAGTATAAATTAAATTAATGGCACTTACGGAATCAAAAATTAACCGCAGAGAAAAAGGAGAAAAGAAGAGAGCCGCTGAGTGTTGTAATAAATTTCTGCGCCCTCTGCGAAAATCTCTGCGCCCTCTGCGGTAAAAAAATGGCTACTTCTTAATCTCCGTATTCTTATTAAACTCCGCCTCCGTAATAGTGGCTTCATTTTTAAAATAATACACCGCTCCGAAACTGGTTTCTTTCTTCACGTACATATCGCCTGTATTTCCTTTCACAACAATACGTTTGGTGATTTTATTGTTTCCTTCTTTCGAAACTTCTTCGGTAACACCTTGAGGATATTTTTTTGCCAATTCGTTGGTGTATTGCGAACGTTTTTCTAATTCCATCAATGCATCTACTTCTTTTATTTTAGCAGCAGGTGTTTCTTCTTTTGGTTTTAAAGAAGATGCATTTAAGTAAGAACTTTTTGCTAAGTCGTAATTTTTTACTTTCACACAAGAATCACCTTTTGCTAAAGCATTGTCATATTTTGCTTGTAGGACTTTAGCTTCTGCTTCTTTTGCTAATTTGTCTTTTTCTGCTAAATCTTTTGCAGCTTTTTCGGCATCAGCTTTTGCTTTTGCAATGGCATCCGTTTTTTCCTTTTCTTTTGCTAAGCGTTCTGCTTCAGCAGCATCGGCAGCAGCTTTCGCAGCATCTGCTTTTTCTTTTGCTAATCTATCTTTCTCAGCTTGTTCGGCTGCAAGTTTAGCAGTTTGCTCAGCAGCGACTTTATCTTGTTCCGCTTTTGCTTTTGCTAATACATCTGCTTTTTCCTTTTCTTTCGCTAAACGTTCTGCCTCAGCAACATTGGCAGCGGCTTTTGCAGCATCCGATTTTTCTTTTGCTAATCGGTCTTTCTCAGCTTGTTCTGCATCTGCTTTGGTTTTTGCATCTGCCAATGCTTTTTCTTTTTCTAATTTTTGTTGTACCGCAAGTTCTGCAGCAGCTTTATCTTTGTCGGCTTTGTCTTTAGCAGCAAGCTCTGCGGCAGCTTTGTCTTTCTCCGCTTTTTCTTTTGCGGCAAGTTCAGCAGCGGCTTTATCTTTCTCTGCTTTTTCTTTTGCACTAGCGGCAGCCAATTCTTTCTCTTTCGCTAAACGTTCTTTTTCTGTGGCATCCGCTTTTGCTTTTGCATCGGCATCAGCATTTAATTTTTCAATTTCTGCTAATTTACTTTTAGGATATTGTTCACTTGGCTTGGAAGAACTTGCTTCGGTATAAGATGCTTTTGCAACCTCATAATTACGCGTTAACATTGCTGCATCCGCTTTAGCAATCGCATTTTTGTAGGTGGTTTCAATCAAAGAGGATTGCGCACCCGACAATTTGGCAACTTTTGCCAAGTCTTGAGCCAATGAATTATTCAAATTTTCATCTGAATCAACCACATTTTTTTCAGAATTATAATAAAAGCTAAGCAAAGGCTTATCTAATACTGCATTCAACTTCAATATTGTTGCTTGGTCGGATGGAAGTTCAAATAATTCACTTTCGGGCTTAGAAAGACTGCTGAACTTTTTTGCTGCTGCTCCTGTGAGTCCCATCGTAGAATAAATTATCTGAAACTGGGTAAATCCTACTTTGGAGATAGAAATATTAAACTCATCATTGGGAGGAAAGTTATAGTTGTATGCACCGGCTGAATTGGTAGTCAGCACTTTTTCATCTCCCGCGCTATTGGTAATCACCACTTCGGCACCTGATAATGGTTTACCACCATGTTTTACAACACCTTCTATCCTTGCTTGTGAATGAGCAAACTGACAAACCAACAGGCAAAAAAATAAACAAATAGAAGAGAGGGATGTTTTAAAATAAGGAGTAATAATCATATGCTAAAATCCGTTGTTTCAAACCAGACGTTCATTTGAACGAAAGGTGGCTTCATTTATTCCCTAAAGGTAGCTTTTTTAGATATATTAACAAAATGACAGCCTGTCATTGAAAACAATTTGGCAAATCGTTTGCCAATGTTGAAATACAATTTTATCTTTAGGGTTCAATTGAGAAACAAATTTTCATTCATTATAAAAAAATAAAACGATGGCATTAGAAATTACAGATGCTAACTTTGATGAGTTAGTAGCAAAATCAACAAAACCGGTATTATTAGATTTTTGGGCTGAATGGTGCGGACCATGTCGTATGGTTGGACCTTTGGTTGAAGAATTATCAAACGAGTATGGCGAAAAAGCAGTTGTTGGCAAAGTAAATGTTGACAATAACGCAAATATTTCTGCAATGTTTGGAATTCGTAATATTCCTACAATCCTTTTCTTTAAAGGCGGACAAGTAGTTGACAAACAAGTAGGCGCTGTTCCAAAAGCAGTGTTGGATGCTAAGTTGAAAGCTTTATTATAGTTGTAAAGTTAGAAAGTTGAAAGGTTTTAAAGTTTTCTGTGTGTTACATCAGTAAATTTTAAAACTTTTCATTTTTATTTCACCTACAATTTTCTAACTTTCTAACCTTCTAACTTTCCAACTTTCCAACCTTTGACTACAATCAATCAACAATCCATCCGTCAATTCACCCACTTGGAGCTAATTGCAAAGCAAGTGGTGGAAGGATTTATTACAGGTTTACATAAAAGTCCGTTCCATGGATTTAGTGTTGAGTTTGCGGAGCATCGTTTGTACAACAAGGGTGAATCAACCAAACACATCGATTGGAAATTATATGGTCGTACCGACAAACTATTTATAAAACGTTACGAAGAAGAAACCAATTTACGTTGTCAGTTAATCATTGACGATTCTTCTTCCATGTATTTTCCCATTCCTGATTCAAACTCCGAAGGCAGGGGTGGGGTAAACAAGATTTCCTTTTCTGTTTATTGTGCAGGCGCAATGATTGAATTACTCAAGCGTCAACGTGATGCAGTTGGACTAAGTATTTTTTCAGAAAATGTAGAAGTTCATACTACTGCTAAATCAAGCTCCCTTCATCATAAATTGTTGTATCACGAACTTGAAAAACGCATTCAACCACATGATGTTAAAGTTCACAAAAAGACTTCCGCAATAGATGCCTTGCATGAAATAGCAGAAGGAATTCATAAACGGTCGCTGGTTATGATCTTTAGTGATATGATGGATTCAAAAGCGAACTCCGAAGAATTGTTTTCGGCTCTACAACATCTCAAACATAATAAGCATGAAGTGATTTTATTTCATGTGGTGGACAAACAAAAAGAAATGGAATTTGATTTTGATAACCGTCCGTATCGCTTTGTTGATATGGAAACAGGTGAAGAAATTAAATTGCATCCGAATGAAATAAAAGATTCCTACCTGCATCAAATGGCCGAATACAAAAAAGAGTTGATTCTAAAATGTGGTCAGTTTAAAATTGACTTTGTTGAAGCCGATATTAATCTTGGATTTGAACAAGTGCTAATGCCTTATTTGGTAAAGCGTACACGTATGATGTAGTGTACTACTTTTTAACGTATGACATCTCTTGATCTGGTTTATCTAAATTTGTTTCATAAAAATCGGGAATGCAAAGCAGTGGTATGTGAGTTTTTAAGCTCATTTCCTTAGTGATACTTTTTTCCGGGATTAACATAGTTTCGAAAAAAAACGGTTGTGCATGCGACATTGCTATCCAATCAGCGCTTGAAGAAAAGCAATAGTCGTTTAATCCTTTAACGATATCATCTGCGTATACGATGCGAAAGCTTAGATTTTCATACGAAACTTTGTCGCGTACATCTGAATTGAAACGCTGATATACCATTAATTCAAACTCCTTTTCTAACATATGATTGCTAATGTGAACTACAACCAATTTCGCACCAAAGCGAGCAGCCATCTTTACAATAGATTGTATGCCGGGGATTTCTCCTTCACGATATTCTGTTGCAAAAACAATCTTTTTAATATTTTTAAACAATGCATTTTGTGGAATCGCTAAGATGGGAACATTTGATTTTTTTATAATGTCCCAAGTATGACTTTTTTGAAAAAGCGATAAGCTATTGGAAGTTCCGTGAGTTCCTGTAATAATCAAATCAGGGTGACTGTGTTCTGCTTCTTTTCGAATTTCCTTCCCAATAGAACCTTTCAATGCAATGTATTCCAATTTAATATCTTGTATTTTGATATTTAAGGAACGTAAAATCATATCGCAATGTGTTTTTAATTTTTGCGTTTCATACTTTTTCAATCTTTCCAATGCTTTTACACGTTCTTCTAGTTCTAAGGGCAAACTAAAAGGCAATTCATACACATGCAGAACAGTTAGAGAGGACTGTGTTTCTTTTGCAAATCCAAAGGCATATCGTTCTGCATTCATAACAGCTTCGGAATAGTCTGTTGCCAAGAAAACGTTTAGGTGCTGGTTCATTTTGATTGGTTTTAATGATGAATGTTAGCTATTACACACTATTGTCTACTCAGTTTATTCTCATTTGTTTAAGAATTTCGGTGAAATTCAAATTCATTTGGTCAAACACTTATAATCGTCTGTTAATCCTCCATTTTTCTTATTTTAGCTTACGATTAAAATCTGTTTTATGGCGCATCAATTATTAATTGTACTGGTTGCTTTTTTTTCTCCTGATGATTTGCAAACAGGGATTAATTATTTTAATGCTCGCTCCGAAAATGCAGTTGGCTTGCAGGCAAATGCTATCAACATCGACAAGGCCATAGCAATTTTTGATGGTTTGTTAAAACAAAATAAAAATGTGCAAGTTGCCGGTGGATATTGTTTGCAATGCTATAACTTTAAAGGACGATTTGTGGCTATAAGCGATAAGGACAAAATTGCGGCCTATTCCAAAACAATTGCATTAGGAAACGATTTGGTAAAAAAATTTCCGAAAGATGGCAAAATTCGTTTTGAACTTACATCCGCAATTGCGCTCTCTGCTGAAATAAATGGAGTCATGAAAAGTTTGGATGATGGTGTGATGACGAAATTATTGTATCATACCAAAATGTTGATTGCAACCGATTCGATGTATAATAATGGGGGAGGTTGGAAGTTTGATGCTGGATTAAATTATAAAACGCCATACATTCCATTGATTTTAACATGGCCGGATAAAGAATATGCAGTAAAAGTGATGAAACATGCGCTTGTATATTTCCCAACAGATGTGGGCGCTAATTTTTATTATGCAGAAGCATTGTATGAAAATAATGAAAAAAAAATAGCTAAAATTTATTTTGAACTTGCTGTGAAACTTCCTTCCAGAAAAGATTTTATGATTGAAGATGAATTCTTTAAAGTGAAATCAAAAAAATATTTGGCAAAACTTTAGAAATTGTAGTAAGCTCTCAATCCAATTGAATGTTGCCATTTTAATTGGGGATTGTTTCCAATTTTAATTCCTTCGTAGGACGGACTGTACAACAACTGAACAGTAAATTTTTCACTCATAGTGATATTTAATCCGCCTCCTGCATAAGCTCCAAAACCCATACCTTTTGGAAGTTTAGTGTAGCCCGACTGCACTCCTTGATAATCATAAAATTCCAACAAATCAATTCGTAGATTATTAATTAAGATTTCATTTTTATCGAATTGTGAATAGGTCATGTTTAGTCCGCCTTCCACAAAAAAGTTTGCTTTTTCATTGTCTCCTATAATTCTGTTATAGCCAACTTGTATCATTAACCGCTGTTCACCACCTTGTATTCCAAATGTTTGAATGCTATTGTTGATTTGTGTGGATCCGGTTGGTGGACGAGTGCTCATTGTAAAATTTCCGGCAATTTTTAGTTTCGCAACATTCAAATTTAATGAAATGGCATTTTTATCATCTACAGAATAACGGCATTGCAATCCCAATAAAAAGGAAGGAGTGTAATGCATATTAATAGGCATATCTTCTTTTGTAAAAAACCAATCAGCCGAACTATTAACTCCAAGTGCCAATGCAATTTGGTCGGGTTGTCCATATCCTCCTCCATATTGATTGATAATTTTTTCGTGCATCCAGCTTTTATCAAAATCGGTAATTCTTAAGCCATCAATATCAAAACCATATCCATCATATACTCCTGCAGTATATTTATTTGCAAAGTAGGAACCGATGTATAAACCAAGTTTAAATGGTCGTTGTTTTCCATTGTTTTCAGTTGATCCAGCCTCTGTTGTTTCTTGAGCAAACAACTTTGTTGAATTCAAAATAAGAATCAGAAATAATAGTTTGATAAATTTATTCATTCTTCAAAATTAACGATTTTTTGATAAACAATAATTTTCGTTTCCTAAACGAAGCAATCTGCTTTGCGCAAAGAGTTACTTTTTCAAAGGTTTCAACAAGCCTTCCAAACCGTTTAGTTTTATTTCATACATGGTTTGTAAAAGTATACCCAATTTTCCATCAGGGAAACCTTTGCGCTGAAACCATTCCAAATAGAAAACGGGTAAGTCGCACAAAATAGTATTCTTGTATTTGCCAAAAGGCATTCTCATTGTTACCAACAGCAATAACAATTGCGAATCGGGTTGATTCACTATTTGCTGCATGCTGCTTTTTTGTAATCGGCTTTAACGAAAGGATTATCAAATACCTGAAAAGTTATATTCGGAGCTCCAAATAATTTGCAGTAGCGGTCGTGATTCTTTTCTTCTGCTTTTTGCAATGCTAATACAAATGTTCTGGATTTATATAGTTCAGGCATTTTTGCACAAATGGATGCATAAGCGAACAATACATTTTCGTTCACGCTTTCTGTAGCAATAAATGGTGCTAACAAACTTGCCGCAAATTTATAATCCTTAAAGCGAGCAAATACATACGCTAGTTTTAGATTGTTTTGCCAAGAAGATTCTTTGATGTTGTAGAATTGTTTTATTTTTTCGATACATGCTTGTGTCACCAACTCACTATTCTCAGCCGAATCCATGGATTCAATAATTCTAAATTGCCATTCAATGTTTAAAGCGTCCACATATTTTTTAGGAACATCTGTTTTGTACATCGCATCAATGCGCTTCTGCATTTCGTTTTGTGCTTTTGCATCACCAATAGTACTATCGAGTGAAACAGCACAAAATATGTTATTAAATATGATGTAATTATTTGTAGGGTCAAGTGTTGCCAATTTTTTCATTTCAACATAATCTTCTTCCGTTGCAACATTGTTGTTATACATGTAATGCAATACCACTTGATTGTTAAGCAATCCCGAATTTTTTACATCGAAAGGAATATTCATTTTTGCCGGTGCTTCAGCAGAATATTTTTGAAGACGCATTTGTTTTCCAATGTAATATTGAATTTTCAAACACTGTTTCAAATCATTCTTTTTCATTGCTTGATTAAATTTACTCACCGAAAATTTCTCTTCCTTAATTCCGGTAATGTCATAGGTAACATCCATAATAATTTGTCCAAAACGCTCTTTGCCCAACATAGGCTCTAGCTCTGCTGATAATCCTTTTCCATTAATTTCTGCTATCGCTTTTTCTTTGGTCATTTTAGTTAAATAATCATACTTGCCATCTTCTGCTTCCATTTGAAATAAATTCCAAGAGTCAGTGGTTTTTACATTTGTAACAACACCTGCCTTTTGCATTTTAGCTAATGCTTTTACAATACTTTCAGCACGTTTCTTTTGTAATTTCTCATTTGCTTTTGCATCTCCTTCAATAGAAGAGTAGGCAGTAATATATAATCCTTCAATTAAAAAATCGGGTTCTTGCAAAGCAGTTAAAAATGGTTCCATATCAACTTCTTTGTAATCCGATTTGTTTTTTTCAAAGGGAACAGTAAATGTTAGCAACGTAGATTCTGTTGTTGGTTCAAAAGGTGGTTTAAAATAAGCAGCGCTATCGGGCATCAATAACATACTCAAAGGGGAATTGGATTCTTGGTCGCCTGCTTCAATTTTAGAAGGCATAATTACTTTACACAATTTTCCATCTTGAACAATGAGTAAATTCAACTCATACGGACCGGTTATCTTTTTTGGTAGTTCACCTAATTGTACATCCAGCTTGGTGGCTTTAACCACTCTGTTACCCTTTTTTACCGCTTTCACTCTGTTTTTGCTATAGAGTTTGCTCATGGTAACAGTTTTTAATAACACTCCTTTTGAAATGAGGTTATTATCCACAATGTTATAATCCGGATTGTCGTATTGCGCGCGCTGAACAATATCCACAGCCAATCCATCGCCTGATTTGCGAATGAATTTTGAAAGTGCTTTTAGGTTGGCATATCTGATATAGATTTTATTGTTTTCCACATACAAACCCGCTGCTAAGCCATCCCAATCTTTAAATTTCTTGCAGGCATTGCAACTTCTATCCTCCGGCTCTTTTAACTTTTTAGTTTTGGAAGAGTAGGGAACAGGTAATTCTTTTTTCTTATCAGCCCCAGTGTTGAAAGAGTTGAAACTTCCAAATACAATGGAGATATAAGCCTTTTTTCCAGATTCGTCAAGGGTAACAGAAGGACTCGCATACACAAAATCAGGATTTTTAATGACCGCTTGATTTAGTTTCCCTACGCGCCATTTGTAAAAAGCCGCATCAGCAAGCTCTTTAGGGGTCATGGAAGTTTTTCCTTTTGCAATGCTAGTTCCCAATACCAATTCTTGTGCTTTGTTGGTTCCACCAACAGCAGTTACTCTTTTAGCAGTAGTTTTATACTTGCCTTTGCTATTTTCAAGCACGGCTTTTCCATTTTTAGCCATATCGGCACTTTGAATAGCAGCAGCTTGGGCTAAAACGGGATGAAACTCAATGGTATCGAGCTTGTTTTCAAGTCGCACTTTGTTCAACGCTTTTATTAGTTCCACTTCTGCTTCTTTTGTGTTAAAGTCGGGTGAAGAGGAGGCAGGTTTTGAACCCTTTTTCTGTCCGAAACTATTGATAGATAAGAAGGCAATAAGAATAAGAAGTGTTGTTTTTTTAAGCATAATAGTTTATTTTGGGATAATCATTTTGTTGATATTGAGTTCAAATATTCAAGCACGATAAAAACTTTTTTTACTAGGTTTGTACAGCTTCAAATGAAGCGGATTGACCTTTCACAAATATATTTTTTTGACAGGGAAAGCATTCATTTATTAATCAACATTTTATGAACAAAATATTAGTAGCCAACAGAGGAGAGATTGCATTGCGTGTAATGCGTTCCTGCAGAGAAATGGGTATTCAAACCGTTGCTATTTATTCCGAAGCGGATAGAAATGCACCTTTTGTGAAGTATGCTGATGAGGCGGTGTGCATTGGTCCACCACCTTCCAATCAATCTTATTTGCTGGGCGATAAAATTATTGAAGTTTGTAAACAGTTGAAAGTACAAGGCATTCATCCGGGTTATGGTTTTCTTTCTGAAAATGCTGACTTTGCTGCAAAAGTAAAAAAAGCCGGTATCACGTTTATTGGCCCTTCTCCTGAAGCAATGAACATGATGGGTGATAAGTTATCTGCGAAAGCAGCAGCAAAAAAATATAAAATTCCGATGGTTCCCGGTTCCGAAGGTGCAATCACTTCAGTGAAAGAAGGAAAAGAAGTGGCATTGGCAACAGGTTTCCCTTTATTGATTAAAGCAAGTGCCGGAGGCGGAGGAAAAGGAATGCGCATTGTAGAAAATATTGAAGAGTTTGAGGAACAAATGAACTTGGCGGTAAGTGAAGCTACGTCTGCTTTTGGCGATGGTTCTGTATTTATCGAACGGTATGTGGCCGGTCCGCGTCACATCGAAATTCAAATTTTAGGTGATACACATGGAAATATTGTCTATTTATTTGAACGGGAATGTTCCATTCAAAGACGCCACCAGAAAGTGATTGAAGAAGCACCGTCTTCGGTTTTAACTCCTGAAATTCGAAAAGCGATGGGCGAATGTGCTGTGAATGTTGGTAAAGCATGTGATTATGTGGGAGCAGGAACTGTAGAGTTTCTATTGGATGAAAATAAAAATTTCTATTTCCTAGAGATGAACACCCGTTTGCAAGTGGAACATCCTGTTACAGAAATGATAACCGGACTAGATTTAGTAAAAGAACAAATCAAAGTAGCGCGCGGAGAAAAATTATCGTTTAAACAAGAAGATTTAAAAATAAACGGACATAGCGTAGAAGTACGTGTGTATGCTGAAGATCCAACGAATAATTTTTTACCCGATATCGGAAAATTAGTAACGTATAAGCGTCCGCAAGGGCTAGGAGTACGTGTAGATGATGGTTTTGAAGAAGGAATGGACATTCCAATTTATTACGATCCTATGATTGCAAAATTAGTAACGTTTGGAAAAGATAGGGAAGAGGCGATTAGTCGCATGATTAGAGCCATTGATGATTATCAAATAACAGGAGTTGAAACAACCCTTAGTTTTTGTAAATTTGTATTGAAGCACAAAGCATTCACCTCAGGAAATTTTGATACACACTTTATCAAACATCATTATTCTCCTGAGATGCTTTCGGAGACGAAAGAGGATGAAGCTATTGTAGCGGCATTGTTTGGCGCTAAGTTGATGGGTTCAGCGAAAGCACAGAATGTAGTTTCAGAAGAAGGAAAGTCTGTTTCCAAATGGAAAAATAATCGATAGTTTAACCGTCCTTCGACTCCGCTCAGGATAAACTCCGACCGCGGAGAAGGCGCAGAGGACCGCAGAGATTTTTTATAAACGTGACACTGAGCTTAATCGAGGTGTTGATTTTTACGAAGCCCAAGGAATAGTTAACAAATATTTACAATAAGCAAGCAACTTTTAGCTAACCAACACGTTATACTAGTAAATACCGCCAAATGGCAACAAGAATAGTTATAGTATTCTTATCTTTTTTAGTCATTTCCTTTTCAGGAATGGCTCAAACTCCTTCTAACCCAAAAGCAGCAGTTCCCGACTTAAAAGGAATATTAGTGGAAACTGTTTTTTACCAAGGCGATACCATTCCTTACGGAAAATTAGCTGTTGTAACATGCTCTGCTGATCGTACTTTTAAAACATACCGACAAAAAGCAGCTTGGGACAGATTAAAATACAATGTGAAAAAGGTTTATCCTTATGCGATTTTAGCGTCTGTTAAAATTAAAGAGTACGACAGAGTATTAGCAACAATGCCCAATGAAAGAGATAGAAAAGCATTCACCAAGTTGGCTGAAAAGCAATTGAAAGATGAGTTTGGGGATGAATTGAAAAATTTAACTGTTACACAAGGACGAATCTTAATAAAACTAATTGATAGAGAAACGGGAAGAACGACTTACGATGTGGTGAAATGCATGAGAGGTTCTTTTTCCGCTGCGATGTGGCAAGGTGTAGCACTTGTTTTTAACTCCAGCCTAAAATCCGACTATGATGCCGATGGCGATGAAAAAAACATTGAGATGGCAATTAGGATGATTGAGGATGGGCAGTTTTAGGAAATATTCTCATGAAAAAAATTTCACTTCTAGTAGGATTATTTTTTAGTCTTAATTTACTTTCCCAAACATATTTTCCATTTCCAACAAGTAGCGATAGTGCGATCTGGAATTCGGTTGGCTATCAATTTCCCGCTTTTCCTCTCCCTTCAACATCCTCATCAACTTATTATGGTCTATATGGTGATACTATCATTGATGGACTCACTTATTCAAAATTTTACGGTAACTGGACTGGCACAGAATCTGCTTTTAACATTACTACTGCAAACTATTTGGGCTCATATAGAGAGGACACATTAAAAAAGGTTTGGTGCAGATATCCAAATGATTCAATAGATATTCTCAAATACGATTTTGGGCTAAATCTTGGCGACACTTTTTGTTTTTATCCGTATAGCCAGCCCTGCGGATATTATTGTTTTCCTGTTTTGCTGGTTGATAGTATTTTAGTTAGTGGGTCATATAGAAGACAGATCCATCTTGGATACTCTGCTGGACAAAAAGATGTTTGGATAGAAGGAATTGGAAGTATTGTTGGAACCTGGGATGAGCCATGGTGTTTTGTAGGGAATTTTGAATATAGTTTGGATTGCTATATAGAAAATAGTATTCAGGTATATGGCGCTTGTGCTTATGGTACAGGAATCACTGAGGAATCAAAAAAAGAAAACAATTTTAAATTGATAAAAAATCCAATTGTAAGTACATTAGAATTTGACTTTTTTACAAAAAAATCTAATCAGCAGTTTTATTGTTGCATATATTCTGCAATTGGGAAGCAGATTTATAAATCAACATGTGTAGAAGGAAAATCAAGCATTGACGTTTCTACATTTAAAAACGGAATTTACTTTGTTTCTATTGAAAATATAAATGGAGTTATTATTTCTAGTAAATTTATTAAAATGGATTGAATAAAAAAGAGCTCCGTAATCGAAACTCTTTTAATTTGAAACCTGCCTGCCGGTAGGCAGGCCTGAAATTTTTAAGCCATCACCTTCTTCTTAAATCCATCCGCTACAATTAAATCTTTAGTGCCATGTCCCCAGGAATAAAAACCTTGTCCGGATTTCACTCCTAAATGTCCTGCTGTTACCATGTTTACTAACAATGGGCAAGGTGCATATTTTGGATTGCCGTAACCATCTTGCAAAACTTTTAGGATAGAAAGACAAACATCTAATCCAATAAAATCGGCTAATTGCAATGGACCCATTGGATGCGCCATTCCCAATTTCATAACGGTATCAATTTCTTCAACACCAGCAGTGCCTTCGTGAAGTGTGATAATCGCTTCGTTAATCATTGGCATTAATATTTTGTTTGCTACAAATCCTGGGTAATCGTTTACTTCTGTAGGAACTTTATTTAATTTTTTTGAAGTTTCCATAATAAGGCTGCACACCTCATCAGAAGTAGAGTAGCCACGAATTACTTCCACCAACTTCATTACAGGAACTGGATTCATGAAATGCATTCCAATTACTTTATCGGCTCGCTTTGTAACCGCTCCAATCTTTGTAATGGAAATAGAAGAAGTATTACTTGCTAAAATGGTATTTGGAGGACAAAGTTTATCTAATTCTCTAAAAATATTTAATTTGATTTCTACATTTTCGGTAGCGGCTTCTACAACTAAATCAGCGCTTTTTACGCCATCTGCAACAGCGGTGTATGTTGTAATGTTTTTGAGCGTTGCTGCTTTATCCGCCTCCGTAATGGTGCCTTTAGCTACAATGCGGTCTAAGTTCTTCGCAATGGTCGCCATTGCCTTATCCAACGCAGGTTGTGAAATATCAATTAATGCCACGTTGTAGCCAAATTGTGCGAAGGTGTGAGCAATTCCGTTGCCCATAGTTCCTGATCCGATTACTGCGATGTTCTTCATGTTACTACGAATTACGAATTTTAACGAATTACGAATAATTGTAATTCGATGTGAATTTAATTTTTGCTAAATTATTAAATATATGTTTACAATTATAGATTAGTATTGATTGGGTTTTAAATCAAAGGCAAATAAAATACACACAGATTCGTAATTCGTTAAAATTCGTAATTTGTAGTCTTACTTCCCTCTTCCTTGAATCACAATCAAAGCAGTATAAATTAAAATCTTTACATCAACTGCAAGAGACATATTTTCGATGTAAATGATATCATATTTTAAACGTTGTACCATTTCTTCTACATTCTCGGCATAACCATATTTTACTTGTCCCCACGATGTGATTCCGGGGCGTACTTTATGCAAATGCTTGTAGTGAGGAGCTTTCAATACAATTTGATCGATGAAGAATTGTCGTTCGGGGCGTGGACCAACAATGCTCATTTCACCTATAATAACATTGTAGAATTGAGGAATTTCATCCAAACGAACTTTTCTAAGAAAACGGCCCAAAGGCGTAATACGCGGGTCTAGTTTACTTGAAAGTGCCGGACCAGCTTTTTCTGCATCAATGAGCATGGAACGGAACTTATGTATCATAAAGGGTTTTCCGTGCCATCCGATGCGCTCGTGGCTGTAAAAAATAGGCCCTTTGGACGTTACTTTCACTGCTATTGCAACAATGATATACACCCAGCTGAAAAGCAGCAATACAATTAAAGACACCGAAATATCCATTATTCGTTTTAGCGATTGTTCCCAAGTAGGCATTATCTCTCGGGAAATCTCAATCAATGGTGCTCCAAAAATAGAGGTCATTTTTACGGAGCCTGATAAGATATCATACATATCGGGAATCACTTTGATGATGAGTCCACGATAGTCCAATTCGTTTACAATTTTACCTATATTTTCATGTTCAAATGATTCAATGGCAATGATCACCTCTTCGATTTTATGAGAAGTTATAAGATTCTTTAAATCAGATAGTTCACCTAAGTGAGGTAAAGTCTTTTTTAACTCTTGTGAGAAACCATTTTTATTATCAATGTGCACAAAGCCTACAAATTTATATCCGGAGGATTTTTGCTGACTTTGCATCTCTGTGAAAAGTTTTAAAGCATTTTCATTACTTCCTACCAAAAGCGTATTAAAACCAATAATTCTATTGTGAATTCTGTAATTGGTAATAGAGGAAAGAATGACTCTGAAAAAGGCTGTAAAACCAAAGTGTAAAAGGAAAAGAGTGATAATGCTTTGGTAATAATTTTTGTAGGAAACAATTGCATCATCCAACAAAAGCGCGAAAAAGATGATTAAAACACCAATAATAGAAAGTAAAAACGTTTGTCCTATCTCCTTTAAACGCGACTTGCGATAGATTTCTTTGTACGTTCCGGTAAGGTAATACATCAATATCCAGAAAATTGGGATAAAAACCAAGCCCCAATAGTATTGTTCGTCATAAACTAAAGGAACAGGTTTTCCAAATTTTGCAGTTTCAATATAAATTTTTCGGAAAGTAAAAAACAATGCCCAAGCCAGCATTGCGGCTGAAATATCGGCAATAAGATATTTGAGGACTTGTAGCTTTTTATTCATAAAACATCTTCGTTTGGAGATTCGGTCTGCTTTATTTTATGAGTTTGATGTTATCCAGTAAAACAACTGAGCTGTCGGAGCCTGATTGGTCGTGCATTCCCCAAACAAGTTTGTAATCAACAGCAGAGTAGGTGGCGCTAACAGTGGGCGTTAAATAAACATATATTTTATTCCAATTGGCACTAGGGTTTAAGCGAATAACTTCAAACTGCTCTAAAGTCGCTGTACCATAAGCAATAATACTCACCACTACTTCATGATTGCATTTGTAATTAAATTCAAGAAATATGGGAGCGCCACCGTGAGGTAAAACAAAGTTGGAAGTAGTTGCACACTCAAAGCGAGTTTTAGTGGCATCGGTATACCCAATAGCTGATTT
The DNA here is from genome assembly GCA_023251805.1 of Bacteroidota bacterium. GTDB lineage: Bacteria > Bacteroidota > Bacteroidia > 2-12-FULL-35-15 > 2-12-FULL-35-15 > 2-12-FULL-35-15. The sequence goes on along the minus strand of JAHEYB010000006.1, from coordinate 26,771 downwards.
TGCACCTTCATAAACATTCGGGTCGGGCGAGACTAATAGTTGCAATGTAGTATCAGAATAATTGGTTGTATCGATGGTGAATCCTGCCGCTTCAAAATCGTTGAGATATACAAAATTTGTTGTGGATTTATATGTTATAGTAGGACTTAATGTAATGCTCTTACCAGCCTCAAAATTAACGTCTTGCTCATAACTTGTATAATATGGATACTGACCTCTATTGGAAGCAATTCCGTTCACTTTAATTCCGGGAATAAGTTTTATTTTATGCACGCCTTCTGCTATCACCGGAAAAGTAGCAGGCAATTCAAAACAGCCCACAATTTGGTCATCAATATAAACCCAAGCATCGGTAATTTTATGAGAATTACTTCCCTCGGTTGAATATGTAGTGTTTAAATTAAATTTATCGATGTGAATATAGCCGGGAATAGGCTCTGCGGGATTATACAGCTCGCAGGAACTTATAAGGACAGTCGCAAAAATGCAAATGGAAAGAAAAAATTTGTAAGTTGAATTCATTTTAATTGTTTGATACTCCTTGTTCTTCAGCAAAATTAGATGTTAGCTTCATTTTTTCAATTATTTTATAAGCTACATCCAAAGCCTTATAACCGTCATCAATACTTACTAAAGGAGTAGTGTTGCTGATTATTGAATCAGCAAACGTCTCGAGCTCCATTTTTATTGCGTTGGTGGGTAAAATAGTTGGATTTTCGAAATAAATTTGTTTAGAAACTTTGCCATGGCCCAAATCAATGGTTACTGCCAATGGGTCAATTTCACCTTCCACATCGTTTAAGCGTATCACGTCTACCTTTTTGTCAAGAAAATCGACCGAAATGTAAGCATCTTTTTGAAAAAAGCGTGATTTGCGCATATTTTTCATTGAAATTCTGCTGGCGGTTAAGTTGGCCACACAGCCGTTGTCAAATTCAATGCGGGCATTGGCAATATCCGGAGTTTCACTCACAACAGCCACACCGCTTGCGCTGATGCGCTTGATGTTGGATTTTACAACACTCAAAATAATATCAATGTCGTGAATCATTAAATCCAGCACCACTGATACATCCGTTCCTCTTGGGTTAAATTGTGCCAATCGATGTGTTTCAATAAACATTGGGTTGGAACAAAAATCTCGTGCAGCAATAAAAGCAGGATTAAATCTTTCTACATGCCCAACTTGCACATGCACATTTGCTTCTTTTGACAAGCCTTTTAAACTTTTGGCTTCTTCAATTGTATTGGTAACCGGTTTTTCAATAAAAATATGTTTTGAGCTTTTGATTGCTTTTGAGGCACATTCATAATGGGTAATAGTTGGAGTAACAATATCAACTGCATCCACTTGTTCGATAAGGCTTTCAATAGAACTAAATGCTTTTACTCCAAATTCTTTTTCCACTTCTTTTGCTGCTTCTGCATTGGAATCGAAAAAACCAACGAGTTCATATTGTTCTATTTCTTTTAACAAACGGATATGAATTTTGCCAAGATGACCAGCTCCTAAAACGCCTATTTTTATCATAAAATACCTTGATTTGCCACAAAAATACTTTTTTCCACAATCGCTTCTTGAAAAAATACTCTTAATTATAAGTAGACAATTGTTAATTTCGTGCCCTAGAAATAGATATGACAAACGATACATACAGGCATAAAGGGTTAAGAAGACAATTAGCAGTCTTGCTAAAAGAAAAAGGAATAGAAGGTGCTGAGGTGTTAAAAGCAATTGAAGCAGTTCCCAGACATTTATTCTTAAATAGTTCTTTTATAGAAAGAGCGTATGAAGACATTGCCTTTCCAATAGGCTCGGGACAAACAATTTCTCGGCCGCATACCGTTGCCTTTCAAACAGAGCTTTTAGAACTCAAAAAAGGTGAAAAAGTATTGGAAATTGGAACAGGTTCGGGCTATCAAACGGCTGTATTGCTGGAAATGGGCGTAAAAGTGTATACGATAGAGCGCCAAAAAGCACTTTTCGACTTAACAAAGGCTTTTTTGCCTACAATTGGATACAATCCCAAGTTTTTTTATGGTGATGGATACAAAGGATTGCCTATTTTCGCGCCATTCAACAAGATTATTATAACAGCAGGAGCCCCTATTATTCCGGATGCATTGCTTGATCAGCTTAAAATAGGGGGTATTTTGGTGATTCCGTTGGGTGATAAGGTTCAAATAATGACCTTAATTAAGAAAGTAGGTCCTAAAAAGTTCGAAAAGGTTGAATATGGGGAGTTCAAGTTCGTTCCCTTGCTAGAGGATAAGGAATGGGGCGATTAGGGGTTATTAACAATTAAGTGTTAAAAACAAACATATTGTTAATAAGTTGTTGGATTAGAATTAATGTTTATCTTTGTACCACTGAATTTTAAAATTGATTATTAAAAATTTTTAATTTAATTTAAACTAAACAACAAAAACTATGAAAAAATCAGTACTAATGATTGCTTTAGCATTTGGCGTAACAAGTGCTTTCGCGCAAGACTTAACGTCTAAAAAAGGTGAGCCAATTTTGCCTGAGGCTGAAGATTGGGCTATCTCTATGGATGCAGATCCTATCTTTCAATTTGTAGGAAATGCATTTAATGGTAATACTTCAAACAGTGCTCCAGCAACAGGATGGTTGAACAACAACCAAACTATCATCGGAAAAAAATTCATCGATGAAAAAAATGCTTACAGAGTGTTGGTACGTTTGGGTTTCACTAACCAAACTTACAAAAACATGGTTACTGATGACGCAGATGTTACTGTGCCAGTATTCCCTGCTACAACAGGAATGGTTGAAGATAAATTTAAAATGAAAAATACAAACATCGCTATTGGTGTTGGTAAAGAAATGAGAAGAGGAAAAACTCGTTTGCAAGGGTACTATGGTGCTGATGCGATGATTTGGATTTCTAGCTCATCTATGAAAATGGAGTATGGTAACACAATGACAGGAAATCCAACAGCTGCTGGACAAACTGCAACTCCAACATCTACAACTTGGAACACATCAACTGGTGCTGTTTCTTCTGTAGGTCCTGCTGCATCACGTTCATTGTCTTCTAAGTCAGGTATGACTTTCGGTTTAGGAGTTCGTGGATTCATTGGTGCTGAGTATTTCATTTTCCCAAAAATCGCAGTAGGTGCTGAGTATGGTTGGGGAATTGGTTACCAAATGTCTGGTAAAGGAAAATCAGTAGTTGAAACTACTGGTGGTACTGGTCCAACAACTGGTGAAGTTGAAACAGTAACTTCTGGTTCTTCTAAATTCGGTTTTGATACTGATTTAAACCAAGGTACTATTTTTGGTTTAAGAGGTTCTAACACAGGAACTGGTTCATTAAAAGTAACTTTCCACTTCTAGTAAGTAGAAAATTTATATAAAAAAAAGACCTCGAGCAATCGAGGTCTTTTTTTTATGTTTGTTTAGGAATTATCCTAATTGTAAAAATAATTCCGCCACTTCATCTTCCGTTAAATCTCTCCATTCACCCAACTTTAATTTATCCAATTTTATATTCATAATTCGTACTCTCTGTAATTTTATTACTTGATAGTCACAAGCAGCACACATTCTGCGAATCTGCCTGTTTAAGCCCTGTTTGAGAATAATACGAAATACGCGTTTTGTATTTGCTTCTGCTTTTATTTTACACGGTTTTGTTTTTATATCATCCAATTTTATTCCTTCCGCCATTTGTTTTAAAAACTGATTTCGCAAAGGAAGATTTAATGTTACCACGTATTCTTTTTCGTGCTCAAAGTCGGGATGAATAATTTTATTAATAATAGCTCCATTATTTGTCAATAATATTAAGCCTTCCGAATCTTTGTCCAAGCGGCCAACAGGAAGAATATTTTCTTTGTGTCCAACCGCTTGAATAATATTCCCTTCAATTTTTTCGGTGGTACAAACAATTCCTGCCGGTTTGTTATACGCTATGTATATGAATTTATGTTGTTCCATTTATTTGTTATATCAATACTTGGTAAGAAATAGTCCAAAGGCTATTTCTTACCAAGTATTGTAAATGCCTATAGATAAGCTGTTATAGGCCATCCGATTTTTTTCGGATTGGACTATTACAGATTCCGTATCGGTATTAATTGCACAAATGTAATTTTAATGATTGTATTTAAAATAAATTTTTACATTTGCATCACTATTGGTTCCAGAAGATACTGTCTGGATTAAAAGGGAATCTTGTTGAAATCAAGAACTGTTCCCGCAACTGTAAGCTCTTTTCGAAAGGAAAATGTGTTCTACAAACCACTATCTGCCTAAGGCCGATGGGAAGGTGCACTAGAGTGAGTCAGGAGACCTGCCAAAAAGTAAATAACATTTGTAGCTTTCGGAGAAAAGGCGAAGAGTAGACGAATAATTTTTCATTTTTCTATCCTTACAATTTTACCGTTTGTTGCTTATGATTGAGCTTATCGCTAAATCGTTTGTAATGAATTTATTTAAGATTAATTGTATGTTATCATTTGCTCTGCTTTCCTTAACCGGTTATGCTCAGCAAATCCCTATCGATTCATCTACCCAACTAAATGTGGTGGAGGTGTCGGATTCAAAATATATACTTTTCTCTAATTCTTCTAAAACCGAAACATTCGACAGTACTTTATTAAATCGCTACTCAACAAATAATCTAGCGGATGTTCTTGTAAATGAAAGCCAAATTTTTATAAAATCCTATGGTTTGGGAAGTTTGGCAACTACTTCTTTCAGAGGCGCAGGAGCAAGCCACACAGCGGTTTTATGGAATGGCTTTAATTTACAAAGTCCGATGAATGGTTTAATTGATTTATCATTAATTCCAGCAAATTTTATGAATGAGGCAAAAGTGCAATATGGTGGAGGTGGTGCAATGTGGGGCTCGGGAGCTGTTGGTGGAAGTATTCATTTAAATAATATTGGAATCTATAATCGAGGAATTTCTTTTGCAACGAATACAACTTTTGGAAGTTTTTCTGATAAACAGCAGCAAGCACAAATAGAAATAAGCAAAAAACGTTTTATTTCTTCTGTTAAACTGTTTAACCACGATGCTAAAAATGATTTCCCTTTTGTCAATAGTGCTCAATATGGTAAACCATTGCAAAGGCAAACCAATGCTGAATTGCAGGAGTATGGTTTGATGCAGGAAAATTATTTTCAACTAAACTCTCGTCAAAAAATAAATACTCGTTTTTGGTATCAATTCAATGATAGAAACATTCCGCCTTCTATGACTCAAAATATAAATGTTTCAAATCAGAAAGATGAATTGTATAGACTAACATCAGAGTGGCAGCGAACAGGAGCAAAAATAAAATCAATTGTTAGAGCTGCATATTTTGATGAATATCTTTTTTTTGCAGATTCTTCTATTGATATTGATTCAAAAAGCCGGACAAAAGTTTTTATTACTGAGGCGGAGAACAACTTCAGTATTACAAAATTTGATATAGTCAATATAGGCTTGAATAATACCTACAGTGAGGCAATTACGGAAGATTATATTCAGAATCCGCATCAAAACAGAACCTCCATTTTTGCGAGTTATAAAATTCAAACTTACAATGATTCTTGGACTGCAGTTGTTAGCGCTCGTGAGGAATTTGTGGAAAATAAAGCTATTCCTTTTTCGCCTTCCATTGGAATAAGAGGAAAATTTCTAAAATATTTTTCGATTAAACTTAGTGCCGCAAAACATTATCGTTTACCAACATTCAACGATTTATATTGGGCACAAGGCGGTAATCCTAATTTGAAAGCAGAAGAAGGATGGAGTGAAGAGGCAAGCTTAGAACATAGCTATTCAAAAAAAAATATTTTTTGGGAATTAGGAGCAACAGCATTTAATCGCGATATAAATAATTGGATTATTTGGTTGCCCGATGAATACGGAATTTGGTCGCCCGAAAATGTTCTAAAAGTTTGGTCGCGTGGTGTGGAGTATAAAGTGAAATTTATTTTAGAAAAAAATAAGTTTAAGTTTCAACTATCGGGTTTGTACAACTATGTATTATCCACCAACGAAAAAGCAGCAACAGCAAATGATGTATCAGTAGGAAAGCAATTAATTTATGTTCCTATACAAAACGCACAAGGAAGCGCCAGTATTATTTATAAAGGAACTTCTTTGAATTATACGCAGCTATATACAGGCTATCGTTACACACTTTCAGATAATTCCAACTATTTAAAGCCCTATTCGCTAGCCAACATTTCAGTGTCACAAACATTTTCTTTGTCAACTTCTAAACTAAAAATATTTGCTCAGCTCAACAATGTGTGGCAAGAAACGTATCAAGTTCTGGCATACAGAGCAATGCCCTTATTTAACTATCAAGTGGGTTTATCTTTAGTATTTAACCAACCAAATCCAAAATAATAATTAAAAATCAATTTCAATTTGTAAAACTTGAGTGAATAAAAAAAATGAAGACAAAAATGTACAACTATTTAAATTTTAAAAACAAAGCCATGATTAAAACAAAACAATTATTTTATCTTAGTGTATTAGCAACTGCTATTACTATTTCAAGTTGCAAAAAAGACGATCCCGAGCCGGCAACGGGAGGCGGGGCAGGAGGAACTTCCTATGCTTCAGGAGTATTTATTACAAATGAAGGTCCGTTTGGAAGTGGAACAGGAACCATTAATTTTTATAACAGAAGTACGGGTGGAGTATCCAACGATATTTTTGAAGCAAAAAATGGTTATCCATTAGGAAACATTGTTCAGTCGATGGAAATATTTAACAGCAAGGCATACATTGTAGTAAACAATGCCGGTAAAGTTGAAATAGCTGATGGTACTTCTTTTGCAAGTAGCGGAGCAATTACAGGTTTTACTTACCCTAGATATTTCTTGGGAATTAATTCTTCAAAGGGATATGTTTCTGAGTGGGGCTCAGGAGGAATGGCGGGAGCAGTTAAAATTATTGATTTAACTACAAAAACAATTACAGGAACAATTACAACAGGCAATGGAGCAGAAGGAATGGTATTGGCTGGAAGCAAAGTGTATGTTGCATGCAGTGGTGGATTTACAAATGATAGCGTTGTAACGGTTATTAATTCAGTAACCAATTCGGTGAGTACAACTATTAATGTTGGAGCAAATCCTAGAAGTATTAAAATGGATGCCGGAGGGAAAGTATGGGTATTGTGTTCGGGAGAATGGGATGCAACCTACACGTTTTTACAAAAGCCAGGTAAATTGGTTCGTATTGATACCGCCACTAATGCGGTAGATTTATCATTACCATTTGCATCTACTTTTTCGCAACCATCAAATTTGGTAATCAACAATGCAAAAACGATGTTGTATTATTCATATAGCAGTGCGGTGTATTCACATTCAACGTCATCGTCAATATTAAGTGGAACAGCACTTATTAATAGAAGTTTTTATGGTTTTGGAATAGATCCAACCAATGATTATTTCTATGGCTCGGATGCGGTAGATTTTGTTAGTAATGGAAAAGTTATTCGATACAATGCTTCTGCCACACTGGTTGACAGTTTTGCTGTTGGGGTTATTCCAGGTAATTTCTTTTTCAGATAATGAAAAAAGAGAAATGCATATTTTGTTGGAGCGGAGGGAAAGACTCCGCTCTAGCATTGTATACTATTGGTTTAGAAGATAAATATGAAATTGTTGCATTACTAACCACTATCAACGCACAATTTAAAAGAATATCTATGCATGGTGTTCGGGAAGAACTGTTGGAAGAACAAGCCAAGTCCATTGGTTTACCTTTAATCAAAATGTATGTATCAGAGGGCACTAATAAAGAGTACGAAAAAGAAATGGAAGTATTGCTTTTGAAATACAAATTGCTAGGTGTAACAAAAGTTATTTTCGGAGACATATTTTTAGAAGATTTAAGATTGTATAGAGAAAATAATTTGGCTAAGGTTGGATTAAAAGCTGAATTTCCTTTGTGGAAAAAAGACACAAAGAAGTTAATAAATGAATTTATTGATTTGGAATTTAAAACAATCACGTGCTGTGTAAATGACGCATCCTTAAAAGAAGAAAATGTAGGAGTGGAGATAGATGCAGCGTTCTTGCAGGCATTGCCAAAGGATGTAGATCCTTGCGGAGAGAATGGCGAATATCATACTTTTTGTTTTGACGGTCCTATTTTTAAAAATCGCATCAAATTTACTCTCGGAGAAAAAGTTTACAAGCCACTAGAAATAAAAAAAACGGATTGTAACATCAATGCCACATCTACCAAAGGGTTTTGGTTTTGCGATTTATTGCCAATCAGTTAAAAAACCTTACACTTAAATAGTGAATTGTGTTTTTTATATCTAAATAAATAATTTTTTTGTTGTTTATTTTTCAAATTTTTATAAATTTGGTACAAACTAAAATGACTCCATTATGAAAAAAAATCTACTCAATGCATTTATGGCTGTATCTATTCTTACAAGCGTAAATAGCATCAAAGCACAAGTGGTACCAAACAATAGTTTTGAAAATTGGACAATAGCCCCTACTTTTCAGCATCCAGTTGTTTTGCCTACTCCATTGTTTTCAAGTTCTAATTTTGAAACATTTTATCAATATGGGCTTCTGAATGCCACAGAAGTTCCCGGTGTTTCTGGAAGTGCAGTACGTGTTGAAAATATTCTTTCTCCATTTGGAGATACTTTGAATGGCTATTGCTCATGGGGAAATGTGAATGGTGGGGCAATGTCAGACGGTGTTCCACTTCCTGCTGTTCAACCATTAACAGGCTGTAATGTGAATGTTCGCTACAATGTGAATGCATCCACTGCAGGTTTTATTGCTTTTTTGCCAACTACTGCAGGGGTTGCTTCAGGAGCCGGAAACGGAATTTATCCTGGTGCATATATTTATCCTATTAGTGGTAGTCAGAGTACATTTACTTTGATGAACTATACATTTTCTCCTGCTCTTACTATGAACCCAGATTCTTGTATCATATTTGTTACTTGCTCAGATCAAATAATGACAAATTTAGGTACTCCGGGAGATTTTTTGGAAGTAGATAATTTTGCTTGGACAGGAACCACCGATGTTTTTCTTGGTGGAAATTTAGATGTATGGCAAGATATTCCTGCTGTTGAAATTCCTTTGGACTGGACTGTAGAAGTTGATGTGCCCGAGAAAATTACTTTTGCTAAATCCATGGATGCTTATGCAGGAAATTATTCTTTGCTCTTAAAAAATATTATTTCAGGCTCCGACAGCAGAATAGGTCGAGCTCAAATGGGTTCATGGGATTGCCCTCCAGGTGGTGGCCCTTGTTTAATGCGACCTGGAATGAGTATTCCATCTACTCCTAAAGGTTTTGGTTTTTATTATAAGTATTCTACTCCAGGAGTGGATACAGCTTCGGCATACGTAAATTTATTAGCAGGAGGAATTGGTGTTACTGGCAATTGGATGGCGCTGCTACCATCTGCTACTTGGACATTTAAATCAATGAATATACCAACACCTGGACCAACACCTGATAGTGCTTTTATTTCATTTGAATCAGGAAGATGGATGACAGCTGTTAACAATAGCACTTTATTGATTGATGATGTTAAATTTCATTATTGTAATGAAGTGGCAACTATCATGGGACCTACTTCTGTTTGTGCAAACTCTAGCGGTGTTCAGTTTTCTATCAATAATGAATTTGCTTCTGCTTATAGCTGGTCAACAACCACAGGAATCATTAGCGGAAGTAGTACTTCACAAATGGTGACAATTAACAATATTGCTACAAATGGAACAATTACCGTTATAAAAACATATGGTGATGGTTGTCCTCCAATGACTTTCAATTTAAACATTACAGTAACAGCAGCATCTACAGCAAACGCAGGAACAAATCAAACTGTTTGTTCAGCGGTTCCGGCAGTTGTAGTTTCTGGAAGTGTTACGGGAGCAACGGGAGGAAACTGGACAACCAGTGGAACGGGAACATTTGCAAACCCTATGAATTTAAATACTACTTATGCACCTTCTGCTGCGGATATAGCAGCATCAAGTGTTATTCTTACTTTGACTCCTACGGGAACAGGTGTTTGTCCGGTAACAACAGCACAAATCACTATCACTTTTATTCCTTCTCCAACCGTGAATGCTGGTTTAGATCAGTCGGTTTGTTTTGGCAACATGGCTACTTTAAATGGTGCAGGTGCAGTAAGTTATGTTTGGAACGGTGGAGTTACTAATGGAGTTGCTTTTGCTTCGCCTATTGGAACTACTGTTTATACTGTTACTGGAACGGCTGCAAATAGTTGTACCAATACAGATATGGTTAGTGTTACTACCAACCCTCTTCCTGCTGTGTCTTTTAATTTAGCTACTGATACAGTTTGTGATAATGACCCTTCTTTTGCTTTGTCGGGTGGAATGCCAACAGGCGGAACATATTCAGGAACAGGAGTGAGTGCCGGTAATTTTAATCCTGCTACTTCTGGAATAGGAACTTTTTCAATTACGTATACCTACACCGATATCAATTCTTGTCAATCTATGATTGCTCAAAACCTTGTTGTTGAAAATTGCGCGGCAACGGGAATAAATACTTCTACTGAGATGTTAGGTAAGATGTATCCAAATCCAACGAGTGATATATTAAACATAGAAATAAGCAACAATAATAAAAATTACGAATTGATTTTAACAGATGTAACAGGAAGAGAAATTTTTAAAACTACTTCTGATAAAAAAGTGTTTGTTCTTGATATGTCAGACTATTCGAATGGAGTTTATTTTATTCGATTGGTGTCTGAAACGTCAACCATAAACAAACGAATTGTAAAAAAGTAATTTTAGCAGTGTAAAATTAAAAAGAGGCATGTGGTTTACATGCCTCTTTTTTTATTAGCTAAAACTAGCTTTCACTTTCTTCTGGAATAAGAAAGGGACAGGATTAAAGAATCGTAAAGTCACTTCCAAACCACCTCTTCCTGTTGTTGCTTTTTGTAATCCTGAAAGATTTACATCATAACTAATTCCAATAGCATATCGAGCTAGTTCAAATTGCATGTATGGAATTAATGCATCTCTGAATCGGTAAGAACAACCAAGAGAAATAGCCATTCCTTTTTTAATGCCGGTGTATTTTGATTCTTCTTTCATTCTGTATTTCAAAAGCATTCCCATTGTAATTTCATTTTGCGGTCCCTGAATCATTGAAATGGCAGAGGCTCCCACACTGATAGAAGAATTTTTTATTCCAAGCAAGGTTTGTGCATGCAAGGTATACTTCATATAACTTTTCGAATGAATATCAGTAATGTAAGCTTGCTCAGGGCGAGATAAATGGTCGAATGCAACTCCAAGTTTAAATGATTTGTTGTCGTTCGATTCCATATATTTATTTTCTTCACCAAAACTATAACAAACACCTGCAGAATAATCGCTGTAGGAAAGACTATTTGATTTGTATATCTCTCCGGATTGCATAGTAGGGTCATAAGCTCCAAGATAGTTATACTGACTATTATATCTAAGATTATTGGGGCTTATGCTTCTTTGTTTTGCAGAGGTTAAAAATCCGGCAGAAATCCTGTTGTTAGGATCCAGCATCATGTGATAAGCCAATGAAAATGTTGCGCATAATTTTTGCATATTGCCGTCACCTGCTTTATCGCCAAGTAAACTTATTCCTAATGCAAACCCTTTTTGCTTCTTCTTTTTGTATAAAGCAGTTCGATTTTTAATTTTTATCCAACTGGTAGGATCAAATCGCATTTCAAATGAAAGTTCATCAGTACGGTATCCGTTCAACGATTTCCATTGGTCTTTGTGATGTAACACAACATGCAAATTTTTATCCACTGCTGTTAAAGCGGGATTGATATTCAAGGGGGAATGATCGTACTGTGAAAAATGGCTATCCTGTGCTTTTGCAGAAATGAAAAGCATGGTTGTGAAAACAAGAATAGCTATATAATTTTTTTCTCTCATTATTTAATCAATGAAATATTACCTTTTCCACTTCCTTTTGTTCCATCAACAAATACTACTTCAAACTGATAAGCAAAAACTGCAGAATCCAATTTTTTGCCTCTGTATGTTCCATTCCAACAAGCATCCAATGAAGCGCCTTCATATACTTTTTCTCCCCAACGATCGTAAATAGAAATCGTTAATTTAACAATACAAGGATTTTGAGGAATACACAATTCATCGTTCAATCCATCATCGTTTGGAGAAAATGCATTTGGAATAAGTGTTTTTAAATCAACCGATGAACCTGCACAAGGAGGTAAATCAACAACTACAATCACAACATCGGAAGCCGAGCATCCATTCGCGTTGGTTGCTGTAACGGTGTAGGATGTTGTTTGGGTTGGTGAAGCGGTTGTGCTTGCAGTGCTTGTGCTGCTCAATCCACTTGAAGGCGACCACGAATAAGTAATACCACCTGATGCTGTAAGCACGGTGCTGCTGCCATAATCTATCACTGTATCTAATCCTGCAAAAACAAATGCAGTATTTACAGTTAAGTTAACCGTAACAATGCTGTCGCACCCACCGGAAGTACTAACTGTATCGCTGTATGTCCCTGGATTTGCAGCAGTCGCTCCGGAAGGAAGCGTATAGCTTTGTCCGGCACAAATAGTTGCATTAATCGTTCCTACAGGTGGAGGAGTTACACTTAATGTTACAGTTATAATACTATCACATCCTGAAATTGTGCTTAAAGTATCATTATAAACTCCTGCAGACGAAACGCTTGTTCCAGATGGAAGTGCATATGTGCTACCCTGACAAATTATTGCGCTCATTGAACTTGTTGAAGGAGGATTAACTGTTACCAATTGTGTTGCTGTGGCAGTACATCCGCCATTGCTTGCTGTAACAGTGTATGTGGTAGATGTGCCAGGACTCACACTCACCGATGCTACTACTGCACCTGTACTCCAAGCATAAGTACTTCCACCACTTGCTGTTAAAACAGTTGTAGCGCCCGAACAAATAGTTGTTGTTCCGGTAATAACAGGAACAGGAATTGAATTGATTGTAATAGTAGCAGTGGCAGTTGCAGCAGGACAAGTTCCAGAAGCGGCAACAGAATTAGTAACCGTATACGTTCCCGGAGTACTTGCACTCAAATCAACAACTCCCGTAGCGGCATTAATTATTAAGCCTGCGGTGGAAGTAAATGTTCCTAATGAAGCTCCTGCTCCTAATGTTGGAGAAGGGTCTGTCGCATTTTGACAATAAGGTCCTGCATAATTAAATGTTGCATCAGCAATGGTTGTAATTGTCACGGATGCAGTGGCTGTTGCTGGACAAGCGCCTGCAGTTGTATAAGTAACAGTATAGGTTCCGGGAGTACTTGCCGCTAAATTAATTGTTCCGGTGGAACCCGTAATTGATAAACCTGCCGTTGATGTGAATGTTCCGCCTGCAGTTCCTGTAATTGTTGGACTTGGGTTTGCTCCACTCTGGCAATAAGATGAAGTACTATAATTAAACGTAGCAACATCAATCGGATTTACGGTAATGTAACTCGTTTGTAAAAGTGTATCTGCTCCTGAAGCATTGCTTGAACTAAGCGTTACAGCATAGGTTCCAGCAGTTGCATAACAAATAGAACTAGGATTCTGAACAGTGGATGTGCTTGGTGTTCCTCCCGCAAAGGTCCATGTCCAGCTAGTTGGAGTGTTTGTACTTAAATCGGTAAACGCTACACATGTGCCCGCACATATGGTATTGTTTGATACCGAAAAATTAGTAACCGGTGGTGTAGGAGTGGTGATAATAAAAGTAAAATTATCTACTTGGGTCCAATCACCTAATCCTCCTGCAGGAAGTTGAACCGTAATAAATGCACCACTTACAGGCGCAACAAACGAAAACGTTCGGTTTACCCAAACACCATTTGTAGGAAGGGGCGCAACATATACTGGTGTTCCAAAAGCTCCTGCTACAGTAGAAACTCCAATTTCAACAGCCGGAGAGCTGGTTGCATAAGTTCCCCAACAACCTTTGTCCCAATAAGAAATAGTATAAGTTGTTCCTGCAGTTAGTGCTGCGGATAGTTGCATTGTAATTGCATCAGTACCCGAACCTGTAAATGCTACATACCACAAACCATTTTGTGCTAAACCACAATAAGTCGCAGAAGAAATAATGTCCATATCTCCAAAAGAGCCAAATGCAATGGTGTTCGACATAAATCCGTTGAACGCTGCATTGCCCAAATTAATTTGGTCGGTACCTGCAGTGTTTATTTCAAAGTCGCCATTGAGGAATGTTTGTGCTATTCCATTTTTTATAGAGAAAAAGCAGAGTAGTAGAAGAATGAAATGTATTTTGACAAAGTGTTTCATTTTGCCGTTTTCGGTAGACCAAATTTACAATAAAAATTTGATAATCAATACTTTTGAATAAGCCCTTTTATTAAGGCATTTTTTCTATTTTTACATAAGATGATTCAGCTAAGAAAATCGTTTTTCATTTTTACTTTTGTTCTTTTTGCTTTTCATAGCTTAAAGGCTCAACAATACAATTTCCGTCAATACAATGTGCAAGACGGACTTGCGCATTCGCAAGTGTCTTCCATTTTGCAAGATTCAAAAGGCTATATGTGGTTTTCTACTTACGGAGGCGGGCTCAGCAAGTTTGATGGCAAAACATTTATTAATTATACCGAAAAAGACGGACTACCAAACAATATCATTCGTCCGATAATAGAAGATCGTAATGGTAATTTGTGGTTAGGAACAATGGGGGCAGGTGTATGTAAATACGATGGCCAAACATTTACGAGATTAAAAGATACTAGCACAAAAATCAATGAGAAGATTTATACAATTGTTGAAAGTAAATCGGGAACCATTTGGTTTGGATCCGACAACGGTTTGTACAGTTACGATGGAAAAAAGGTAAAACATTTTACTCAAAAAGATGGTTTCCCGGAAGTACCAATTATGTCTGTTTTTGAAGATAGCAAAGGAATTTTATGGGTGGCCGTTTGGGAAGGTGGAGCATATTGTTTCGATGGTAAGAAGGTAAAACAATATTCGGAAAAAGATGGATTGACACATCATACTGTGATGTGTTTCAATGAAGATGATGAAGGCAATGTGTGGATTTCTACTTTCAAAGGAATGACAAAAGCTGTTCGCAAAGCCACTGGTGGATATATTTTTTCAAGCGGCTCTTCTCCATACCTTGATAATGGTTTAATCTATATGATGATAGATGATCACAAAGGTAATTTGTGGTTTGCCACAACGAGTAATGGCATTGTGAAATACAATAAAGAAAAAAAAATATATACAAGAATAAATTCTAAGAGGGGTTTGCCTGGCGATATTGTGTTAAACATTACACAAGATAAAGAAGGCAATTTGTGGGCTAGCACGTGGGGCTTAGGAATAGTGATGTTTCAAGGGGAACGATTTATCCACTATCTGGAAAAAGATGGATTGGGAACCGACATCGTTAATCAATTGCTTAGCGATAATGATGGCAACATAGTTATTAATTCCTCTAGCGGAATTTATAAATATTCAAAAGAAAAAGGAATTGAATTGCTCGACAAACAATTCGAAAAATTTCATGCATCAGCCATGGCAATGGACAATAAAGGTGTTTTGTGGCTAGGCGATGCAAATGCGTTGTATAGTTTCAAAGATGGGAAACTAAAAAAGTTTACCAAAAAAGATGGCATTACCTCATTTCCTGTGACGACTATTTTATGTGAAAACAATAACGTATGGGCAGCTTCTTGGTCTGGCGGACTCACTCGCTTTGATGGTACAAGTTTTAAAAATTATTCTGCCGAAGACGGATTAAGTAGTCCGTATATCTATACACTTGTTACAAACAATGCAGGTGAATTGTGCATTGGTACTTGGGATGGTGGTTTAAATATTTTTGATGGAAAAAAATTCAGAGTGTACAAAAAAGAACAAGGCTTGCCAAATAACAATGTAATTAGCATTGTGCAGAGTAGAAACAACATGTGGCTTGGAACTTTTGGTGGTGGCATCTGTGAGTTTGATGGAAAGGCATTTAAAACTATTTCCAGTAAAGATGGCTTGAGTGATGATGCTGTTGCTGCGATGGTATTCGACCAAAATGAAAATCTCTACATTTCTACCAGTAAAGGATTGAACAAGTTAAATATGATGGCGTATGAAAATACAAAGAAGGTCGATATTCGTTTTTACGCAAAAGAAGAAGGTTTTACAGGAATTGAATGTACACACAACGCAGCTATTCGTGATGCGGATGGTTGTTTGTGGTTTGGAACAAAAAAAGGACTGACAAAATACAATCCTGAATGCGATGAGCTTAATGTAAATCCACCAAAAACATATATCACTGATGTAAAATTGTTTTTTGAAAAAACGGATTGGAAAAAATTTACAGATAGTCTGGATGAAAAAACCGCCTTACCTCAACAGTTGGTACTTGATTACACAAACAATCACTTAACCTTTAGTTTTATTGGAATCAATACGTCTAATCCTGAAAAGGTGCGTTACAAATATCGTTTGATTGGCGCTGATAAGGATTGGAGTCCGGCTACCGATAAAGCCGAAGCAACCTATTCAGGCTTGCCTCCGGGTGATTATACGTTCCAAGTAATGGCATGTAATAACGATGGTTTTTGGGAACAACGTTCGTTTACACAATTTGATTTTGTGATTGAGCCACCTTTTTGGAGAAGAACATGGTTTTATTTCTTGTGCATTTTTCTTTTGATTGCTCTTTCGTTTTTCTATACGAATTGGAAAACAAAAAAATTAGCGAAAGAAAATAAAGTTCTTGAAGGGAAAGTAATTGAACGTACTGCCAAAATTGAAAAACAAAAAGATGAATTGCAAGTAGCATATCAAGAAATTGAGCATAAAAATGTTTTGGTAGAACAAAAAAACAGAGACATTACCGATAGTATCAACTATGCAAAACGGATTCAGAAAGCCATTTTGCCATTGGATACTGAAATTCAAAAATCATTACCACAATCATTTGTATTTTTTAAACCTAGAGACATTGTAAGCGGGGATTTTTATTGGTTTGCAAAAGTTGAAAATAAAAGTATTTTAGCTTGTGTAGATTGCACAGGACATGGTGTTCCCGGAGCTTTTATGAGTATGATTGGAAACTCTTTGTTGAATGAAATTGTATATGAGAAAAAGATTTTAGAGCCTGCAAAAATTTTGAATTATTTAAATGATGGTGTTCGATTATCTTTAAAACAAAATCAGCAAGACAATGATACAAATGATGGAATGGACATTGCCATTGTGCGAATTGAAGGAAAGGATTTGCAATATGCGGGTGGGCATCGTTCGTTGTACATTATTAGTGATGGAGTGATAACAGAAATTCAAGCAAATAAATTTGCGATTGGTGGTATGCAATCCGATATGGATAAAAAAGTGTTTCATAATAATTTACATACTTTATCTTCTGGTGACACCATATATATGTTTACCGATGGATTTGTGGATCAATTTGGTGGAGAAAAAGGAAAGAAGTTTATGACGAAACGTTTTCAAGAATTACTTTTAAACATTCAAAAACATTCCATGCAAGAACAAAAACAAATCCTTGAAACAACCATCAATCAGTGGAAAGGAAGCGTGGAGCAAGTTGACGATATTTTAGTAGTTGGCATTAGGGTATAGTCAAACGGAAATGCAGAGTGAAGTCTCTGTATTGACGACATTCTAATGGTAAAAATAAAATTGTAAGTGTTACATACTTTCGGAAACCATTTGTGCAACTTCTTCGCCTACCAAACTACCAATTGCAACACCCATTCCACCTAGTCGAACAGCACAAAAAACATTGTTGCTCGTTGCTCTTACAATACTTTTCTTTTGTGGACCAACACCCATTATTCCGCTCCAGCGCATATCAATCGTGTGCTTGCTGTTTGGAAGTATCATGGTACTCAATAAGCTTTCTAATTTATTTTGCACCAATTGTGTTAAACCAAATTCGGTTGTTTCTTCCGTTTTTAAATCCAGATTTCTTCCTCCGCCAAATAAAACCCTGTTGTTAATATTTCTAAAGTAATAATACCCATTATCGAAATGAAACGTGCCTTTTAGTTTTAAGTTTTTAATGGGTTGAGTAATTAAAACTTGTGCTCGAGCAGGCTCAACTGCATACCCGGGTAAAAGCTGCTTTGCAAAACCATTTGTCGCAATAATTACTCTTTTGCATTTTAAAACAGAATGGTCGCTAGCACTAATTGTCACACTTTTTCCATCATCTTCTACACTTTTTACATCAAATCCATTTATGACTTCAATGCCCAATTTTCTTACTTTTGAAATGAGGGCGCTAATCATTTTTCCTGTGTCTATTTGGGCTTCGGCAGTATTTACTATCATGTGTTTTACTTGCTTGAAACCAAACGATTTAATCTTGCTGTCGGCATTTTGATACACATTTTTTTTACCGATAATAGGAGAAGTATGCTTATTCAAATAAGCAATTTTTGATTCGCAAAAATCATATTGTTTGTTAGAGTCAAAAACCTCATACCCACCCCAATTGTGAAAATCAATGGTTTTGTCTCCCAAATTTTTTCTCAGTCGCAGTAAACCTTTCCAGCGTTTTTCCACCAGTGAGAAGGTTTCATTTTCTGATGTGTTTTTTAAATCGGTAAGCAGTTCACTTGCACTGCCAAAGCAAGCAAATCCTGCATTTTTAGAGCTTGCACCGCTAGGCAACATACCTCTTTCGAGTACAAGTATCTTTAAATTACTATGCTTTTTTTTGAGAGTTAATGCCGCGTTCAATCCTACAATTCCGCTACCAATAATTGCGACATCGATATCGTTGAAATAAGTAGTTTGTTCCCAGTAGCTTAGACTCATTGAAGATGTATATTTTAAAGGCTTTTTTTATAAAAGTAAGCAAAAAAAATTAAAATTAAAACCAGTAGAAAAACACGCTGTTTTTATGTGTAAATTTTGTGGCAAACTTATTGTCTGATTTGCGTTGTTTTTAACCAATTTTTACGATATTTGCTAATTACGCAAGATATGTGTCATAAGTAATTGAAAATTAAGATTTAATATGATTTTTACTCCATTTAAAAGCATTTTTAAAAAGAACGCCAAATTATTGTTGGGATGTTTGTTGTTGTTGACCTTTGTTTTCATCACAAATGATGTCCAAGCACAAGCCAATATTTACGATGTAAAAGGTACAGTAAAAAAAACCAGAAAAAAGCTGGAAGGAGCTACCGTAACTTTATACAAAGGCTCAACACAAATTGCCCAACAAACAACCACCTCTAGTGGTCGCTTTGATGTGAAAATGGAATTGAATGGCGAATACACGCTAACAATTACAAAAGCGGGACACATTTCGAAAAAGTTTTATTTTAATACAAAAGGTGTACCTGACGACCGTGCCAAAGAAGAGTTTGGGGGACAAGATATAGAAGTGAGTCTTTTTGAAATGCCAAAAGATCCGGGTGTTGTTTCTCAAGTAAACGCGATTTTAAGTCAGCCCCTAGCGAAGTTTTATTACGATGATAAAATTAAGGAAATAGACTATGATAAAGCTTATTCACAGTCGATGCTCGATGAGTTGGATAAACTAAATCAGATAGAAAAGGAAGCAATTAAGAAAGCGGAGGAAGAAGAAAAAAACAAAACGGCTTTAGAAAGCGCAGCAGCAAGCAAATACGAAGCAGCTATAATTAAAGGTGATGCAGCTTTTGGTAAAAAAGATTATACAACAGCGCGAGCTGCTTATACTGATGCTTTGAGCATAAAGCCTGGTGAAGCCTATCCCAAAAGTAAAATCCTTGAAATAGAAAAATTAATTGCCGATGCTTCTAAAAATGCTGCATTAGAAGCAGATTATAAAGCCGCCATTGCAAAAGCAGATGCGGCATTTACTGCAAAAAATTACGATGCAGCAAAAGTTTCTTATACCGATGCTTTAAAATTAAAACCCGCTGAAGTCTACCCCAAAGGGAAGTTGGATGAGATAGCAAAATTATTGGCTGATGCCGCAAAAGGAGCGGAGCTGGAAGCAAAATACAAAGCAGCTATTCAAAAAGGAGATGCCGGATTAGCAGCTAAAACTTATGATGGAGCAAAAACTGCGTATACAGAAGCATCTGCTTTAAAGCCTGCCGAAAAATATCCTAAAGATAAAATTGCAGAAATTGATAAAATATTGGCCGACATACTTGCAAAAGAAAAATCACAAAAAGAATTAGATGAAAAATATAAAACAGCAATTGCAAATGCTGATAAATCATTTAATTCGAAGTTATATACATTTGCTAAACCAAGTTATGAAGAAGCGTTAAAATTAAAGCCGAATGAGCAATATCCCAAAACAAAAATTGCAGAAATAGATAAAATACTTGCTGATATTGCTGCAAAAGAAAATTCTGAAAAAGCATTGGCCGAAAAATATGCAGCCGCCATTGCAAAAGGCGATAAACTATTATCTGCAAAAGATTATACAAATGCTAAAGCTACTTACAATGAAGCTTTGGGTATAAAACCTGCCGAACAATATCCAAAAGATAAAATTGCGGAAATCGACAAGGCATTGGCGGATGCCGCTGCTAAAGATGCAGCAGAAAAAGATCGTTTAGCAAAAGAAAAAGCACTGAATGATAAATACAATGCAGCGCTTGCAAAAGGGGATGCCGCTCTTGCTAAAAAAGATTACACAACCGCTAAAGCAGGGTACAATGAAGCACTCGGATTAAAATCGGCTGAACAATATCCCAAAGATAAATTAGCAGAAATTGATAAAGCAATTGCTGAGGCGGGTAAGGCAACAGAACTAGAAGCAAAATACAAAGCAGCTATTGCAAAAGGTGATGCAGCTTTAAAAGCAAAAACGTATGATGCGGCAAAATCTGCATATAACGATGCACTTGCTGTTAAATCGGGAGAACAGTATCCGAAAGATAAAATCGCAGAAATAGATGCTATTCTTGCTAAAGAATTGGGTGCAAAAGAATTGAATGATAAATATACTGCAGCCATTGCAAAAGCGGATGCTGCTTTTAAAACCAATTCATACGATGCTGCCAAATCAGGTTATAATGAAGCCTTGGGTTTTAAACCTGCCGAAGCTTATCCAAAAGCACAACTAGCTGCTATTGATAAAGCCTTGGCTGATGCCGCTTCAAAAGATGCCGCAGAGAAAGCGCGTTTGGCAAAAGAAAAAGAATTGGCTGAAAAATATGCTGTTGCTATTAAAAATGCGGATGCTGCTTTTGGAACAAAAGATTATGCAGGAGCGAAAACAAGCTATAACGAAGCACTTACTTACAAAGCAACTGAGAAATATCCGAAAGATAAAATTGCGGAGATAGATGCAATCCTTGCAAAAGAAATGGGCGCTAAAGCCATAGAAGAAAAATACAAAGCCGCTATTATAAAAGGTGATGCTGCTCTTTCTGCAAAAACGTATGCTACTGCAAAAACTGCTTTTACCGAAGCACTAGGTTATAAACCAAACGAACAATATCCAAAAGATAAATTAGCAGAAATAGAAAAAGCTTTAGCAAATGACGCTGCCGAAAAAGATCGTTTGGCAAAAGAAAAAGAATTGGAGGCAAAATACAAAGCAGCTGTTGCAAAAGGTGATGCTGCTTTAAAAGCAAAAACATATGCTGCTGCAAAAACGGCATACAATGAAGCACTGTCCATAAAAGCATCGGAACAATATCCAAAAGATAAAATTGCAGAAATAGATGCCATCCTTGCAAAAGAAATGGGCGCAAA
Source organism: Bacteroidota bacterium (assembly GCA_023251805.1). Classification (GTDB taxonomy): domain Bacteria; phylum Bacteroidota; class Bacteroidia; order 2-12-FULL-35-15; family 2-12-FULL-35-15; genus 2-12-FULL-35-15. Next base: position 5,048 of record JAHEYB010000006.1, on the reverse strand, counting down.
GGAGTTGGATGAAAAATACAAAGCGGCTGTTGCAAAGGGTGATGCTGCATTTAAAACAAAATCATTCGATGCTGCCAAATCGGGTTACAACGAAGCACTTGGATTTAAACCTGCTGAAGCCTATCCCAAATCACAACTAGCAGCAATTGATAAAGCCATTGCAGATGCTGCTTCAAAAGACGCTGCAGAACAAGCTCGATTAGCGAAAGAAAAAGAATTGGCTGAAAAATATGCTGCCGCCATAGCAAAAGGAGATGCCGCTTTAGGAACAAAAAAATATGACGATGCCAAAACTGCTTATAACGAGGCACTGACATATAAAGCATCTGAAAAATATCCGAAAGATAAAATTGCGGAGATAAATGCCATTCTTGCAAAAGAAATGGGAGCAAAAGAGCTTGAAGCAAAATATACTGCTGCTGTTGCAAAAGGTGATGCTGCGCTTTCTGCAAAAACATATGCTGCCGCTAAAACTGCTTATACCGAAGCACTAGGTTATAAACCAAATGAAAAATATCCGAAAGATAAATTAGCGGAAATAGAAAAAGCATTAGCAGGTGATGCAGCAGAAAAAGATCGCTTGGCAAAGGAAAAAGAATTGGAAGCAAAATACAAAGCTACTATCGCAAAAGCCGATGCTGCATTCAAAGCAAAGACATATCCTGCTGCAAAAACAGCATATTACGAAGCACTAGGTGTTAAACCGGGTGAACAATATCCTACGGATAAAATTGCGGAGATAGATAAAATACTTTCTGATTTGGCAAATAAAGATGCTGCTTCAAAAGCATTGAATGAAAAATATTTAGCTGCCATTGCAAAAGGTGATGCCGCCTTTGCGTCCAAAAGTTATGACGATGCAAAAGCTGCATACAATCAAGCGCTTGAAATAAAAGCTGTAGAAAAATATCCGAAAGATAAATTGGCTGCCATTGATGCTATTTTGGCTAAAGAAGCGGGAGCAAAAGAATTGGATGCAAAATACAAAGCCGCTATCGCTAAAGCGGATGCTGATTTTAGTGCGAAAGATTATGCAACTGCAAAAACTTCCTATAACGAAGCACTCGGAATAAAACCTAATGAACAATATCCGAAAGACCAATTAACAAAAATAAATGCTCAACTAACCGACCAAGCTAATACGCAAGCAAAACAAACTAAATACGAAGCTGCTGTTGCTAAAGCGGATGGATTGTTGGCGAATAAAGATTATAACAATGCAATTGCTGCTTACAAAGAAGCGCAAACAATCAAACCTACTGAACCTTATCCGGGAAATAAAATTTCTGAAATAAATTCTATTGTAGACGGACTTGCTCGTGCGAAAGTGAAGGAGGCTGAGTATTTAGCTGTTATTGAAAAAGGTGATAAATTATTTGCGGTGAAAGATTATAAATCGGCAAAAAATAAATACCTGGATGCCTCTTTGATTAAACCTACTGAAAAATATCCTAAGGATAAAGTTGCTGAAATTGATATTCTATTGAAAAAGAAAAATACAACTACAACAACTACTACTGCATCAAACGAAGAATTTAAAAGCGAATTGGCAAAAAAATATCCTGAAGGTATCACTGAGGAAAGTGCTTCAGAAAACAATGCTAAAGTAACAAGAAGAATTGTTGTGAAAGGATTGGAAGGGCATTTGTATGTTAGAAAAGAAACTTCTTTTGGTCCGATTTATTTCTTTAAAGACAATGTGCCTATTACAGAAGTAGAATATTTAAGAGATACTGAAGTGCAAACTCAATAATCCCAACCTGTATGAAAAAACTAATGTACATTTCATTTGTGATGTTACTTGGACTGAATCTTCAAGCTCAAACTGACGTAGAATTAAAACTTACACTCCGCGATGGAAATGTTGTAAGTGGAACTTCTAAAATGTCAAGTATCTCTTTGGTTACTGCTTACGGAAAACTAGACATCCCTCTAAAAAATGTTACAGCATTGGATTTAGGAATAACTAGCGATAAAGCTACTAGCGATAAAGTAAGCAATTTAGTGAAACAATTATCCAATTCAAATGAGCAAATGCGTAAAACGGCTTTTGAGGAATTAACAAAAATGGACATCAAAGCAATTCCTGCTATTACCGATTTTATTTATTCTGCTAAATACGAACCTTCTACATATGTTGATTATACTGCCGATGGAGCATTGATCGAACTGCAATCAAAATACAATGTTGAAAGCACTATATCGGATAAAGATGTTGTTTCTATTGATTATGAATATTCAATGGGTGGAACCTACGATTTTGCAAAAATTGATTTGAAAACAGAATATGGAACACTAAGTATTCCGAAAGAAAAAATCAAACACATTGATGTTATGTATATTGGTGATAATGGAAGTGGAGACATGACGTTTAAATTGTTAGCCACAAAACATATCAGCTCCAATGCAAACGGTGGTTGGCTAAAAACAGGTATTATGCTCAAGCAGGGACAAAAATTTAGCATCACTGCCAGCGGTGAAATTACGTTTGCCAGTTTATCCGGAAGTAAATACAAACCGGATGGAACCATTTCAGGCTCTACCGCTCCTCCAGTTAGTGATTATGAAGGTGATTATGGTGGAAACACTTATCCTGCATACGGAAATGTGGTTTATAAACTCGGAGAAACTTCTACCGCTGCTTTAAAAGCCGGAGCGAAATTTAGTGGCACTGCTACTTCAACCGGAATGTTGTACATCTCTATTTACGAAACAGTTTATAATGCCAGCAATACCGGTAGTTATACAGTAAAGGTTTCATTAAAATAATTCATGATATTTAATTCATTTTTAAAAACAAGCATAACGACTTTGCTCTTATGCTTGTTTTCTTTTAACGCATCGTCACAGGAATATTCTAATAAAGTATATTCTACTTTTTCTTTTACTGTAGGCATGACCAGCTCCAGGTTACTCAACGATACAATTACTTACCGCCCCGGAATATTATGCAGTGGCGGTTTTATGTATACCATTGTTTTGTCGGATAAGTTGAACATTGGACTGGAATTGTTGTATACCGGAAAAGCATTCAGAACAGAATCCCCCATTACTAAATTCCGTTATTTTTATGTGGATGTTCCGGTTTATCTTCAATATAAATTGGGCGATAATATTCGGTTTAATATGGGCGGACAATATTCTACGTTTACAAATTCTAAAATTGTTCTTTTGGATCAAACGAGTGCTAATGGTGTAAACGTTCAACCATATAATAATATTAAACCTGCTGACGTTTCTTTTTTAGCAGGTGTTGAGCTCGACTTAAATGAAAATTTTGCTCTTGCTACCAGATACACTATTTCTTCTTCTGCTTTTTTTGATAAAACACAAGTTAGTTTTGGCGTTTTTCAATTGTCACTTAACTATGTTGTGTACCGTTCGCATAAACCGTTTTTAAAACAACACAAAGAGGAAAAATAAATGAGGCTGATACGTTCCATACTTCTCGCCTTTACACTTATTTGTTTTCATTCTTGCAATCAAACAAGTGCTGATGAAACCAATGGTTTGGTTTTACATGCTTCCTTGCCTGATACGATACTTAATGCCGCAACAACATTCAATACATATTGTTGGAAATCAAATTATGAGATTAAAAATGCATTAATTTATCGAATAGCCACACCAAAAGGATTTGTGAGAAATGAGGCGAAGATTGGTTCTTTTGGAAATTGGCTTCGCTATCTTCCTTTGAAATCGGGCAATCCCGATGTGCTTTTGTACAATGGAGAAAAAAAACGTTATCAAGCCGGGCACGCTGCTGTGGTTGACATTGATGTTGGAACAACCGACCTGCAACAATGTGCCGATGCTGTTATGCGTATGCGTGCGGAATATTTGTATTCTCAAAAAATAATTGAAAGTTTGCATTTTAATTTTACTAGTGGACACACAATTGGTTTTGAAAAATGGAGCGAAGGTTATCGTACCGTAATAAAAGGAAATTCGGTTACATGGTCGAAAAGTGCTACTAAAGACGATTCTTACAAAACATTTAAATCGTATATGAATACCATTTTTAATTATGCAGGCACTTCTTCACTAAGCAAAGAATTAAAAAAAGTTCCCAATATCAAAGACATTCAAATTGGTGATGTGTTTATTTTGGGCGGCTTTCCCGGTCATGCCGTTTTAGTAGTTGATGTTTGCGAAAATGAAACAACAGGAGAAAAATTATTTATGATTCAGCAAAGCTATATGCCTGCTCAGGAAATTCATATTCTTAAAAATTTTAATAACGCAAGTATCAGTCCTTGGTACAGCACAAATTTCACAGGTGATTTAGAAACTCCTGAGTGGACATTTACGAAAGAGCAATTGATGCGTTGGTAGGTAGTTGTTGGTAGGTGGTTGTTAGTTGTTTGGTTTAGGAGTTCTTAATCCAATCTTGTAGACAATGCTAATTCCCCCTTTTCCCATAGGGACTCCTTTGGAGGAAAAGGGGGCTAGGGGGATTGATTCAATCATTGTTGATTAGCGAAAACCATCATTTCGTAGAAGGTGAGAAGTGACTATTGGCGTCACACTGAGCGGAGTCGAAGTGCGGCTAGTTGCAATGACAAAATACTCTTTCTGACACTTACTCTCTCTTCTTAAACAATAGCTTCGTAATCACTTTTGGCAACATTGGATAAATCAATTGCCCCGCATAATTTTTTGGAAAGGCTTCTTTGATTCCAAATTTTTCAGGCTCATGATCCGGACAAACATAAGTTCCAAATAAAACATCCATGATAGGAGAGATGTTTGCATAATTTCCTCTGTCGCGTTCTAAATCGTGGTGCCAATGGTGTAGCTCTGGTGCACCAATTAATATTCTCAATGGACCAATTGGCAAACGAACATTTGAATGAATATAAATGGCCCATATTCCTCTAAATGCAATTAAGCCTGCTATTGTTTCTAAAGGAAACCCTAAAACAAATGCTGGAAGATTAATTAATCCAACAGTATAAATGGAATCGAGTGGATGTTCGCGATGTGCTGCCAGCCAATCCAAATGTTCGGCACTGTGATGCACTTTGTGAAATCTCCACAAAAAATCT
>JAHEYB010000058.1 GCA_023251805.1 Bacteroidota bacterium | reverse complement strand
GAAGCCCCAGTAAACGGCGGCCGTAACTATAACGGTCCTAAGGTAGCGAAATTCCTTGTCGGGTAAGTTCCGACCTGCACGAATGGTGTAACGATCTGAGCACTGTCTCAGCCGCGAGCTCGGTGAAATTGTAGTATCGGTGAAGATGCCGATTACCCGCAACGGGACGGAAAGACCCCGTGCACCTTCACTATAGCTTAACATTGACTTTGGATAATTCATGTGTAGGATAGGTGGGAGACTTTGAAGTGGTGTCGCTAGGCATCATGGAGTCAACCTTGAAATACCACCCTTGAATTATTTGGAGTCTAACTCCTAACGGAGGACATTGTTTGGTGGGTAGTTTGACTGGGGTGGTCGCCTCCAAAATTGTATCGGAGGCTTTCAAAGGTACCCTCAGTACGCTTGGTAACCGTACGTAGAGTGCAATAGCATAAGGGTGCTTGACTGTGAGACTTACAAGTCGAGCAGGGCCGAAAGGCGGATATAGTGATCCGGTGGTTCCGCATGGAAGGGCCATCGCTCAAAGGATAAAAGGTACGCCGGGGATAACAGGCTGATCCCTCCCAAGAGCTCATATCGACGGGGGGGTTTGGCACCTCGATGTCGGCTCGTCACATCCTGGGGCTGGAGAAGGTCCCAAGGGTTCGGCTGTTCGCCGATTAAAGTGGCACGCGAGCTGGGTTCAGAACGTCGTGAGACAGTTCGGTCCCTATCTGTTGTGGGCGTTAGAAATTTGAGAGGACCTGACTCTAGTACGAGAGGACCGAGTCGGACGGACCGCTAGTGTACCAGTTGTGGTGTCAACTGCATCGCTGGGTAGCTATGTTCGGATGAGATAAGCGCTGAAAGCATCTAAGTGCGAAACTCGCCTCAAGATAAGATTTCTTTAAAGGGTCGTAGAAGATTACTACGTTGATAGGTTGTAAGTGTAAAGACAGTAATGTCAAAGCTGAGCAATACTAATTACCCGTTAGCTTTCTTATTAAACTTGATATTTTAATTTGTTGTTTTATTATTGTTGTATTTTCTTTCTTTATTATGTCAATCTTATTATGTCCGCAAATACGGACTATGATTTTAGGTGACTATAGCGGTGAGGTCCACCTCTTCCCATTCCGAACAGAGAAGTTAAGCCCACCAGCGCAGATGGTACTACATTAAAATGTGGGAGAGTATGTCGTTGCCACTTTTAAATTAGCCTCAATTCTTTAATGAATTGGGGCTTTTTTATTTTATTAGCATTATTTTTGCAAACGCAAGTGACCATAAATGCAGAGAATTTCGAAAATAGTATTCACTTTTATTTTTTTTCATCATTTCTGCTTTCCTCAGAATGTTGACACTCTAAAATTCCCAAAATCAAAAAATCAAACCTTTTTTTTTACTTCAGAATGCTTTGAAAATATCGATTCGGCAAATTTTGTTATAAATACCTTAGAAAATTTGCAGAATTATTCAAGTCATAATTGTATTGGTAATTCAGGGATGGCAATAAGCAAAATTCAGTATCCATTTTTATCAAATGAAGTAGGCTTTTTTTATAATGAAAATTATTTTATCAATTATTTTTATAATAAAGAAAAATTACTTTTCTATGATACAAAGGTTCCATATTCAGATCTGATGTACATTATTGGCTCCAAGCAAGAACAGAATTTCAAGCTGACATTTTCTTATAATGTCAAACAAAACTGGAATGTAACGGCTAATTTTTATCGTATTAGATCTGAAGGTTTTTATTTAAGACAATCTACAAACGATAACTTCCTTTCTATATCTTCTATATATAAATCTAAAAGTAACAGATATAATTTATTGGTTGGAGGGATGTATAATTATATTCAAAATGCTGAAAATGGTGGAATTTCAAACGATTCGATATTTGAAACCGGGGTTGATTTAGATAAAAAGTTGCTGGATGTGAATTTGGTTTCAGCTAAAAGAAAAGATTTAAATAGAAGTGTTTTTATAAATCAGCATTTCAATTTTGGTAAACAGAAAAGTGATAGTGTTTCAAACGCATTAGTTATTCCAAGTAGTCGCATTAGTTTATCAACTTCTTTTGATGACAATCTTTTAAAGTATGAAGATGATAATCCACTATCCGGCTTCTATTCTAATGTATATTATGACTCACTGCAGACAAGAGATTCGGTATACAATTTAAAATTTGAAAATGAACTTGCTTGGAAGCGGATTGATAATAAGCTACATCGTGGGTTTAAAGATAAATTGGGATTAGGGATGTTGCTAAAGGATTGTTTTGTTAGGATCAAACAAAAGGAGATGGATACGGTTTATAATAATATTATACTGGGAAGCGAATTGTTTAATACATACTCAAGCAATAAATTTTGGTTTAAGTTAATTGGACAATATGCAATTGAGGGATATAATAAAAATGATTATGTTTTGTTAGGTGGTATAAAAAAAGGTTTGTTTGATAGTTTAACTTTTATAACATTGAATGCATCTTCAAAAGTACAAATGCCAGATTTTATATTCAGCAGATACTCTTCAAATAATTTTAAATGGAAAAATACTTTTGATAAAGTACTTGAAAATAGTGTGGAATTATACTTTTCAATGAAAAAAAATAAATTATTAATTGGAATAAATTATAGGGAAGTTACTAATCCTGTTTATTTTGATAATTACGCAATAGCGAGGCAATATAAGGGGAGTATTCCAATTTTGGCGGCTGAATTAAAAAAGAATTTCAGTTTCAATAATTGGCATTTAAACAATAGCATTCAATATCAGTATGTCCCTGATTCAATGGTAATTAGGCTGCCCGAGTATATTTTTGAACATTCTTTATTCTATGAAAATGATTTATTCAAAAATGCTATGAGATTACAAATTGGAGTTTCGGTGTTTTTAATTACTAATTATTTTTCGAATAATTATATGCCAGCTACAGGGCAATTTTATTTACAAAATGATAAAGAGTACGGAAATTATCCATTCTTCGATTTTTTTATTGATGCTCGCGTAAAATCGGTAAGGGTGTTTTTCAAAATAGACCATATAAATAGTGGCTGGAGTGGTAATAAATATCAGATGACACCTCATTATCCTTTGAATGATAGGGCTTTCAAGCTTGGCATATCATGGAGATTTTACGATTGAAATAAATTGTTGGTTGTGGTTAGTATTTTTGACAATCATTTGCTACTTTTAAAAATAACAAAATGATTTGATTTGAAATTAGCCTTTAATAAACTAATAATGCTTGGCATAAATTCCACCATGACCATGCAATTTTCTGATAGAATAAAAATCATCAACAAATTTTGCTTGTTGTGCATTGTTTATACGATTCCGTATATAATATTTTCTTGCTATTTAAATTTTTATTCTTCAGCTTTTGTTTTTTTTAGTGCCCAAATACTATTTGTTTTTAGTTTGTACTTGAATTATTTGCAAAAATTTAAATTTTCAAAAATAGTTGTTGTTGTTGGCACCAATTTTAGTGTTTTTTATTTGAGTTTGTTTTACGGATTCTCTTCGGGTTTTCACTTATACTATTTTACTAGTCCTCTTATCGTACTATCTTTATTTAGCTTTGATGAATTAAAAAATTTCATTTTGGCTATTTCAATTTACATGATTTCAATAGTTACTCTTGTAGTATTTTATCTTATGGATATTGAGCCCATGGTTGTAATTTCGATAAATATTTCAGATTTTCTTTATTCTATAAACATTTTTCTTGCTATGTCTTTTAGCATATTGATAGCCGTAAATTTCTCCAACTTTAATAAAAAAATTAATGCCACATTAGTTGAAAAGAACATTATTTTGGTAGAGAATGAAAATTTGCTTAAGTCTGAAATTTTTGAGAGAAAAAATACAAGTAAAAAATTACAAGAATCTTTAAGTGAGATAGAAATTTTGTTGTCTGAAACACATCATAGAGTTAAAAATAATTTAGCTGTAGTATCAGGAATGCTTGATTTGCAAATGTTATCTACTGATGATAAAAAATTAAAATCAGTTTTAACAGATAGCAGAAATAGAATCAAATCTATGAGCTTAATACATGAGTCGTTATATCAATATAATAATTTGTCTCAAATTGAATTTAGTCGTTATTTATATACTCTTACTGACGAAATAAGAAAAACATACCCTTCTCTATCAAATACCATTGAATTGAATAGAAAATTTGAAACTATTCACTTATCAGTAAGTAAAGCTATACCATGTGGCTTATTAATAAATGAAGTGCTTTCAAATTCTTATAAGCATGCATTTGTTGGCCGTTTAACAGGAGTAATAGATATAATTTTCATTAAGCAAAACAATTCGATTGTTTTAACTATAAAAGATAATGGAGTAGGGTTTGATAATAGTAAAATTGGAAAAGATTCATCTTTAGGAACATCATTGATTGGAGCTTTTTCGAAGCAATTGAAAGGGGAGTATAGTTTTTCTTACGAACAAGGAACCGTATTTAGCATTACATTTAATGAATAGATTTTATGAAAAGAGTATTATTAGTTGAAGATGATTTTATTTTGGCTTTAGTGCATAGAAAGTATTTAGAAAGAATAGGTTGCGAGGTGATAGGCACCGCTACTGATGGAGAAGGGGCAATACTTTCCGCTTTAAAATATTTACCAGATTTTATTTTAATGGATATACGATTGGAAGGTGAGATGGATGGGATAGATGCAATGTCAAAGATTCAGGCAGAATCGAACATCCCAGTTATATATGTTACAGGTAATTCAGAGCCATCTGTTTTTGAAAAAGCTAGTAAAACTAATATGAGAGGGTTTTTAATTAAACCTTTACATTTAGACGAACTCAAAAAAATTGTAGATTCAATATAATTAAGTTTTTTGTTTTTTCTTTTTTGCTGCAGGAAAAAGAATATTGTTTAGAATTAGTCTGTATCCAGGAGAATTGGGATGCAAACTTAAATCTGTTGGAGGATCTTCAACACGATGTTCGTAGTCTTCCGGATCGTGACCACTATAAAATGTAAAGGTGCCTTTCCCATAAGTACCATGAATATATCTAGCTTCGTTCGCAGCTTTATTTTCGCCTAAAATTAACACGTTTGGTTTAATGAATGATTTATCAAAACCAACCGTTTGCCCCCAAAAACCTTTGATGATTTGTTCGTGATTTTGGCAGAGCATTGTTGGAACAACATCCCATTTAGCCGAATATTCAAAGAGTGTAAACAAATCATTCGTTTTGCTTATGCCGTATTTTTGCTTACGAGTATTATAGGTATCAATATTTGATTTTGCATATTCGTTGGGATTGGTACTAAGTGTGAAGTTGGTAAAAGCAAATGTTTTCGAATAATCTAATTTTTGATTATAGTTTGGAGTAGTGCCATCACCATCGAACATGCTCTCGCAGATATCCAGTCCATCCGCTGCTAAAGCTATATCGTAGCTATCCGGGGCGGAACACATTGAAAATAGAAATCCGCCTCCGGAAGTAAAATCGCGAATTTTTTTGGCCACTGCCAGTTTCATTTCTGACACTTTGTTGAAGCCTAAATTTTTTGCACTTGCCTCTAAAGTACGCTGCTGTTCTTGGTACCAAGAAGCATTTCGATACCCAAACCAAAATCGTCCGTACTGTCCTGTAAAATCTTCGTGATGTAAATGCAACCAATCATACAAAACTAATTTTTCTTTTAAGATTTCTTCGTCATAAATAATATCATAAGGAATTTCGGCATAAGTGAGAACGAGTGTTACTGCATCATCCCAAGGTTGTTTCATTTTAGGAGAATACACCGCAACTTTTGGAGCCTTTTCCAATTTGACATCCTCCATATTTATTTCCGGATTTGAAATCTCGGTTAGGATGGCAGTTGATTTTGAATCTGGAATTACTTCAAAAGTAACTCCACGAATGGTACATTCATTCTGAATTTCTTTTGCATCTTTTATCATAAAGCTTCCGCCACGATAATTCAATAGCCAATGCACTTCTACGTCTTGTTTTAAAACCCAATAAGCTACACCATACGCTTTTAGGTGGTCCTTTTGCTCTAAATCCATTGGGATAAGAATAAAAGAGGCCTTTGAAAAGATATTGATGAAGAGAAAAATTAAAACAATGCTGAAACGTTTCATTCGTTTGAAATTAGAATGGGTGATCTTCTTCGATGTCATTCATTTTTGATCCCCTGATTACTGAGTTTGATTGTGAATCAAAATCGGTAGCCGGTGATAATTTAGTTGAAGAACCAAAATCACTATTCTGATCCAACATATCTAAATCGGTAAACTTGGTAAATTGTCCGATGTAGCGAGTTTTAGCCGAATCCACAGGTCCGTTTCGATGTTTGGAAATAATCAATTCAGCAACTCCCAAAGTGGAGGCTCCATTTTCATCTTGAGTGATGTTGTAATATTCGGGACGGTGAATAAACATTACCATGTCAGCATCTTGTTCGATAGCACCGGATTCACGTAAATCGGAAAGTTGTGGACGCTTGTCTCCACCACGTGTTTCAACTGCACGACTTAATTGTGAAAGTGCTATAACAGGTATTTCTAATTCTTTTGCCAATCCTTTAAGAGAACGCGAAATTGTGGCAATTTCTTGTTCACGGTTTCCTTTTCCTTCTCCACCTGCAGTCATCAATTGCAAATAATCAACAACTAGCAGTTCAATTTTATGCTGTTCTTTTAATCGTCTGGCTTTAGCGCGCAATTCAAATATGGATAAACCGGGAGTATCATCAATAAATAAAGGTGCTTCTGTTAGTTTTCGAATTTTATCGTTTAGTTGTTGAAATTCGTAATCTTCCAAATTCCCCTTTTTTAATTTCTCTGAAGAGAGTTCGGATTCACTTGCAATTAAACGAGTGACAAGTTGGAGGGAAGACATCTCAAGAGAGAATATTGCTACAGGTTTATTAAAATCAACAGCAGCATTGCGCGCCATTGTTAACACCAAAGCTGTCTTACCCATTGCAGGACGAGCAGCAATGATTACTAAATCTGATTTCTGCCAACCGGATGTAAGTCTATCAAGTTCCGTTAATCCCGAAGGCACACCGGAAAAATTTCCTTTGTTGTTTTTAGTGTGTTCAATTTGATCAATTGCTTTACGAATGAGCGTGCTCATTTTATCGTAATCTTTTCGGATATTTCCTTCAACAATGGAAAATAAATTTCTTTCTGCATTATCTAAAAGCTCGAAAACATCAGACCCGTCTTCGTAAGAATCATTGATTGTTTTTGTAGAGATTCGAATTAATTCACGTTGAATAAATTTTTGAGCAACTATTCGTGCGTGGAATTCGGCATTGGCAGCTGAGGCAACACGATTTGTTAATTGAGTAATGTAATATGCACCGCCTACAAGCTCAAGTTCTCCGGTTTTTTTTAGTTCCTGAGTAACTGTTAAAATATCAACTGGCTCTGAGCGTGTGAAAAGTTGTTCTATGGCTTGAAAAATTCGTGAATTAGCATCTTTATAAAAACTCTGAGGTTTTAGAATGTCAATAACATTGGTCACTGCGTCCCTTTCAAGCATCAATGCACCCAAAACCGCCTCTTCTAATTCAACTGCTTGAGGAGGCATTTTGCCTATGTCCATTAGCTGTTGATTTACGGTAGTTTTGCTCACTCTTCTTCGGGAGTTTATGTCGTTTTTTGTAGTAAAATCAGTCATAGTACAAATTTACCAAATTTTGAAGGATGTCCTTCGAAAATATATTTTTAAACAAACCATAAACATCTTATTAACACTATTTATTACCTGTTCTAGCTAATTTTGTTGTAATTGCTTAACTTTATGCTATGTTTAATGTGAACAAAATATATTTCTACTTCACTTTTTTGTTGATTTTAGGGCTGTTTTCCTGTAAAAAGGATGTGGATACAAAGGGCCCTGAAATCAAGTTCAATACACCAGTTGAAAATCAAACCTTTAATGTGAATAGTTACGTAACAGTGAATGCTACAGTTACAGATGAGAATAAAATAAGTGCGGTTTCTATCAGTTTGCTTGATGCGAGTCAGAATTTTGCCCACATCACGGTTCCTGTATCTGTTTCATCACCTAGTATGACGTTTAACGTAAATTATCTATTGGATAATATTCATTTGGAGAGTGGATTGTATTACATCAAAATTATGGCTTCTGATGGAGAAAATGATTCTCAGAAATTTCAAAAAATTTATTTAATTGCAGTACCAAAAGCATTAAAAACAATTTACTTAGTGAGCAGTGTGGGGGCTGCCCAAACCAATTTATCAGTTATAGATACTAATTTTTCTGCGATTACTCCTTATCATACTTTTTCGGGCGATTATCTTTCATCTTCTATTAGCAGTTATCATCAACAAGCATATATGTGTGGAAATTTTACCGGAAATTTTACGGGACATGTATTGGATTATAATAGTCCAAAGTTTACAGTTGCTCCAATAGTATCTTCCAACCCTTATTTCACCGGATATTGTAGTAGCGATAGAGATGCCTATGTTGCACGATATGATGGAACTATAAAAGGATACAATTATGCCGGAGGAATATTTTATGGTGCCATTTCCTTGTCGGGGTGCTATGCACAGCAAATGTGTTTTAACGATGGATATTTGATTGCCGAAGAAAAGGAAATAATGACAGGCACAAAAAAATTGGTGACTTATTTCCCAACAGGAAGTGTAGAAAAAAATTGTAGTTTATCACAAGATGTTGTTTCGTTTTGCGAAATGGATGTTGCTGATGTATTTGTTTTTGGAAATGTTGGCGGACAAGCTACAATAGAGTTGTTTGACAGAATAAATAATAATTTATGGAGCCCCTATCCATTTGCTTTAGCAAGTGGAAGTTTGTTAAGCGCCTTGAGAATTGATTCTGACACGTATTTACTTGGGCATTCAAATGGAACTATCTATAAATACCAGTATTCTTCAAGTAGTGTTACAGCTTATTTAACAGGATATACCGCAATAAAACTAAAGTATGATGCTGTGCAAAACAAATTGTATGTGGTGGAAGCCAATAGAGTTACTACATTTAATTTAACAACACTTGGATTGGTTAATACAATTAATTCAACTGAAACAATTCAGGATCTTCACTTATTGTATAATCGCTAATTTTTCTAAGTCTTCTTTGTAGTCGTATTGCAAATCTTCGTGCAATTTTGAAAAGATGATTTTAATTTTATCTATTTCTCTATAGTATAGGTTGCTGATAATTCTACTTGAATCTAAATTGATTCTGGCAGTTTTTACTTTTTTACAAAAATAAATTCTCAAATCTAGTTGCGTTTCTTTCTTGCTGGAGTTTTTAATAAACTTGTTGAGGTTTCGAACTACTTTTTGTAGACCTTTTTTAGTGGTGTAAGCACTTTTCCTGTTGATGTCAAGAAAAAGTTCATCAATTGCTTTTTTTACTTTGTCGAGGTATTCTTTTTCGTCATTAACCTCAAATAATAGGTAGGAGAGAAGTTCTTTGCTTTCTTTTTTATGTTTTGCTAAACGCATACACAAGTCAAGCACCTCTTTTTTATCAAGAGTGCTTAATTCTTTTTGTATTTCATTTATGCTATGTGATTTCAAATGGGTTATTCCACTTTACATTTAATATCGTATTTCATTGGAACATCTTTACCACCCATTTTTAATATGAACTCTTGATGTGTGTCTGATAATACAGGCCAGCCTGTTGTAATATCAACTGTAATAACACCTTTGAGGGTTCCTTCCATTGAAAATGCATTCCCAAATTTTTCACCACTTCCGAAGAGTTTACCATCCATTGAAATGATAGCATTGTTTCCTTTTATTTCTTTTAAAGTATATTTTGCACTGCAATTCATTTTGTTTCCCGATTTAATGATAATTTCCTTTTCCCAGGTGTGGCCAACTGCAATTTCACCTGAGGGATAACGTATTAAAAACTGAACTTTATTTTCACTGGAGTCAACAATAGCGCCAGCATCCATGCGAACTTCTGATTTTTTGTTCAGCTGTGCATCATAAATGCTACGGTAGGTATTCCCTTCGAGCGTAAAGATGGGTAATGCTACTAATTTCGCATCACCTATTAATGAATCGGAGCCGGATGCTGAACCACTTACTTTCGTTCCTTGTATGTTCCCCGACATTTTTATCTTTTCATTCTTTAAATCTAAAATGATTTGGCCGTTTTCATTTGTTCCGGCATTTCCTGTGATATCCATTTCAAAAGCCGTGACATCGCCTGAAGTAACCTGGTTTACAGTAAACTGATAATTCATTTTAATTTGTTTGGCGGAAACAGGCTTAAATTCCAACTTTATTTTTCCTGAGTTCATCTCGGAGGTTTCATTGTTGCCGCAACCCATAAATAGTAATGCTGTAGCATATAAAAAGCTGAATAATAGTTTTTTCATATCAGTAGTTTTGTGAGAAAGTTAGTTTTTATCTTTTGTTTTTATCAAATCCATTTTTAATGGAATACTTATGTTGTCTGTTTTTTCAGGAATCGACTCACCAAAAGCATCATTCCAGTTCATAGTATTTTCCTTCTTGCTATCACTGTCATATAAAAAGCCTACTATCAAATCTTCATTTTTTTTAAAAATATGTATTTTATCTTTTTCCTTTTGATTTTTATATTCGTTACCTTCTTTTGATTTTAAAGTTACTTTTGAAGGAGAGCAAATTCCAATTTTATCGCCTACATATTTTACTTTATACCTAATCATCATTTCTTTTCCATCTCTATCCCAACCATCCAGCTCAAGGCGAAAGTTGCCAATTTTGACTTCCTTTTCAGGAGGCAAAGCCATTGCAGGGGCAGAATACGTTTCCTCTGAATTGCAGATATACATTCCATTCAAATGAAGTGTGGTGGTATCTGTTTTTATGTTATCTGCTTTAATATCGATTACTTTTGCTTCATTATCGCGAGGAGCTATCACAATCCATTTGTCTCTGGAAAAAATATTTCCTTGATAAGTAGTATAAAAACATTCTTCAGGTTTAACAACCAGGGTTTTGTTTCCGTAGTTATAAACTTTTACTTTTGATTTAATAACATCAAATTCACATAACGCTCCAGTTATATTTACTTTGATGGTAGGTGAATCGTAAATAGCGTCTTCAAAAAATACTGTTTCAAAGTTTATTTTTTTTTGTGCATTTGTTGTTAATGCAACAAAACAAAAGCAAAGGAGGAAGTATCGTTTCATTTGATTTTAATAAAATTATTTTTTTACGGGAACAGTAATCGTCACTACTATTTTATCTTTCCCTTCTTTACTTTGTTTAGTAACACCAAAATCACCGCTGTGAACGGTCATATTGCCTTTCAATATCCCTGAGCCACTTGCATCTTCAGTAAAAGTGAAAGGAACTTCAATTGTTTTGGTTGAATCCTTCATTGTCAAGTTCCCAATTGCTAGAAACCCATCTTTTGTTGCTTTAATTGATGAAGATGTAAACTTTATAGTAGGATATTTAACAGCATCAAAAAAATCAGCCGTTTTTAAATGGTCATCTTTTTTGGTATTCCCTGTGTTTAGTGTGCTAACATCCACTGATGCTTCAATTTTTGAGGTGGAAGGATCTTTTTGGTCAAAATTGATGCTGGCTTTTAACCCGCTTAATGTGCCTTTTGTTCCTTCATCGGGAAGCTCAAAATTGATGATCACACCTTCATTAGATACGTTCCACAAAATAGATGCAGTAAAGCCGGAAGTGAGTAATAAGCCGACAGCAATAATTGAAAGATATATTTTTTTCATAGTTTGTTATTTTACATAAAAATACAAATATTTAATTGTTTTTAAAAGATTCTCAATTTTTTGATTTTATGCCTGTTTATTGATGTTTGGGCCTGTAACTTTTCTGTTTACTCATTCGTCTCAGTCAAAAAAGCTCTATTTTTGTTCCTAAATCAATGAAAATGAAAAATCTGTCAGTTTTGCCAAAAGCGCTATTTGTTTCGATAACTCTTCTTTTTACGTCTTGTGATGACATGACTGTTCAAACCGGTGATGGTTCCGATAAAGTGAAAGGAAATGGAGTATTTACTACCGAAGAAAGAGCGATTTCCTCTTTTAACCAGATTTCTTTAGAGGGGGTTTTTAACGTGTATTTGATTCAAAAAAGCAAGGAGTCGATTCGCATTGAAGCAGATGAAAATATTTTGCCATACATTATTACGGAAGTAGAGAATAATATTTTGACTGTTAAAATGAAGGATGACTCTAAAATTATTAAAGTGAAAAAAATTAATGTGTATGTGACGTTGGCGGATATTAATAAACTAGAAACAAAAGGTGTAGGTTTATTAAATTGTATGGGAAAATTGAATTTAAGAAATGTTGAACTGAATTTGAATGGTGTTGGAGCTACAAAATTGAACTTAGATTGTGATGTATTGGATATTCATTCTGAATTAGTAGGAGCATTGCAGTTATCTGGTACGGCCAATGAATTAAAAATAAAGCATAAAGGAATAGGCGCTTTCGAAGCATTTAATTTTAAGGCAAAGAAACTTAGTTTGGAGTCGGATGGCGTTGGTAAAGCTGAAGTGTATGCTTCTGAGGAGTTGATTGTTGATGCAAAAGGCATTGGTGGAGTAATTTATAAAGGCAATCCCGGAACAAAAAATATTAAAAGCAATGGAGTTGGAGTAGTAGAGAGTGCGAACTAGTAACCTCAAACGGACTTCTTATTTTGTGAAATGGAAGTCGATTTTCTTTCCTTAACCCGATATAGTTGTACGGACTATATTCACTAATGTTTCCTTATTTTCCCCCTTTAAATTTATCATCAATTTGTTGTTGAATAGTTAACAAATTTTTTTCCAACCTTTATTTTTTGCTGACGTACAAAAAGCCAAATTTACAAACCAATGTAAGCAAAGCTCTTTATTTGTTTAGCTTCTAGGAAATCTCAAATTTTTAAATAACCTATTGATTAAAACTATGAACTATTTAACGCACTTAAAACATATACGTCATGAAAACAAACTCGTTTATCTTAACATTGTTGGCCTTGATCATCCATGTGATGGTATCCGGTCAAACACCAGTTAACCAAGCTTTTCAACACGATAAAAATTTTGTGTTGGGTTATGCTAATTATACAGAATTAGAGCGAAGAGAATTTTCAATGGTGGACGACCCATCTGTTTTGTTGATTCAATCTGAAGAATTAGTAGGTAGAGCTTTAAAAATAAAAAAAGAAGCAACACTTAAACGTGGTGAAGAACAAAAAAGGTTAATGGATACTTCTATTGAATTAATAAAACAAGCAAATACAAAAAAATTAGCTGCATCTGAATTATTAGCTTACAATAACAGATTGGAGTTTAAACTTTTAAAATCATCTTTTATGAACATATTAGGTGATTACGACCAGAGCGATAGTACCATCATACAATCTAAGAGTTTATTGCTTTCTGCCGTTCGTTCTTACCGATTTGCAACGGAATTAAGAGAAGAAGCCTATGCACAAAAAAGTGTAGCATCCATTTTAGCAAATTTGCACAATGCGGAAGAAAGAGAAACCATAGCAATTATTAATATTGTTCAAGCCATGAAGATGGTAGAAAAGGTAGCTCCGCAGGTAGTTGCGACCAGATAAACGTTCTCATAAAAACAGCCCACCGATACATCGATGGGCTGTTTTTTATTTGTTATTTCT
Source organism: Bacteroidota bacterium (assembly GCA_023251805.1). Taxonomy (GTDB): domain Bacteria; phylum Bacteroidota; class Bacteroidia; order 2-12-FULL-35-15; family 2-12-FULL-35-15; genus 2-12-FULL-35-15. The sequence continues at coordinate 4,819 of JAHEYB010000058.1, read as the reverse complement.
TGAAATGCTAACCTTCTCCGAAACGATAACTTACTGATAATGTTAGTAAATTTGTTTTGGATTTTTGTTTTCCTATTGCTTCTCCAAGTTCATTGTAAAGTAGCTTGTCCTTCAAATTGTCAAAGAAGTCTTTGGTATAACCAATATTAATCGCATAATGTTTTCGGATTGGGAAGCCAATCTGAACATTGCCTTCTAAATTAAATTTATTGAAATTAGAATCGTTCAATAAGCCAGATTCATTTTTTGTTTTTAGTAAATAGGAGGGAGCCAAACCCAAGGTAAGGTAAAACACAGGTGGGGATAATTTTGCATTACCAATAGCCATATGCGTAGATACTCCAAAAGGTATTTTAATGTAATCTGAACTGCTTGCTGAGTTGCTATAAGGAGTTTGTAGTGCTTGTGCTTCTGTATTGTAAGCAGATACACGATAGCTTTCAATTTCATGGGAATAATTAATTCCAATGTACGCACCACGAACAAAAATAACTTGGGCTTCGTAACCAACTTTATCAATTCCTTTAAACGTATAATTGCTTCCAGCTCGAAAGTCCCAAAGGTATGGCTTCACTTTTTTGGGAAGAACAGTGTCTTTTTTTGGAGGTGCTGCCGGCTTCGCAATTTTAATTGTCCTCGTTTGAGCAACAGAACATACGCAAATGACCAGTAGAAATAAAATCGTGGAGTAGACTTTTTTCATTGTTTTTTTATTCTATAACTAAATCTTGTGAAAAAGATACAGCAACTACTAGCAGAAAATGTGCCGTAATGATTAGAAAGGTTTTTTGTAAGAAAGAATATTATTTGCAATACTTCCTAAAAGCCTCTTTAGCGCCATCCAACTCCAGCTTAATTGCTTTTTTGAAGTCATCGCACCCTGTTGCATCGCCTGTGCTGTTTTTAACGAGCGCACGCTGAAAATACGCCTCGGCATAGGAATCTTTCATTTTAATTGTAATGGAATAATCCAACAAGGCATTTTTCATGTCGCCCTTTTTGTAGTTCGCATTGCCTCGGTTGAAATATACATAGTCGGCAGGGAACGATTTGATGGCCTCATTGTATTTTTCAATGGCTTTGTCATATTGTCCTTTCGACAGTAATGCATTCCCTTCAAAGTACATATTGTAAAAATCAGTGTCTTGAGAAAAACTGATTTTGAAAAGACCTATGAAGAAGAGTAGAAGAAGTAATTTTTTCATCATTATCAAAAGTAATCAATAATACAATTAAAAACAAAAACTTATGTGTGCGGACATTGTTTGCACTTATCTTTTTTATGGTGTATGACTCCTCTTCCTCTTCTGTGACAACTTGAGAGAAGGATTGAACTTACCATTAAAAGTAGGATAAGCTTTCGCATTAGCTAATATAAGACGATTGAATAAGAAATCCTAAAAAGCATTAAATTTTTAATCTTAATGATTGTCTAGCAACTTATTTCGTTTGTCTTTTGCTAAACTATAATTCAATTTCGAAGACGCGAGTGAGCTTTGGCTGGGCGCGCTTTCGTAAATGAAAGTAAATTAGAATAGTTGAGGAGCATCGTAAATAATAGTGATTTGGGCGGGGTGGCCAGAAAAAGTAGCGGGGAAGGTTGGCTAGGGCGTAAGCCGATGACTTTTTCTTGATTTTTTTGTCACTTTTTTCATCAAGGAAAAAAGTGAGAATGAAAAAAGAGAAACTAGATCCCTATCGTGAAGCGGGATTCATTATCGCACGTGCTCGCTCTTCCTCCAATTTCCTATACAATTCTTCACTACTCGGATCTTTTTGGTATTCTTCAAATGCCTTAATATAGTCTGGGTGATTTTGGAACTCCATCTTTACCAATGTTAATTCATTTATTAGCAATAAAACAATTGCAAGTATTGAAAAAATAGTGCAACGAATTAACGCATGTAAATAGAATTTAGATTTCGATACAATGTATTTAATAAAAACAATGATTAAAATAATAAAAGTAGGAAAGATGGAAGATAAAAGCATTACTTGGGCTCCTGGCCACATTTGAATTTTAAATACAAACCCTACAGAGGCCATCGATAAAGCAATACCCATTAATGCAGCTCCAACAATTTTCATTACTGATATTCCGGAATAAGCGGAAGATTTGAATATGTGTCTTAGGCGAATTCCATTAAACAATGCAAAACCAAATGCAAAGTATAAGATACTTAAAGACGTTTGAACAAGCACAAATAGGGGGCCGGCACCCGGAACAAAAAAGCATTTTAGGAGTATTGCTATGATTGTTAAGCCTACTAGTATTTTTTCAGTTAGTTTCATTTTGTAACCGTTGAAATTACTTTTAAACATTTAAACTCTGCATTCAATACTTCATTTTGTATGCTGCTTAATAACGATAAACTGCCTACGATTGTCTGCTGATAAAACATGGCATCCGTCCAACTATCTAGACCATCAGTCATTTCACTATAATTCGCTTCTGTATTAATTCCAAAGTCGGCATAACTTTCGATCGTTTCTTCTTTGTTTTCCAATGGGAGTCGGTTTAATTGCTCCTTTAATCTTTTTTTGTGTGCAATCAATTTCTCAAGTAATTCTTGGCCAAGCCCTCTGCTTCCTGAGCACAGAATATGTGAGGGTACATCATAATTGTCCTTTTGGTTAATTAACCAATGATTCTGTTTTGCATCGGGATTTTGTTCTACGACTTCTATTAATTGATTTTTAACATCTTCTACAAACAAATTCATTTCTTTTGTTTGCTTATCAATGGTTTTTATTACTTCTAACGCAAGGGCATTGCTATCCGATTTGCTTTCCTGACTGGCAATTAAAAAGGAGTTTATTTCTTTCAGTTCTCTGTTGGTATTTAAAGTAGCATCCTCTGCTTTAAGGAATGAGTACAATATATTTTTAGAGACATTGCCACCCCAGAAAATTAAAAATACACTTACCAGTACTACTGTAACCACTAACCTCCAATATTCTCCAAATTTTCTTTCGTTTTCTTTGTACTGAAAAACGATATACAAAATCATTGTTGGAAGTGAAAAAATAAGTGATCCAAAAACAATCATAGGAGCTGCACCGGGCCAGTGCATCAATTTAAATAAAACACCCATAAATATCATAGAGCTGGAAACCATTCCCATGATATTCACAGTTATGCTCAAGCCTTTGCTGTTTTCAATCATACGCATAATAAAAAACATAGGAATAAAAAATATGCTGAAGAATGTTATCCCAAGAACAAATAAGGGACCTGCTCCCGGCCAATGCATCAACTTAAATAATGTTGCTGAAGAAATAATAAATACGATTAGAAAACCGAAGGCAATCAGAAATTTTTTCATTTTTTTATTTTTTAATTAAATTATCTTCTAAAATTATAATAAGAGATTTTATTCATAGCTGTGATTACACAACCGAAATTCCATTTATATCTGTTGTTAGTACCTCCGTCATATAATCCAAAAATGGCCGCATTGCTTTAAACGTGTCGCTCATTTGCTTTGCAAAATTTTCCGATAATACGTCTTTGTCTTTGAATTCTTTCACTACTATAAACTGCTTGAATCGCAATAAATCAATCGCTGGATTGTTTGCATCAAAGCCTTTCGGAGTGGTTTTTATTTGTTCTCCTTGCAATTTTCCAAAAACAGCAACAAAATTTTTACTCTTCAGAATCTTACGGAGCGGTTTTGCATCATAGGCAAATTCATCTCGAATACGTTTCAAATCTTTTGGTTCCGGACCCCAAAAACCTCCTGCTACAAATGTATTTCCTGATTCAATGTGGAAGTAATAACCCCCTCTGCGTTTTTTAGTAGCACGTTGAAATCCGCCACTCCAATTTGTTTTGTAGGGTGTTTTTTCTTTTGAGAAACGAGTATCGCGGTAAATGCGGTGCAAACTTTTCTTTCCACTCGGGTTTTCAATCACATCGTGTTTGTTCATTTCAAACAAAAGCTTATCTGCAAATGCAACAATGTTTTCATGCTCTTTTAAATATTGCTCTTTGTGCGCATTGAACCAATCGCGGTTATTATTTTTCTTAATTTGTTTTAAGAACTCCAGATTGGATGGTAGGATTTTTATTTTTGACATATTTTATTTTTTAAAATCTTTTCCGCAATCAAAACAATGATGTTCCTTGCTTATAAAGGGCAGCGGGAAACCAAGAAGTAATATGGAAACAGCAAATGCTTGTGCAGAATATCTGGGCTTGGAGATTTCAGTTGAACTGCAATAAGGGCAAACTTTATCCATGCTACTTGAAGAATCTGAAACAGAATTTTTCGTTTCAATTACTGATTCGGAAAGTTTTTCTTCATCAAATGAATCATTTTCCTCCAATATTTTCATGGCTCTTTCAACATCACTTTCTCTCACTTGCAACTTTACACCTCCAATGGCATTGGAATAAAATGGATTTACTTGCAGGGTTAACTCATCTTGAACAAAACACTCTATTTCTTCGGATTCAAGCCTGCCACGAATAATGGCTACTTCGTGTGGATAAGAGAATGTTTTTATAGAGATGAAATTATCTGTCATATTGCACGAATATAAAACAAAAACAGCTTCGTCAATAGTAATTTAGACGAAGCTGTTATAGTATATCAGTATTTTATCAGTTATGCTGCACCACAATCATCTTAGTGTTGTAATTTTTATAAGTTTGATCATAAATCTGGAGCAAATAATTTCCATTAGTAAGGCTATATACAGGTATCACATCTTTTTTGTTTGCTACACTGCCTTGCAAAACAAGTCTTCCATTTAAATCATTCACTTGATAATAAAAAAATCCATCTGCATCTAATTCAACATTTAAATAATCATT
>JAHEYB010000073.1 GCA_023251805.1 Bacteroidota bacterium | reverse complement strand
CTGTATAAATATTAGTAATAGCCCTATTTCCCACAGGATCGCTAAATCCAATACCATTAACCGGACAGGAAGCATCAGGGGGAAATGTTACACCACCTGCTTGAATGCTTTCTAATTGCGCATCAATAAAATTGCCAATTGTTGCAGTACTTGAAATGTTATAAGTTAGCCAAAAATAAACAAATGTTGAACCAGAAGGTGTAACAATATCGTTAAATATCATTTGCCCATCCTGAACAAGGGCAGAAAATGTTGCGCCATACTGGGTTACAGTTGAAAATGTCGAACTCGAACCAGTATAATATAACTTTGCATTTAAAATATCGGATACATCAGTTGTACCAATATTATTTAATATAATGGATTCAATATCGGTGCCAGCCCCAAAGTCTCTTGAATATTCAATTTGGATAACATACTCGGCTGAGGTTTTGCCCCTTGAATTAATACTTCCCCTATAAACAGCATTAGTATTTTGAGTAGCGCAAATTATATTAATAATACCAAAACATACTTGAGGACTAATGAAAAGGAAAATAAAAAAGAAAAATAAATTTGTAAGAAATTTGGTCACTGTCCTAAATATTTAGACATGTTTAAACCTATTCCCAACTGGGAGAATTTTAAAGTTCTAAAGTACAAAATATTTTCAATATTTAAAAGATAATTAAGTCTGAGATTTTTTTTCATTTCGCCCAAATGCTTGATTTTGTTAATCGATCATGCAATTGATTTTTTCTAATGCATGATTTTGGATTAACTAAAATTATACGTAAAATAATTTGTAAGGTTATTGCAATCTAATCTATGAAATATTGGAGTAAAAGTACACATTTTCAGATAGTTAAACAAAATTTAGGAAAGTATTCAAGGGGGGCATATTTCTGTTTTCAGCAATGCCGCATCTTTCAATGATGGTGTGATTTTTGTATTTTGTTAAACAGCCCTCTCCCCTGTCCCCTCTCCCAAGGGCGCTTGTCTATGCACACAAGTTTATATGCCAACAAAGACAATGACTACAGGGGGTATAATTGATTTAAGAATAATGATTAACGAATTAAGATTAACGAAGAAGTATAAAATAGTTAAACCCGATAAATGAAAATGGCACGGGGTGAATCATAAATCAAAAATCGTTAATCGATGTTCTTAAATCATTTTCAATTAACAGGCAGTTGTTAATAAAAAGCAATATGTAAGGGGCTAAAAGCATAGGAATGATTAGAACTTTGCGCTATACTAAAAATAGAAAAGTATGGCAAAAAACAACACAACGAGCTGTTATGGAGACAATCGGCTCGAAAAAAGGGGCTACAATTGGCAACAAGAATGATGCAAAAAAATACAGCTATTTTGAATCGTTTGTCCGAAGATAGAGCGGATTTAGTGGGGTTATGCCGGTTTTTAAACAATGATTCTGTGAGTTGGCAGGAAGTTTCTAAGATCAATATAGAAAGGACAAAAACATTAGTTGATGGCAAGCATGTATTGGTGTTGAATGATACTTCAGAGTTTAATTACCAGCACCATGCTAATTTTTTAAGTAAATCGGATGAAGAATTAGGCCCAGCTGGAAATAACACTGATATAGGTTTTTTTGTTCACCCGGGACTTGTTGTAGATGCAGATCTGGGAATTGGCTTAGGATTGAGTTATTTAAAGATATGGAACAGACGATGGGATAAAAAAGATACCATTGAGCGATCTTATAAGAATCAGGATATAGAAGACAAAGAATCCTATCGGTGGATAGAATGTGGGATAAAAAGTAAAGAGGAATTAAATACAGCAGACAAAATAACTATAATTGCTGATAGGGAAAGTGATATATATGAGGAGTTTGTAATGGTTCCTGATTCCCGGACAGATTTATTGATACGTTCAAGAGGAAACCGCCTGCTGCAGGAAGGTGGAAATTTATATGAACGTATAGATAATACAGTAAGTTGCGGGTCTTATGAATTAAAAGTACGAACTACAAAAAATAGAACGGGCAGGGATACAATAATTGAAATAAAATATAGTCGGGTCAAAATAAAAAAGCCTTTAAGCAGAAAGATAAAAAAAGAATTACCCGGATGGATAGAATTAAATGTAGTAGAAGCAAAAGAGATGAATGCAAATCTTCCCGCAGGTGAAAAGCCCATACATTGGGTACTATTAACAACACATGCGGTCAATAGTTTTGAAGAAGCTTTTCAAATAGTGCGATGGTATGCTTTGAGATGGCAAATAGAATTACTTTTTGGTACAATGAAAAGCAAAGGACTTGATGTAGAATCAAGTGAATTGGAAAGTGGAAAAGCATTAAAAACATTATGTGTTATAGCATTACAAGTAGCCTTGCAAATAAATCAATTGCGTCAGGCACGAAATGACCAAAGCGGAATTCCGGCACAAATTGCTTTTACTGACAAACAAATTGCATTATTAAAGGTTTTGGTGAAGCAATACGAAAGGAAAACAGAAAAACAAAAAAACCCTCACAAGGAAAACACCTTAGCATGGGCGGCATGGGTAATAGCAAGAATGGGAGGGTGGAAAGGATATGCTAAAGAATCTCCTCCTGGAAATAAAACATTCAAGGCAGGATTAGATAGATTTAACGCTAATTACGAAGGATATGTGCTATATGAAAAGATGTGTGCATAGACAAGCCCAAGGGCGAGGGGCATGTTTCTGATCACATTTATTTTATGGGGAGCAAGCTTTGATTTAAGAACACCGATTAACGATTTTTGATATATGATTTTGGGTACTAGTTCTAAAATCAAAAATCGTTAATCGGTGTTCATTATTCATTTTTGGGGCATAATGCAAATAATCCCCTCTTCTAAAAAGAAAAAATTTCACATCGATTACTCCTCTTAAATTAGCTCTAAATCCTTTTATTTTTTAGTTAAATGACAAGGCCTTAGTATCGGTACTTCTACTATCAAAGAAGTTTAGGAAATTAAAAGTGGAATTCTATAGAGTTTATCAAAAAAATTACCCATTAAATAATATCCCCACAAGAATCCCGTTTTAATCGGTACCCATCCGAATAGATTTATATTTTTAATTTGTAACCTTAACCTTTTATTTAGGGTCTACTGAATAACACTCAAAGTTATGACAATTGCGAGAAATGGAGTATTTTTCGGAAATTAAATGCAAAAAAATATGGCTCGAGCATCAAAAACCCGTGCATCAAAATTACCATATCAGAGTACTTCACAGCTAACTCTAGTAGGTTTTGAAACTCCCTTCTCCCAAAAACTTTCATCTGACAACCGCTGGGTTCGCCTAGCCCACCGGATTCCTTGGGATAGTATCGTGGGTGTTTACGATAAACAAATGAATAATGGAGTGACGGGTGCAAGTCATATCAATGGCAGGGTTGTGATTGGTTCACTTGTCATCAAACACATGTGCAATCTAAGTGATGAAGAAACGATTATGCAAATTCAGGAGAACATGTATATGCAGTACTTCATTGGATACAGCGGATTTAGTAATGAAGCTCCATTTGATTCATCTTTGTTTGTTGAAATCAGAAAGCGCCTTGGGCCAGAACAAATCAATGCTATCAATGAAAAAATATACCAACTTTCCGTAAAAAAAGAGAATGCTCCAAATGATCAAGCACCTCAGCCGCCTTCATCTTCGGAGAATAATTTGAAAGATGGACCGGAGAAAAAAATCATTACCCACGAAGGAAAACTTTTGATTGATGCTAGTGCCTGCCCTCAGGACATAGCTTATCCAACTGATCTGAATATGTTAAATGATTCTCGTGAAAAATCACAGGAGTTAATTGATGTCTTGTTCAATCCACTTCTTCATGGCGATAAAAAGCCTCGCACTTATCGTATAAAGGCACGCCAAGTATATCTTCGGACAGCACAGAAAAAAGTCAAATCAAGAAACGAGATCCGCTTAGCTCTTGGGAAGCAACTTCGTTTTTTGCGAAGGAACATAAAGCACATTCATACTCTGCTGGACAGGTATGACAGCATTCCCTTGAATGCGGCAAGATACAAGCATTTGTTAGTAATACAGGAAACCTATCGCCAACAGTTGGAAATGTATGAAAAGAAAACCCACAGCGTTGAGCACCGGATAGTCAGCATTCATCAACCCCATGTCCGACCCATTGTGAGAGGAAAAGCAAAAGCGAAAGTTGAATTTGGAGCAAAGATCAATCTGAGCCTTATCAATGGCTATTCGTTTCTGGATCATCTTTCATGGGACGCATACAATGAAGGAACATTATTAATGGATTCAGTAAAGCAGTATCAAAAGCGAAATGGCTTTTTACCAAAAGAAATTCTTGCCGATAAAATTTATTGCAACCGGGAGAACCGGCGAAGATTAAAGGATTTGGACATAAGGCTGATTGCAAAGCCACTTGGGAGACCATCGGCTGTGAATAAAGAACACATAAGACCAGGAGAGCGAAATCCAATTGAAGGCAAATTCGGTCAAGCAAAAACATCCTACGGTTTAGACAGGATCAAAGCAAGACTCAGTAATACTTCGGAAAGCTGGATCGCCTCCATCATTTTGGTGCTTAACCTGGTCAAACTGACCGGGCAAGCCCTTATTGCTCGCTTGCAAAATTTTTTGAAAATGCTGGTTGACATGATTCAATCCCAAAAAAAGTTTTACTTATTCAGTAGACCCTATTTAAGAAGCGTTTTACTCAATACTTTAAAGTCCAGGCCATCAAAATTTCCTGAACTCATCATTAACAGGTTTTTCTGTTTCCAATTTATTTTTGTTAAGTCTTCAAACAGTTTATTAGCATCCGTATAAACGCTTATGTTATTGCCTCCAAATGCAGATTTTATTTGTTCGGCAGAAATTGGCTGTAATTTTTTATGAGCAATAGTGTGGGGGTTAAAATATACATAAGCCTCATCCGCAGCTAGCATAGCGCCCTTGTAAAGCTTCAAAAAAGCTTCATTCAAACTACTAAAAGTGTGAAGTTCCATACAGGCTATTAATTGCCTGTCAGGGAATTGTTTTTTTACAGCGTTAGTGGTGGCTTGAAGTTTTGAAGGTGAATGTGCGAAGTCTTTATAGATGACAGTGTTTTCGTTTTTACCCACTAATTCTAAACGTTTGGCAGCTCCTTTAAAAGAAGTGATCGCCTGATAAAATTTCTCATCGCTTACTCCTATTTCATTGCAAACTAATCGAGCTCCATTGATATTCATTAGGTTATGGTCTCCAAAAACCTGAAGTGGAATTTGCTGATTTTCATTTGCCATTTTAGTGTTGGAGATTTCTGTTTTATTATTCGCAATCGGCAATTTGCAATTTATTAATTTTGTAATACCAT
>JAHEYB010000057.1 GCA_023251805.1 Bacteroidota bacterium | reverse complement strand
GGCAAACGATACTAGTCCTGCAAGAAATGCTGCAATAATTGTTATTTCAACGATATTCATCACCTTTTCTAAGTATATTGCTTTAGTATCTCTAATATTCTATCCGTTTCCCATGGTTCTCGAGAACGTAGTACTACTTGGCTATCCTTGATAATAATATGTGTATGTTGCGCCGTAACCCCATATGTTCTCTCAAGATCCTTATAGGTGTCATAGTCTACTTTAAACCCAATAATGTTTTTGTAAGTTTCCCTGAACCGCTCTTATTTAAATCCATATATTAATACTGCTTATTCTAAAAACTGCCGATTTCTTGGCAAAATTTCATCAATTATAAGAAAATTAATTAAATATTCGGGCTAAAAAGCGACTTTTTTTCTCCAAAAAACACCCCAAAACGTAATATCTGCCAAAAACATACTAATTTTTACTTCTTTCCTTTAATACCATTGAAATGTCATTCAGAGTCAAACCCTTAGCAGACAAGAGAATAAGGTAGTGAAACAACAGGTCTGCCGCTTCATTTTTAAATAATTCTTCATTACTATCTTTTGCCTCAATAACTAGCTCTACAGCCTCTTCCCCTACTTTCTGAGCCATTTTATTCAACCCCTTTTCAAATAAAGCCGAAACATAGGATCCTTCCACAGGCTGACTCCTCCTTTTACGAATGGTTTCCTCCAATTGATACAAATAGCAACGGGCATTTACCTCATCAAAACAGGTATCTGCCCCTGTATGACAAATAACACCTGCCGGACTAGCTTTTATTAAAATGGTGTCTTTGTCGCAATCTAATTTCATTTCATCAACATCCAAAAAATTGCCACTTTTTTCTCCTTTTGTCCATAAACGATTTTTCGTGCGGGAAAAAAATGTGACCTTTTTTTCTGCTAGTGTTTTTAAAAATGCTTCTTCATTCATATAACCTAACATCAAAACAATACCTGTTTTACTGTCTTGAATAATTGTTGGAATTAATCCATTTGGTGATTTTGTAAAATTTGGTTTCATCCTTAATTTTCTATAAATATTAAATTCTAATTGATATGTTTTCTTTTTTTAAATACTCCTTCAATTTTTTTATGTCAATCTCATTATAATGAAATACACTTGCTGCAAGTGTAGCATCCGCTTTTCCTAAAAGAAATGCATCTCTAAAATGCTCCATTGTGCCAGCTCCTCCACTTGCAATAATTGGAACATTCACTTTTTCAGAAATGCATTTTGTAATGTCATTCGCAAACCCTTTTTTTGTCCCATCATTATTCATGGCAGTAAGTAAAATTTCTCCTGCGCCCATAGCAACTATCTTTTCAGCCCAATCAATGGCTTTCATTTCTGTTTTTATCTTTCCTCCATTCAAATAAACATACCAATCATCCTTTTCTCCGAAGGAGTCTGTTCGGACAAACTTCGTGTCGATAGCCACAACAATACACTGACTGCCAAATCTATCCGACAAATCACTTATTAAATTGGGATTTTTAAATGCAGCACTATTTATAGAAATCTTATCTGCGCCTGAGTTCAGCAACAATGAAACATCATCTATGGAACTTATGCCTCCTCCAACAGTAAAAGGAATATTTATGTTTCTTGCAATTTTTGTGACTAAATCCGACAAGGTTTTACGCTTTTCATTTGTTGCGGAAATATCCAAAAATACAAGTTCATCGGCACCAGACAAAGAGTACTGAATCACCAATTCTATCGGATCACCTGCATCACGCATATTCTCAAAGTTTACTCCTTTCACTACCCGACCATCTTTAATATCCAAGCATGGAATAATTCTTTTCGTTAGCATAACATCTGTTTTTTTAAATCGTTCATAGTGATTCTTCCCTCATAAATTGCTTTGCCTATTATTGCTCCTGAACAGCCAATCAATTTCAATTCATCTAATTCCTTTATTGATGCAATTCCGCCACTGGCTATCAAATTTAAGTTTGGAAATTTTTCGATGATTTTTTTGTACAAATCAATGCCTGAACCCTGTAATAATCCATCTTTAGAAATATCGGTACAAAAAATTGTTTTTACTCCTTGACTAAAATTTTCATTGATAAAATCGAAAATTGCAACATCCGTTTTTTCAACCCAACCTGAAATGACAATTTTTTCATCTTTTACATCTGCACCTAAAAAAATTTTATCAGCCCCGTATTTATCTATCCAAGAAAAAAATAGCTCTTTGTTTTTAACAGCTACACTCCCAATAGTGGCAATTGCAGCTCCCGAATCAAATACAACCTTTATTGCTTCGTTCGATTTAATTCCGCCACCAAAATCGATTTCCAATTTTGTTTTAGAAGAAATTTTTTCAAGCACCTTATAATTAACTACAGAACCACTTTTAGCTCCGTCTAAATCAACTAAATGCAAGCGTTCTATCCCAATTGCCTCAAATTGTAATGCAAGCTCCAATGGATCTTCGTTGTAGATAGTTTTACGAGAATAATCTCCTTGAGTCAGTCTCACACATTTACCTTCTATAATATCAATTGCAGGTATTATCTTCATTGTGATAAAAAATTTTTTAAAATTAATTGCCCTACTTCTGCAGATTTTTCGGGGTGAAATTGCACACCAAAAAAATTATTTTTTTCTACCGCTGAACTATAAGTAAAACCATAATTTGTGTTTGCTATTGTATTTTCTCCTAGCTCAACATAATAACTATGAACAAAATACATATACTCTTCCTCACTTATTTTATTAAAAAGAGTTGAATTAAGATTTGAAATAGTATTCCAACCAATTTGAGGGACTTTATTTGTATCAGAAAATTTTAAAACATTTTGATTAAATATTCCTAAACATTGAGTCTTTCCTTCTTCAGAAAAATCACACATCAGTTGCATTCCCAAACAAATACCCAATACAGGTTGCTTTAAATCAACAATAAGCTTATCCAAATTTTGATTACGTAAATAATTCATAGCACCACTTGCTTCGCCAACTCCGGGAAAAATAACTCTGTCAGAAGACTTTAATTCAGCAGCATCATCTGTCACCAAAGCACTTATACCAATACGCTCTAAAGCAAATTGAACTGAACAAACATTCCCTGAATTATATTTAATTATTGCAACTTTCATTATAACAAACCTTTTGTACTTGGTAAACTCAAATTATTTATATCCCTTTTAACAGCCATCTTAATTGCTTTTGCAAATGCTTTAAAAATAGCTTCTATCTTATGGTGTTCATTTTGTCCTTCAGCTTTAATATTCAAATTGCATTTGGCCCCATCACTAAATGATTTAAAAAAGTGGAAAAACATTTCTGTTGGCATTTCTCCTATTTTTTCTCGCTTAAATTCTGCATCCCAAACAATCCAGTTTCTTCCTCCAAAATCCAGCGCCACTTGTGCTAAACAATCATCCATCGGTAGTGTAAAACCATATCGCTCAATTCCTTTTTTATCTCCCATGGCCTTCAGAAAAGCCTCTCCTAATGCTATTCCCACATCTTCAATAGTATGGTGCTCATCTATTTCTAAATCTCCTTTTGCATCAATTGTTAAATCTACATTTCCATGTTTTGCAATTTGCTCAAGCATGTGATCAAAAAATGCTAAACCTGTTGAAATTTTAGAGCCTACTTTTTCTTGTCCATTAAACAAACCGGTGTCTAAATTCAATTCAACAGATATATCTGTTTCTTTTGTTTTCCTCAATTGAATAACTTTTCTTTCGGGCAATTTTAAAAAATTATAAATCTCCTCCCATCCATTTACCATTTTTGAAATTTTATTTTCCCACCCTTTTTCCAAGTTATAGTTTTTAATAAAAATAGATTTTGAACCCAAATTGGAAGCCAACTTAACATCCGTAATTCTATCGCCAATAACTATTGAATTTGCCAAATCGTATTCACCATTCAAATACCTATTTAGCATACCAGTGTTAGGTTTTCGGGTGGATTGATTATCTTTTTCAAATGTCCTATCGATGCATACTTCCGAAAACACTATTCCTTCATTTTCTAATGTTTGCATCATTAAATTTTGAACAGGCCAAAATGTTTCTTCAGGGAAACTATCCGTTCCCAAACCATCTTGATTTGTCACCATTACCAATTCGTAATCCAACTCTTTAACAATTTTACCTAACCATGTAATTACACCGGGTAAAAATTTTAATTTCTCAAAACTATCAATTTGAAAATCTGTTGGAGGTTCCCAAATAAGCGTTCCATCCCTATCTATAAACAATATTTTTTTCATGATTTATATTCTTTTAATATTTTTAGTGCTTCATTATTTTCTGTAACTGTTCCAATTGTAAAACGAAGGCAGCCTTCACACAACGCAACAGTATTTCTATTTCTTACAATAATTAATTTACTTTCTAAAAACTTATAAATTCCGTTGACATCAGTTACTTTAACTAAAATAAAATTAGCTTCACTTGGGTATACTTTTAAAACAATACTTATTTTTTGCATTTCATCTGCTACTCTTTCCCGCTCCGTAATAATCATTTTCACCCATTCATTTACTTGCTCACAATTATCTAAGGCTTTTAAAGCTAAATTCTGAGAAACCGAATTAATATTGTACGGAGGTTTAATTTTGTTAAACACATCAATAATACACTCCGAAGCAAATGCCATTCCCACCCTTAACCCGGCTAATCCCCATGCCTTAGATAAGGTTTGCAAAATCACTAAATTGGGATAATTTCTTAATTCGTTAATTCGACTCTCGCATTTAGAAAAATTGACATACGCCTCATCCAACACCACTATTCCATTAAATTTTTCCAGAATTGTTTTAATCGAATTCCAAGCCGCTCCATTTCCAGTTGGGTTATTCGGAGAACAAATAAAAATCAATTTCGTATTTGTATTGATGGTTTTCAAAATTGATGCTTCATCCAATTGAAAGGTTTCTGCAATCAAAGGAACCTTTTGAACTTCCACATCATTAATATTTGCCGACACTTCGTACATTCCATAGGTTGGCGGACAAACAATCACATTGTCTTTTTGGGGGTCACAAAATGCTCTAAACAATATGTCAATTGCTTCATCACTCCCATTTCCAAAAAACATATTATGAGTAGGCAAGCCATTTATTTTACTGAACTTCTCCTTAAGGTTCAGCTGCAATGTATCAGGATAGCGATTAAGGTTTAATTCTTCCAGAAAAGAAATTGATGAACCAAAAGAATTCTCATTCGCATCCAAAAATATTCCAGACTTCCCTTTATATTCTTCTCTTGCCGATGAATACGGGACAAGTTTTTTAATGTTTTCTCTCAATATATTGTTTAATTCAAACTTCATTTCAATTTTTTATTTTTCCCGAAGGGATTCCTACGGAGTAATTATTTACTTTTAAATCTCACACTTATGGCATTTTTGTGTGCTGCTAACCCTTCTGCTTCAGCCATTAATTCCACCGCGTTGCCGATATTTTTTAACCCTTTTTCTGACAACTTTTGAAATGTTATTTTTTTCACAAAACTATCTAACGAAACTCCGCTATAAGCTTTTGCATTTCCATTTGTTGGCAAAGTGTGATTAGTACCAGAAGCGTAATCTCCGGCACTTTCGCAAGAATAATTTCCCAAAAAAATTGATCCTGCATTTATTATTTTCTCTCCCAATGCTTCATCATCTTTACAAGCAATTATTAAATGTTCCGGAGCATATTCATTTATTAGATTTATTCCTTCGTAAATGTTATTAACTAAAATTGCCTTGCTATTTTCAAGTGCTTTACGAACTATTTCCTTTCTTGGCAATAATTCAATTTGTATATCTAATTCGTACAACACATCTTCAATAATTTTTTCATTATCAGAAACTAATAGTACTTGAGAATCGCATCCATGTTCAGCCTGTGAAAGTAAATCTGCTGCCACAAATTCGGGCACACACGTTTCATCTGCTAAAATTGCTAATTCGGAAGGACCAGCAGGCATATCAATTGCAATTCCGTTTTTGTTTACTAATTGTTTTGCACAAGTCACATATTGATTCCCAGGTCCAACTATTTTATATACTTGCGGAATTGTTTCTGTTCCATAAGCCATTGCAGCTATCGCTTGAGCACCTCCTACTTTAAATACTTTTTTTATTCCAAGTAATTGGGCCGTATATAAAATTACATCGTTAATTTTTCCACTTTTAGCAGCGGGGCTGCATAAAATAATTTGATTACACCCCGCCAGTTGCGCTGGAACACCTAACATTAGAATTGTCGAAAACAAAGGTGCTAAACCACCAGGAATATATAAACCAACCTTTTCAATACCAACAGATTTTCTCCAGCAATTCACACCTTCAGCAGTTTCTATAATTTGTACTTGCTCTTTTTGAGCAATATGAAATTTTTCAATATTTAATTTCGCCAATAGAATTGCATCTTTTAATTCGCTTGAAATACTTTTTTCAGCGTACAAAAATTCATCTTCTGTAACCACTATATTCTCAATTTCAACTTTATCAAATTCTAACGTGTATTTTCTTATCGCTTTGTCTCCCATCTGTTTTACATCTTTTATAATAGAAGTCACAGCAGATTCAAGCAGGTCACTTTCAAGTACAGGTCGCTTCAACAATTCAAGCCATTCCGATTTATTCGGATACTTTATAATTTTCATTTTAACAAGCTTAGATTTGTACATTTCTGTCAATTAGTTATTTGTATTATAATATCATTTTTTCAATTGGCACCACTAAAATTCCCTCTGCTCCCTTATCTTTTAACTTTTCTATGATATCCCAAAACTCATTTTCATTTACCACACTATGAACAGAGCTCCACCCATTATCGGCCAAAGGCAATATAGTAGGGCTTTTCATCCCTGGCAATATCTTGCAAATAGCATCTAAATTTTTGTTAGGTGCATTCAACAATATGTATTTATTGTTTTTTGCTTTTTTTACAGCAGTTATTCTGAACAACAATTTTTTCAAAATTAAGTCCTGTTCCTTTGAAAGATTATTATTTGAAATCAAAACCGCCTCGGACTTCAAAATTACTTCCACTTCTTTTAGTCCGTTTGTAAACAAAGTGCTACCCGAACTTACCAAATCACAGACTGCATCTGCTAAACCAATTCCAGGAGCAATTTCTACAGAACCACTTATTTCATGTATTTCAGCCGAAATTTTATTTTTTTTAAAATAGTTCGACAGTACCATGGAATAACTTGTAGCTATACGCTTATCATTTAAATCTTGAATTCCTTCATAATTCTGATTTTTTGGAATCGCAATTGATAATCGACATTTGCCAAAGCCCAAGTGATCTACAATTTTTACTTCTTTGTTTTTTTCCATTACAACATTTTCTCCAACAATTCCGATATCTGCAACCCCATCTTCGATATATTGAGGAATATCATCATCTCGCAAGAAAAAAACTTCCAAAGGAAAATTTACCGCTTCTGATTTTAGCTTATTTAGTCCATTATTAAATTCTATGCCTGCTTCTTTTAATAATTTGATAGAATCTTCATTCAATCGTCCTGATTTTTGTATTGCAATTTTGAGTTTCATTTTAATAGTTATAAAGTTTGAAAAGGGGCAAAAAAAAGGGCCTACCGCAATGGTAAGCCCTTATGAAATATATGATTTTGACTATTCTATGTCTAATTTACACAATACATTCCCTGCTTACCTGTTGAGTAAGTATGGTGATGATGTATGTATAACATTGTTTTCATTCTGGCGCAAATGTATGCAATAAATTAAATACCAAACAAATTTATTTTCAAAAACCTTCTTTTTTGAGTATTTTTGGTATAAACAAAGGCAAAATGAAAACAAAATTTCTTTCTATATTCCTTATGTCGTTTATCATATTGTCGTTTACAGCCGACAAACCTGCTTATCTTATTTATGATAGCAAAGGAAAAGTATCTAGTTACGAAGCTTTATTAAAAAGCGCAAAAGATGCCGACATAATATTATTTGGAGAGTTGCACGACAACCCAATTTGTCACTGGTTGCAATTAGAACTTACAAAAGATTTGTTTGAAACAAAGAAAAATAATTTGATTCTAGGAGCCGAAATGTTTGAAGCAGATGATCAAATTGCTCTTAACGAGTACCTACAAGGAAAAATTTCCGATAAAACATTAAAGGATGAAGTTAAACTTTGGCCTAACTATGCTACCGATTATAAACCATTGCTGGACTTTGCTAAAAATAATCATTTAAACTTTGTTGCTACCAATATTCCGAGACGTTACGCCAATTTGGTGTATAACAAAGGAATCGAAAAATTGGATAGCTTGGATGAAGAAGCAAAAAAATGGATTACTCCTTTACCAATGAAATATGATGAAAACCTAAAATGTTACAAAGATATTTATGAATCTGCGGGTGGACACGGAGGACAAAATTTGCCTAAATCACAAGCTATAAAAGATGCTACAATGGCCTATTTTATTTTAAAAAACTGGAGCAAAGGGAAAACACTCATTCATTACAATGGTTCTTACCACAGCAATTATCATCAAGGAATAGAATGGTATTTAAAACAAACAAATCCAGCATTAAAAGTATTTACAATTGGCTCAACTGAACAAATGGCCGTTGATACATTAGCAAAAGATGCTGCTGGTTTAGCCGACTTTATTATCTGCACTCCGGAAACAATGACTAAAACGCAATAGCAATTTAACTTTCTAGTTTTGCTTGTAGCGATTCCCAATTTTGCATTTCCGTCTCCAATGTTTTTTTTAGAAGCTCATACTTGGCGAATGCTTCTTTGTCGTTTACTACTGCTTGATACTGTATGGGGTCCGACAATTTATCATCAAACAATTTAATTTCTTCCTCCAAACGTTCTATCTCTTTTTCAGATTTAGAAATCTGGCCACTGATCAATTTTAATTCTTTTGCACGTTCATCTATTTGTGGATCTGCTTTGGGTTTCTCCACTTTTATTTCCGTTTTTGCTTTTACAAATGGACTCTTTGCATTTATATCATTCAAACGATAAAGTTTTAGTTTTTCCATAAACTCTCCAATACCACCTAAATGTTCTTTCACTTCTCCGTTTCTAAACTCATACATTTTTTCAGTTAGGTCAGTTAAAAAATCCCTATCGTGAGAAACAATAATAGCCGTTCCTTCATAGGCCATAATCGCTTTTTTCAAAACTTCTTTACTACGAATATCCAAGTGATTGGTTGGCTCATCTAATACTAATAAATTGTACGGCTGTAATAGGAGTTTGCACAATGCCAATCGCCCGCGCTCTCCGCCACTCAATACCCTCACTTTTTTATCGATGTCTTCACCTCCAAATAAAAACGAACCCAACATTGTACGAACTTGTTTTCGTACGTCACCAACAGCAAGCTCATCAATGGTTTCGAACACAGTCTTATTGGGGTCTAATTTTTCTGCTTGATCTTGTGCAAAATAGCCCATCATCACGTTGTGTCCTAACTGCACGGTTCCTTCAAAATCAATTTGTTGTGCAATCATTTTCATCATTGTACTTTTTCCTTCACCATTTCTTCCCACTAGAGCAATTTTTTCTCCCTTTGCTAAAATAAAGTTCGCGCCTTTAAAAATACGTTTTGTTCCATACACTTTTCCTGCATCTTCAACGGTCACCACAATTTTTCCTGACAATGAAGGTGGAGGAAAACGAAAAGCCATTGTAGTAGTATCACTTTCGTCCACTTCCACAATATCCATTCTATCTAATTTCTTTATCAAGGACTGCGCAAAGGCTGCTTTACTGGCTTTTGCACGATATTTATCAATCAGCGCTTCGGTTTGATCGATTACTTTCTGTTGATTTTTTGCAGCATTTTCTTGCTGCTCTTTTCTTTCCTGACGCAAAACTAAATAGCGTGAGTAATTGGTTTTGTAATCGTAAATTTTTTGATTGGCTATTTCAATTGTACGTGTTGTGACGTTATCTAAAAATTGTCTGTCGTGACTAATTAACATAACAGAGCCTGAAAAAGTTTCCATTGTTTCTTCCAGCCATTGAATGGATTCAATGTCCAGGTGATTGGTTGGCTCATCTAATAAAAGAATATCCGGTTTTTGTAAAAGAATTTTTGCCAACTCAATCCGCATTCTCCAACCACCACTAAATTCAGCTGTTTGGCGATGAAAATCTGTTCTTTCAAAACCTAAGCCTTTCAATATTTTTTCAATTTCTTCTTCTCTGTTACCCGCTCCGATAATATCCAGTCTAGTATTTATATCTGTAAGCTCCGTAATCAAATTCATATAGGCATCACTTTCGTAATCCGCACGTGTTTCCAATTCATGAGTAACCACACTCAACCGTTTTTCTAATTTTTGAATTTCTTCAAATGCAGTAGCCGTTTCCTCAAATACAGTTCGTCCATGCTGGTGGATCATATCCTGAGGCAAATAACCTATTCTAAAATCATTTGGTTTGGAAATTTCACCCTTTGTTGGATTTTGTTGACCAGACAATAGCTTTAACATGGTAGATTTTCCTGCCCCATTTTTACCTGCAAGACCAATTCGATCTTTTGGGTTAACCAAAAAACTAACATTGTCAAACAAATCAAATCCTCCAAAGGATACTGTAACCGAATTTACTGAAATCATTCTTCTTAAAATAAGGGTGCAAATTTACTAAAAAATAGAATTGAAACCAGCCCGAACAAAGAAATCGGCCTCTTATTATGTCTTTCGTCACAAAGACAATCAGATTCAGTGCAAAACAGCCTTCGAATCATAGAATTTCGTAATTTTGTGGTATAGATTCACGCCTTATGCCCGACAAAAAGTCCTCTCTTTATAGTGTTTTCAACAATAAATGCCCTCGTTGTCACGAAGGAGATTTTTTTGTCACAAGCAATTCCTATAACTTAAAAAAATTTGGAACTTTAAATGATAACTGTCCGGTTTGCAAGGAAGATTTTAGAAGGGAACCGGGATATTATTATGGAGCAACTTATGTTAGTTATGCGATGACCGTTTCTTTTGGAATAGCATTGTTTTTGGTTTTATGTGTCGGCTTTAAAGTTGATGCTATCCCTTATATCATTATTTTGTCAACTTCATTAGTGCTTTTACTTCCTCTGACGTATCGTCTTTCTCGAATCATCTGGATTCATCTTTTTGTGAGATACAAAGGTGAAAAAAAGATTTAGAATTATTTCCCTTTTACTCTTTTCACTAATGAAGCAAATGCTTCTGACAAAGAGATTTTAAATTTTCCTCTGTTCAAAGCAGTAGAATTGTCAGCATTTTTATTTAGTCGATATGAAAAAGGGAAGGAACCATCAGTATCATCCCAACCTGCCATTTGCCCAAAGCGAATATCATTAAAGTAAACGGAAGAATCCACCATTGTGATTACATAATACCCTTTTGAAAATTGCTTTAAAATTTTTATAGACTCGTCATTTTTAAATTGCTCCAAAAGTGAGTCATTTCTGCAAATACGATTAAATTTAATATTCATATCCTTATCAAAAATGGAATAATATCCAATATAAAAATTTTGATTTAATTCATCTTTGCAGTACGACATCCACAAAAAATTATTAAGAGGAGTAGGTGTCACCGTAAAATCAGCATATGGTAGATACGTTTCCTCAAATGCACTTTTCATAGTGGTGTACACGTAGCCTTTATTAACTATTGTAAACACCAAATACAAGGAACTCATCCACAAACCAATTTTATTCCATCTCGTACGCTTTGGACTGCCATTCTTTGCAATCAACGCAATTAAAACACATATCAGGAATGGAACCGTATAAAATGGATCAGCAACAAAAATGGTATTGAAGGAAACTCTGTAGCTACTGAAAGGTTCAAACCAACCTGTTCCATAAGATGTTAAAGAATCAATAAGAATGTGTGTAAACATCCCAAGAAAAAACAAGAGCGTCCAGCTTTTCCAGCTTACTTCTGATTTTCTGAACCACTTACTGAATAACCAACCCAGCAGAGGAGCCATCAATAAAATAAAAAAGAAGGAATGTGTGACGCCACGATGCACTAACAATTGCTGAGCATCAGTTGTACAACAAGATGCGAAAACATCAAAATCAGGAATAGTATCTGCCAAGGCACCCCAAAGCATTGCTTTTCTTCCAATCTTCTTTCCTAAAATAGCCTCTCCAATTGCTGCGCCTAATACAATATGTGTTAATGAATCCATCCGTATAAATAATGAACAAATATACAATAGATTGGTTTTTATTTGTGAATATTAATACCTTTATATTTGAAAATATTAGGATGCAAAACAAATCGAAATACTTTTTAATTGCCTTAGCTATAGTGCTTATTGGGTTAATTGCCTGGTATTTGAAAACCATTGTTATTTACATATGTATTGCCATAATTATTTCTTTAATCGGACAACCGTTAGTTCGATTTTTTGCTGCAATAAAATTTAAAAAATTTCAATTTCCTGATGCAATTTGCTCTTTACTCGCATTAGCAACCATCACATTAGTTCTAGCCTGCCTGGTTTCTATGTTTATTCCGCTTGTAGTAGAAGAAGCAAGAATCATCAGCAAAATTAATCCCAATGAAGTAGTTACCATATTCAAAGAGCCTTTGGCAAATTTAAATTATGATTTGCAGAAATTTCAAATTCAATATGGAAATGGCGAATCGCTAGAAAAATATTTAGCCTCTCAACTCACATCCATTTTAGGCTTTCAAGAAGTGTCGGCTTATGCTCAAGGAATGGTAAGCTTTACCACCAGCCTGATAGGAGGCACCTTTGCGATTTTATTTATGGCCTTTTTCTTTATGAAAGATGAATATTTAATTTACCACACCATTTTACTTTTGACTCCCCCAAAGCACCTAGGAGCAATAAAAGAAATTGTTAGAGATACAAAGCGACTGCTTACAAAATATTTTATTGGAATATTATTAGATATGCTCTTTGTCGCTATTCTAACAACAATAGGACTAAGTCTTCTTGGTGTTAAAAACTGTTTACTTATAGGAATGTTTGCCGGATTAATGAATGTTATTCCCTACGTAGGACCTTTAATTGCTGCAGCGTTCGGAATTTTAATTGGAGTGACTTCTAATATGGAATTAGAATTTTACTCTCAGCTTTTACCATTAGTGTACAAAATTGCGCTTACTTTTTTAGTAGTACAACTAATCGATGCGTTTGTATTTCAACCATTAGTAATTTCTAATATTGTAAAAGCTCATCCACTGGAAATATTTCTAGTGATATTGATTGCAGGCACTTTAACAGGAATTGGAGGTATGATAATCGCTGTTCCAGTGTATACTATATTAAGAATCATTGCCAAAGAATTTCTTTACAATTTTAAGATTGTCCAGAAACTCACCTCGGAATTAGAAGAAGAAAAGTAATATTTATGATGATGATAGATAAAAGCTCGTTAGAATTTCTTTCCAAATTAAGTAAAAACAATAACAAAGAGTGGTTCGACAAAAACCGACCGGTTTATGAATTAGCAAAAACTAATTTCAAAGAATTTGTAACTGAATTAATTATTTCTACTGCTAAATTCGACTCATCTATCAAACATCTGGAAGCAAAAAATTGTATTTTTAGAATCAACAGGGATGTGAGATTTTCTAAAAATAAAGCTCCTTACAAAAATAATTTTGGTGTAATATTATCTCCCGGAGGAAAAAAATCATTTGACGCAGGCTACTACGTCCAAATTCAGCCAGGAGCTTCCTTTATAGCAGGCGGAATGTGGCAACCACCAAGTCCCCAAATAAACGCTATTCGGCAAGAGATTGATTACAATTCAGCAGAATTTAAAAAAATAATAGGGGTGTCAGCATTTAAAAAGTTGTTTGGAAAACTATCTGATGATGATAAATTAAAAACAGTTCCAAAAGGATATGATAAAACGCATCCGGAAATAGAGTTATTGAAACACAAAAGCTTCATTGTTGTGCATAATCTTAAAGACAAAGACGTTGTATCAAAAAACTTTTTGAAACAGTGCAATGAAGTGATGAAAGCGATGCAACCTTTGAATTCATTTTTAAGGAAAGCTTGCGACTAATAATGCCACAAATCACTTTCGTATTCGAATATTTCATTTTTAATATCTTCTGACTCCAACAAAACATCCAAGCCCGTTTTGTATTCGCTAATTGCTCTGTTGTAAACGTTCGATTCCTTATATACATAGCTTGAAAACATTCGCTTTACAAATAGTTCATCGTAGCTCATTCGAGCAGCATCGTTGTGTCGATTAAATACAGCCGCTTTTGATAAAAATGGTCTGGCATCTGGAAAGTAAATCCAGAAAAGTGGTCTAACTCCTACAACTTCCCCACTTTCAGAAATTTTTTCGGCAAGTGGACAAATACCTATGATTCTTGCTTCCATCACCGACCTTTGTTTATCAAAAAACCAATCCTCTTTGATCCAGTATTGGCGTATGTTGCTGGCAGCAATTTCAGTTTTTACAGGCGTATTGATCATTTGACCAGGATTATTTACATCTTCCGACTGGTGGGTTGAATCCCAGACTACAAGTAATTTTTGAATTTCCTCTTTCGTCATAGGCATGGTAAATTCATCGTCAAAAATAGGGTTAGCAAAAGCCTGCAAATTATCATTTAACAATGCGCACTTTAAAACGTCAAATAAACTCATCAAGCAAACCGTAGGTTCTTCGGGATAATAGATGGGAAGATTTAGCTTTTCGCGCAAATCAATCACCCTCCACACCCTTTTACTCCACATCACATCTGCCTCTCGGACATAAACGTTGCGCATAGGAAACGGCTTATTAATTCTGTCATCATCACAGGGGTTATAGGGCGGGTCTTTTACTGAAGAAACAGGGCTACATTGCGAATGTAATTCACTTACAATGCAAATAAAAATTAAAAAGAAATTGAAAAAGAATTGAGAAAAGGCTCTTTTCACAATCCGAACACCCAACGAATGTTTCATTGTTACCTCCTTTTCTGTATAAGAACGGAAGCAATTTTTATTTATTGCAAAAAATAAACGCAAAAAAATCCTGCCAAAATTTCTTAAGGCAGGATCTTATATAAATGTTTGAATTCTAGAAATGGAACAAATCGTGTTCGTAAATAAAAATATCATTTTTTACTCTCTCAGCTTCTAATAATTGATCTAAGCCGGTTTTGTAATCAAAAATACCTCTATTATAAACGTTACTTTCTTTACGAACGTAACTAGAGAACATTCTCTTCCAGAAAATATCTTCAAAGGTTCTTCTTTCAGCATCGTTGTGACGCATATACACTTCGTTATTAGCAAAAACAGGACGTGCTTCAGGAAAATAAATCCAGAATAAAGGAGTACTAGCCCCCGTTGACTCACCACTTTCTGTTTTCTTCTCAACCAAAGGACATAATCCAATGATTCTAACATCTAAAACTGAACGTTGTTTGTCAAAGAACCAATCTTCTTTCACCCAGTACTGCCAAACGCTGATTGTACTAATTTCCTCTTTTTGAGGAGCAGAAATAAATGTTCCAGGGTTATTTGGATCTTCTGCAGTTGCAGTAGAATCCCATTTCACCAACAGACCATCAATTTCACTTTTAGTCATATCGTAACGAAACTCATCGTCTGTTGCGGCCTGGTTAAAGCATGTAATTGTTCCATCTTTTGTTGCAGCATCCTTGATAACATCAAATAAACTTTTTCTGTCCAAAATTGCCTCATCCGGATAGTACAAAGGATGGTTCATTTTTTCACGTAAATCTATTACTCGCCAAATGCGCTTGCTCCACATTACATCTGCTTCACGCAATGTAGGATATGGGATTGCTCTACGAGTACGAGTGTTTTCTTTTGTGTACACACCATCAGGATATTTGGGTGGTTTAATAACCTCCTGAGCCGAGACATTAACTGTTACAAAAGCAACAATTAAGACCAAAAAAAGAAATTTCAATTTTTTCATGATTACCTTTTTTATTTACTATTTGATTTTTAAAACGCAGCCTGTAATTTTTCTAACACCATCAGGTGCTTGTACTTTTACTTCCTCGATCAAAACTTTTTGACCTGGTTTTACTTTGCCTAAAATATCTTTCATTTGTCCGGTTGTACTTGCACCATTTGCAGTATAATCGGCATAAACACCATTAATAAAAATGGACATGTTCCAAGAAACAACAGGGAATTTTAAGTCGAACACGAAATCTTCCAATTTAGGAATTACCCCTCCTGCATTCATCAATTCACCTTTTGAAACTTTTCCGTCACCTACAATACCAGCATAAGAAGCTTGTGGACTAGGCACTTTCTTAACACGGAATTTCATAGACCCCATTGATTTATTAGATCCTGTTTTTGTTTTTACTGCTACGTTCACAGAACATTCGTTACCTGAAGTAACCTTTACAATATAGTGGCCTTGTCCTTTATTTTGGATGCTTCCACCTCCACCACTCATTGTTGCCTGAACATCAGTAGGAGCAGCTCCAGCAACAGAAATGTCTACAGGATTTTCAACACCAATATAAAACACGTTCATTTTGGTTGGAGAAACAGCCATTGAAGGACGAGCAACCATATAGTCGCCTTTAAAAGGATAACCTTTAAAACTTCCATCGGGAGCTTTTACATTGATAATTCCAGAGTATTCTTGTAATCCTTCTGCACCTGTATGTACAACATATTTACCTAAACCACCTGATACTGGAACTTTTGTTCCTTCACCAACAATTTTTGGATTCTTTTTATCTGTTGTATCAACAGCACCAATTAATACATCGGGGTCCTGTGTTGAACTATATGCAGCAACAAAAATGTCGGCAGAATATTCTTCACCTGATATAATGTAGCTCGTTGGAGCAACAACTTTTGCAACTACTTGGTCAAACGAAAAGTCATCAGCTGTAATTGATTTAAGTAAAATAGTTACCACATCACTTTCAGCATTTTTAACATCGTTTTTGATTTTAGCAAAAGCACTCATAACAGCTGCTACTGGATTGTGATAAAAAATATTACTTTCCCAAGTTACATTTTTCTCTTCGGCAACTGAGTATACATCTTCAGTACTCAAACCTAATTTCAAACTAGCTTGTTCTTTTTTGGGAACAAGAGTCATCATGTCTTTTTTGTACTGCTCGATTTTTTCTTTTAGGTCTTTTGCTTTCCCGGTAGCATGTTCCGGATCCTCACCAATCAGAAAGTGAGTTGGGATATCGTAATTATCCTTGCTGTCCAGATAAACTAAGTGAAAAGTGTCGGCTTGTTCTTTGGTAATCTTCTGAATATCCTTGTACAACTCACTTTTCAACTCATCTACAAACGTACACAAATCAGTAGAAAGTTTTTTAGCTTTTTGTGCTTTATCATTCCACTCTTTTGTTTTCTTTGGATTGTCGGCCATAGCCTTTTGGAACTTGGAATATAAAATTCCATTCTTCGCATCAAAATTGGTATTTGTTGTATTCAAACCATTTTCGATAGCAACAAAGGCATTCAGAATTTCTTTGGATACGTTTAGTGCCAAAAGTGCTGTTAACACCAGGTACATCATACCAATCATCTTTTGCCTTGGGGTTTCTTTTCCACCTGACATAGTTCTATCTTATTTCTATAGATTAATATTAAAATTAATAAGTCGATGTTGAAGAATTTTATTCTTCAACAAAAAAGAAAAAATAATTCTTTTTACAAAGAATTATTTTCTCATTGCGGTAAGCATGTTACCATAAATAGTGTTCAATGATTCTAAATTAGAAGATAAGTAAGCAATTTGCTCCTTGTATTTCTTCGTATCATCAACAGAATCATTAAGATTTTGCACCAAATCTTCTAATCCACTATAGAATTTAGAAGTTGCTTTTAGATGTTCGTTAGAACCTTGTAACTGCAGTTCGTAAGAAGCATTTAAAGCCGATAAATTTTTGGATACTTTAACAATTTGTTCACCTAAGTTAGCGCTTTCGCTTCCGCTAACTGATAGGCCTGTTAATGAATCAGCTGCTTTTGTATAAGCATCTGATAAAGTGTCAACATTTTTTGCTGCTGATTTCACACTGGATACATAATCGTTTGTTGCAACGGTTGCATCTGTGATATTGTTTAATTTTCCTGCTTGATCACTTAAACTACGCATACCTTCTCCTAAACTCGCTATAAGTTCCGGTCCGATTTTAGCGTCCTCAAGCATTGTATCTAATTGTTCTGTGATAGTACCTTTATCTTCAATTTGTTTATCACCTTCTTCACCATGCATACCAGCTAGTTCAGGATATACTAGACTCCAATCCACTTCTTCGTGTGGTGGTTCAAATGCCGAGAAAAAGAAGATTACCGCCTCTGTAGATAAACCAACAACAAGCATTGGTCCTGCACCTGGCCAGTGCATAATTTTAAACATCGCTCCAATGATTACGATTGCCGCACCAAATCCATACAATTTGGCCATGAAACTTTTCCATTTTTTACCACCCATAATTTTAAAATTTAAAAGTTAATAATTGATTATTTAGTTTAGACTTAGAGATTGCATTATAAAATTTTCACTATAGATCATCACCTTTAGCACGACCCAAATATGTTTGAACACAGCGGAATCCAACGTAACATTTCGCAGTAT
>JAHEYB010000056.1 GCA_023251805.1 Bacteroidota bacterium | reverse complement strand
AATGAGCGATAAAAAATTAGCTGCATTCAGAAACAAAAATATCGGATTTGTTTTCCAGTTTCACCATTTACTTCCCGAGTTTACTGCATTGGAAAATGTGTGTATTCCAGCCTATATTGCAGGCACATCAAAATCAGAAGCAGAAAAAAAAGCGACTGATTTACTCTCTTTCTTAGGTCTATCAGAACGCATGAATCACAAGCCGAGTGAATTGTCGGGTGGTGAACAACAACGTGTGGCGGTAGCAAGAGCATTAATCAACAACCCTTCTGTTGTTTTAGCCGATGAACCATCAGGGAATTTAGATTCTAGTACTGCAAAAGATTTACATCAATTATTTTTTACTCTTCGAGAAAAATTCAATCAAACATTCGTGATTGTCACACACAATGAAGAATTAGCAAACATGGCTGATAGAAAATTGGTGATGAAGGATGGGGGGATTATTTAATTGTTGATTTTTTGATTTGCAGAATTTTAGAATTTTTAATCCGTGTAACATGAGTAAACTTACTCTAACATTAACGTTTTTTCTATTCTACTTTTCTTGTTCGTATGCACATGAACGAAATGACTCAATAAAACATAAAGTTGGTATTGGTTATAATATATTTCCAGGTCTACCTAATGTTGAAGCAGGACTGAATTTTGAACTAAAATTGCGAAAAAATATTTTTTTAGTAGCGTCCTATTATCATACTTTCTTGGGATTCAAAATAGTTGTTGCTGGTGCCAGTAATGCATACGAATACAACCCAACATATGGAGATAAATTCCAATTAGGCTTACGATCCTACCTTACACATCCGCACTCAGCAAAAATTTATTTCTTTGAATATCGCATTGGATACAAAAATCTAACTACTCCCCAATATACAAACAGAGACGGTTCCAATGGACTTAATGGAACTCCAAGGGAAGTACTTTCTATATATAGAGATTTTTATAGGGTTAGCTTTGCAGTCGGGGAGAAACAATTAATTGGAAAGCACTTTTATTTAGAAGAAATCGGAGGACTTGGATTACAATACATTTATGAAAAGGAACATTTATATAGTCATGGTCTTGCAAACCAATACCAATATACTTATCCCTCTAATACATTTCGCAAATCAAGATATTTTTTCCCTTTAGTAGAAATATCTATTCGATTAGGTGTCCTATTCTAAAAATCAAAAATTCTAAAACTCTAAAATTGTGAAAGCAAAGCTTTCACTCTTCTTTCAATCTCATCTCTTACTTTATTGAACTCAGAAGCCTCTAAATGCTTTGGGTCATCTAATTTCCAGTCGTCACGATGTTCTGCCTGCACAAACGGACATTCGTCTCCGCAACCCATTGTAATCGCATAATCGTATTTAATCTTTGGAATTTGCTCTAGGGATTTTGAATCGTGAGTGCTTAAATCATATCCAAGCTCTTTCATAGAAGCAATTGCTTTGGGATTAATTTTTCCAGATGGTTTTGAACCGGAGCTATAGGCTTCTACTTTCCCTTTTCCATGTATTTTTGCAAAGGCTTCAGCCATTTGACTTCTGTTGGAGTTTTCTACGCAGACAAATAATATTTTTTTCATAAGTTTTTTTAACCGACAAAATTAAAAATTTAGTTACAACATCCACTAGTGGAACCACAACAAGAAGATTCTTTTTCTTGCAAGTCGGATAAGTTTAATTTCTGTTTTTCCTTTGGTACACCACAATTCTCTTTTGCCAAACAATCTGTCTTTTTAGCTGTCAAAAGAAAATTTTGTCCGTCAAATTCAACACCATATCTTCCTATCGTTTCCGTTTGGTATTCTACTTCAATCTCTGAATCGCCAATTTCGAGAACTTTTTCGGAAAGAGCAATGATTCCTAACAATTTGGAAGCAGAAAGACGATGATCAAAATCAGTTGCCTCCCAAAGTTGAAAATTAATTACTTCTTCTTTACGAATTGTTCCACCACAATCTATAAAATGCTTAGTGGTTAAACCAGCTTCTGTTATATGGAAATGCAAAGGCACTATTTTGCCGTTTGGCTGAATAAAAGTAAGTGCATCCAATGTGCTTAGGTCTTTTTTAAAATCTGATAGTTTCATAGTTTAGTTATTAGTTATTAGTTGTTAGTCGTTAGTTATTGGTTGTCGACTGGTTATTTTTTTCTTCCCAATTGCCTTTTTTCTAATTGCCAACTATTTTTTGTTTTTTTGCCTTTTGCCAACTGAGCAAATGCCAATTGTCTACAATCAGCAACATTTATTCTTCATGGCTTCGAATTTCATGCTGAATAGTTCCGCAAAAATTTCTTTTGCCTTTTTCCAGTTTTCTTTATCAATACAATAGCAAACTCGTGGCCCGTCAATTTCCCCTTTAATTAGCCCGGCAGTTTTTAACTCCTTTAAATGTTGCGACACGGTGGATTGTGATAAAGGTAAATGTTCCACTATGTCGTTACAGATGCAAGATTTTTGTTTAGACAGAAACTTAATGATGGCTACGCGAGCCGGGTGCGACAAGGCTTTGGCAATTTCACTAGCCATTATTTCATCGTTTTCAAACGCTTGTTTTTTACTATAAGCCATGTTTATTATATTTTATATCGCAAATATACGATTAATAAAAACACACAAGCAAGTTTTTTAACAATTATTTTTTCAAACTATACCGATACGGAATCTGTAATAGTCAAATCCGAAAAAAATCGGATGGACCCTAACAGCTTCTCCCTGCCTAGCCGGCAGGCAGGTATCGGCATTTACAATACTAAGCATGAAATAGCCCTTGGACTATTTCATACTAAGTATTGGTATTAGAAGAATTTTTTGATTTTTTCTATAAAAGAATCCGGAGCGGGACGAGGTTTATTGGTTTTCATATCCACAAAAACCAATGTGGTAGTTCCTTCATTTAATAATTCATTTTTTTGATTATAAATTTGATAATCAAACGTGATGCGGGCGCTTGGCAATTCAGTGATAGTAGTTTTTATGGAAAGTAAATCGTCATACAAGGCCGGTTTCAAAAATTTTAAACTGCAAGTATATACAGGAAGCATTATTCCACTGTCTTCCATTTCCTTATAACTTGTACCTAATTGTCGCAATGCCTCCACTCTACCAACTTCATAAAAATGTGTGTAGTTTCCATAATATACATATCCCATTTTATCGGTTTCGGAATATCTAACTCGCACTGTTGTTTCGGAAACGTACATAAATTTTACAATAAATTAAACTTTATGAAGATACGATTTTTTTTATATAAAATACATAAAAATAAAATATATATTTATTTTTTTATACGCTATTTATTCTCTTAAAATAAGTATAATTGCAATGCTTTTAAATGAAACAGAAAAGCTAATTTTTAATGAAAACATCCCTACTCAACTATATATACTTCTTCTTTGTTTTATGCCTTTTTATTGGCTGTTCATCCGCTCCTAAGCTGGTGAAAACAGAAACAACAATGTTGGAACTGAGCTCCAAAACTGTTGAGCCCACAGATTCCAACCTTATTAAAACAGTGCTTCCTTATAAATTAAAAATGGACTCTATCATGAATGAAGTTTTGGGTAATTCTGACCAAGCTTTATTAAAAGGATTACCCGAAGGAACATTGGGTGATTTTGTAGCGGATGCTGTTTTAAAAAAAACAAATGATGCGTATCATCCATCCGATAAAAAAATAGCAGATATCTGTTTATTAAATAATGGAGGATTAAGAAGTCAACTTCCTAAAGGAAAAATAACCTTAGGCAATGTATTTGAATTAATGCCTTTCGAAAACGAAGTGGTTGTTCTTACAATAAGTGCTGAAAAAACGAAACAATTATTTGAATCTTTAGTAGAAAATAACGGGGCGCCCTTTTCCGGAGCAAAAGTAAAAGGTAAAGGCAAAAAAATGACCGATTTACGAATTGGGGATGAAGCATTTGATTCGATAAAAACATACAAAATAGTAACATCCGATTATTTGGCGGGTGGTGGCGATAAGTACACATTTTTTGCCTCTCCAATTAAAGTGGATACTATTCATTATAAATTAAGAGATGCGATTATTGATTATATAAAAGAAGAAACAAAAAAGGGAAATACAATTAAAGCAGAATTAGATGGAAGAATCAAGTACGAATAGCAGAAGAGCATTTTTAAAAAAGACCGCTTTTGCCGGAGCCGGATTTATCGCATTTAATGCGATTCCAAATAACGCACTTGCAAAAACAGAAATGGTAAAAATCACCATTTTGCATACCAACGATGTGCATAGTCATGTTGAACCTTTCCCTGATAATGATCCAAAATTTGCAGGACTAGGAGGAGTTGTTCGCAGAGCTGCCTTGATTAAAAAAATAAGAAACGAAGAAAAAAACGTATTGTTATTTGATGTAGGAGATGTTTTTCAAGGAACACCTTATTTTAATATGTATGGTGGAGAATTGGAATTAAAATTAATGAGCATGATGCAATATGATGCATCCACAATTGGCAATCACGATTTTGATAATGGCTTGGATGGATTAGTAAAACAATTACCAAATGCAAATTTTCCTTTCATAAATTGTAATTACGATTTTTCAGATACACCAATGGCGGGAAAAACCATTCCTCATAAAATCTATATAAAAGACGGAATCAAGATTGGAGTATTTGGTGTGGGGATAGAATTAGCAGGATTGGTAGATAAGCGAATGTCGGGAAATACAAAATATCTTGACCCATTAATAAAAGCTGCAGAAGCAACACATTATCTAAAAAACGAGCAAAAATGCGACTTGATAATTTGCCTTTCTCATCTTGGCTATAAGTATGAAAATAAAAAGGTTAGCGATGTTGACTTAGCAAAACAATCAAAAAACATTGATGTGATTTTAGGAGCTCATACGCATACATTCCTTGATACGCCTGTGTCTTACAAGAACAGCGATGGGAAAGAAGTATTGGTGGCACAAGTGGGATGGGCCGGAATTCGACTAGGTAGAATTGATTATATCTTCGAAAGAAAAAACAAAAAAAAGGCTGTAGAAGGGTACTCTATAAAAATTTCGAATAAGTCAATAGATATATGAAAATATTTTTAACTTTTTTTTCATCATAAAATGTAATTAGTTAGTTTATTTATATATATTTACAGCGTAATACCTGAAAACAGGGGTTTTAAAGGATAAAATAAGAAGTTCAACATATATAATTAGGGATTAAGAATGGAGAAAGCATTTACAAAAGTATGGGAGAATTGTCTGGGGATTATTAAGGACAATGTTAGTTCACAAAGTTTCAAAACCTGGTTCGAGCCGATAAAACCGATTAAATTAAGTTCTAATGTATTAACCATACAAGTTCCTAGTCAGTTTTTCTATGAATGGTTAGAAGAACATTATATTACCTTATTAAAGAAAACAATTAAAAAAGAATTGGGTTCTGAAGGACGCTTAGAATACAGTATTATTATGGAGAACAACTATAATAATAGCTCAAAACCTTACACAGTAAAAATACCTACTAATAATAAAAAGGAATTAAAAAACCCTTCGGTTTCGATGCCAATTGATTTAAATCAAAATAGTATTCGTAACCCATTCATTATCCCTGGATTAAAAAAGGTAAATGTTGAATCTCAATTAAATGCAAATTATTCATTTGAAAATTTGGTTGAAGGAGATTGTAATCGTTTGGCTCGTTCAGCTGGTTTTGCTGTTGCAAACAAACCGGGAGGAACTGCATTCAACCCTTTATTAATATATGGTGGTGTTGGATTGGGGAAAACACATTTAGCACATTCTATCGGAATTCAAATCAAAAATGAATTTCCTAATAAGACCGTACTTTACGTTTCTTCTGAAAAATTTACACAACAATATATCGACTCAGTTAGAAACAACAACCAAAATGATTTCGTTCATTTTTATCAAATGATTGATGTTTTGATTATTGATGATGTTCAATATTTTGCTGGTAAAGAAAAAACGCAAGATGTATTCTTCCACATTTTCAATCACTTGCATCAAACAGGTAAACAATTGGTTTTAACAGCTGATAAAGCACCGGTTGAATTACAAGGTTTTGAGCAACGATTATTATCTCGTTTCAAATGGGGATTAGCAGCAGATTTGCAAACACCAGGCTTAGAAACCAGAATTGCCATATTGGAGAAAAAAGTATATGCTGACGGATTGGATCTCCCAAAAGAAGTAATTGAATACTTAGCTTATAGCATTACTACAAATGTTCGTGAACTAGAAGGAGCACTTATTTCATTATTGGCTCAATCTTCCATGAATAAAAAGGCAATTACTTTGGAGCTTGCCAAACAAATGATTGATAAGTTCGTAAAAAATACTGCTCGAGAAGTATCTATCGATTACATACAAAAAGTGGTTTGTGATTATTTTGATTTGCCTATCGAATTGCTAAAATCAAAAACCCGCAAGCGTGAAGTTGTTCAGGCTCGTCAAATTGCAATGTATTTTGCAAAAAGTATGACAAAATCATCTTTAGCTACTATTGGATTACATTGTG
This sequence comes from Bacteroidota bacterium, assembly GCA_023251805.1. GTDB lineage: Bacteria > Bacteroidota > Bacteroidia > 2-12-FULL-35-15 > 2-12-FULL-35-15 > 2-12-FULL-35-15. Next base: position 12,278 of record JAHEYB010000056.1, on the reverse strand, counting down.
GTGGCAAAGATCACGCAACCGTTTTACATGCTTGTCGCACTGTAAACAACTTAATGGATACAGATAAGCGTTTTAAAAACTATATCGAAGAATTGAACAAAAAAATAAGCATTCAATAATAAATTCAAAACTCTCTAAACAAAATTAGGAATCAGCATATCTGATTCCTATTTTTGTTTAAAACCTATTTTTCTATGAAAATAGCACTACTCAAAAAGTCACTCCAAATCGGTATTACCGCGTGCCTGTTGCTACTATTTTCATTGTCGGCAAAATCACAGTTATTTAACTTTAGGAATTATTCTCTGGAAGACGGCCTTTCTCAATCTGAAATAAATTGTATTTATGAAGACAGCAGAGGATATTTATGGATTGGAACTGCAGGAGGAGGATTGTGTCGCTTTGATGGAAAAGAATTTAAAACGTATGAAGAAAAAGATGGTTTATGCGGACAAATAATTACTTCGGTATCAGAAGACAATAACCATGCACTTATTATTGGAAATCAAAACGGAGGGCTCTGCCATTTTAACGGACATAATTTTTCTTCCGAAAAAGAATGGGCTAAGAGCAAATTTGCTGGAGGAAACATCAAATTTATTGTTGTGGATGACAATCAAAATACCATTATTGGAAAAGACAATCAATTAGTAAAGTATGATGGAAAACAATTTGAAGTTTTACCCATAAAAAGCGATACACTCAAATCCTTTTCTGTTAACTGCTATAAAAAAGACAGTCGAAACATCCTGTGGATAGGAACAAACAGAGGCCTATTAGTTTTAAAAAATGAAACGCTCTTGCGTGTGACAGATATGGAATATATCAACAGTTCTAACATAACTGCATTGTCGGAAGACATTGATGGAAATATATGGGCGATTGCCGATTTTAAAAACATTTACAAAATAAAAATTGTTGGGCCTAGTCACTATCAAGTAAAAGCCAGTAAAATTGATTCTATCCCTGTTCCAACCGATGCAAAAATCAATGCTATTCACTTCGATCAAAAAAATCAGTTTTGGATTGCTACTCAAAACAAAGGTGTTTACAAGTTTACTTCAAATCAATTAGCCAATTTTAACCAAACAAATGGAATGTCGGTTGACAATGCCAGCAATATTTTTGAAGACAAATCGGGAAACCTTTGGTTTGGTACAAGTGGCGGTGGATTGGTAAAATTTACAAATCAGGCATTTACCTATTACGAAAATTTGGAAGGCTTTAGAGAGAAAGATATTTTTGCTATTTGTGCAGATAAGAAAGGGAATATTTGGGTGGGAACCAGTTTGCACGGCATCTACAAATACGATGGCAATAGTGTTACAAACATTTCAAAAAGCGCTAATATAACAGATTCAGAAGCGCGTTTTATCTATTGCGACTCTAAAGGAATTATTTGGATTGGAACAACCAAGGGCTTAACAAAATATGATGGCACCTTTCACCCTATGAACATTCCTAAATGCGAAAATGTACGCGCGATATTTGAAGACAAAAAAGGGAATCTGTGGATAGGAACAAGAGGGAATTATGCATTTATTTATGATGGAAAAACAGTTAAGCCATATGGTGAAAAAGAAGGTTTAGGCAACCCAAATGTATATTCCTTTGTTGAAGATAAATATGGAAAAATATGGATAGGAACTGGTGGAGGAGTATTTACGGGCACTTCAGAGAAAATAACAAAAACATATGGGGGAGCAGATGGCTTGTGCAATTCCTATGCAGGAAGTATGGTTATTGATAAATTCGGAACCATTTGGGTGGGAACAGATGACTGTGTTGCACGATTTGATGGAGGAAAATTTTTCAGCATCACAACAAAAGAAGGATTGGCCTCTGGAACCGTTTATTTATTGAACATTGATAATTACGGAAATATTTGGGTGGGTACCAATAAGGGGTTAGATAAAATTATTTTAAATGAAAAAGGCGAAATTAGTTTTATCAGAAACTATGGCAAAGACGAAGGATTTAAAGGAATAGAATGTAATTCCAGAGCTACGTGCATAGATTTAGAAGGCTGTTTGTGGTTTGGAACAATAAAAGGAGCAATCAAATTCGATCCGAAAGAAGAATTGATTAAAAAGCCTGAAGTTCCAAGTTTGAACATAACAAAAATCAAATTGTTTTATGACAATGTAGATTGGACAACATATTCTGACACCCTAACTGAGTGGTATAAATTACCATTGAATCTTGTCTTGGCGCATAATGAAAATCACATCACATTTGATTTTATAGCTATGGCAAAGACTTTGCCTGAAAATCTTCGTTATAGCTTTAAATTAGAAGGCTTTGATACCGAATGGAGTCCGTACGATGAATTAAACTCTACAACCTACTCCAACTTACCTCCAGGGAAATATAAGTTTATGGTAACTGCCGAAACCCGCGCAGGCATTGAAACATTAAAAGCACAAGAATTTTCATTTGAAATCACCAAACCTTTTTGGACAACTTGGTGGTTCATCATAATTTGTATTATTGGAATATCAGCAGCATTATATGGCTACAACGAATATCGAAAACATAAGCATGAGTTGTATCTTGAGCGATTAGAAAAAATTATTGAGCAACGTACAGCTGAAATTATTAAACAACGTGATGAAAATGAAATTCTGCTAAAAGAAGTTCACCATCGTGTAAAAAATAATTTACAAATAATCAATAGCTTAATTAATATTCAATCAGATTATGTGAATGACCCGAAAGCAGCCGAGTTATTCCGAGAAATAAGAAACAGAATTAGAACTATTTCACTGGTTCACGAAAAGCTATACAAATCCACTGATTATGGTAATATCAATGTAAAAGAATACTTGAATATGCTTGTTGAAAATTTAATTGAGACCTACAGTATCGACAAAGAGATAAAATTAAAACTTGATTTGGAGATAGAACATTTTAATTTGAATACCATTATTCCTTTAGGTTTATTATTAAATGAAATTATTTCCAATTCATTTAAATATGCGTTTAAAGATATAGAGAATGGTCAGATTGAAATTGCTTTGCAAAAAGCAGGTTCTAGCGGAGAATATTCTATGATAATTGGTGACAATGGAAAAGGTTATGATGCAAAATTATTGGCTGGAAATAATTCTACACTTGGATTAGAATTAATAAAAATCCTATCGAGCCAATTAAATGGCACAATTGATAGAATTGACAAACCTGGCACTTACTACCTTCTAAAATTTAAACCTTTAAAAGATTAAAATTTCATGCAAAAGATTCTGATGGTATGTCTTGGAAACATCTGCCGTTCGCCACTTGCAGAAGGAATATTAAGAGAGAAAACCAACCGATTAGGAATTGCAGTACAGATCGACTCAGCAGGTACATCTAATTATCATATTGGAGACCATCCCGACAAACGTACAATTGCCAATGCAAAAAAGAATGATATTGACATTTCTTCTTTGAAAGCAAGGCAATTTGCAGTAACAGATTTTGATGTATTCGATATGATTTTTGTAATGGATACTTCAAATTATACAAATGTGATTGCATTAGCTAGAAATGAAGCAGACAAAAACAAAGTAGAATTAATTTTGAATCGCTTGCACCCTAGTTCCAATATGCCCGTTCCCGATCCCTATTTTGGTGGAGAACAAGGATTTCAAGAAGTTTTTGAATTATTAGACAAAGCATGCGATGCAATTATTAACTCATTAAATTCAGCGAAATAATGTCGAAAGGAACACTTTATCTTATTCCCACTACATTAGGAGAAACAGCTGAAACAGCTGATGTTCTTCCGATAAAAATAAATCAGATTATTAATGAAATTGATGAGTACATTGTTGAAAATGAGAAATCGGCTCGTCATTATTTAAAAAAGATGGGCATCAAAAAGCCGCTGCAAGAAATTATTTTGCATCCCCTGAATCAACATACCAAACCTATTGAAATTTCAACTTATTTAAATGCAATTAACGAAGGAAAAAACATTGGAATCATTTCCGAAGCTGGTTGTCCGGGTGTTGCAGATCCAGGCTCTGAAGTAGTTCGCTTGGCGCACTTAAACAACATAAAAGTTGTTCCCTTGGTTGGCCCCTCTTCTATTCTATTGGCTTTGATGGCATCGGGGTTTAACGGACAAAGTTTTGCGTTTCACGGATATCTTCCTAAAGAAAGAGCTGATAGAATTAAGAAAGTAAAAGAGATAGAAAAGTTAATTTACAAAAATAGCCAGACACAATTATTTATCGAAACACCCTATCGCAACATGCATTTATTGGAGGATTTATTAGCTTCTTGCGAAGGCAAAACAAGATTGTGCATTGCTTGTGATATCAGTCTTGCATCAGAGTTTATCAAAACTAAGAGCATAGGAGAATGGAAAAAACAAATTCCGGATATTAATAAACGTCCTACCTTATTTTTAATCTATAAATAAGCATTACAACTTCAATGCCTTTGCATGAGCTGAGGATTTTGCGGGGTTCCAAGTATCTTTGTAAGAAGTTTTAAAAAACAATTCCTGAACATAAGCGGTTGTACGCACTATTCTTAGGAAATATCCAAAATAAAATACCATCAAGGGAAGGTAAATCATAAAATAAGAAATGCTTTCATTCTTTCTATCTCGGAAAGGGGAAAAAACAAGAAATTTTAAAATGTTATTTGCTGTGTATAGTAAAATATTAAGCGGAATAATAAAAAATAGTTGTGAACCGAAATTTATGCACATATCAGCTATATAAAAATACCATTTTACGTTCAAGATTAAATTATAAGTGATGTTCTCAATAAATGAAATAAAATTGGACCAGCGGAAAGAGTCATTCGGAAAAAATACATCGCGGTGTTTTCTCAATCTAAAACGAATCAATGATTTATCCCAGCGTAGCCTTTGTTTTACAAGCTTTTTAAATGTATTCGGAACACTTGTTTGGCAAACTGCTGATGGTTCAAAATGTATTTTATAACCAAGTTTTCGAATTTTCACGGTTATGTCACCATCTAAGCCAGGGCCAATATCCCAACCACCCAATCTGTCCAAAGCTTCTTTTTTAAAAGCGCCAAATGCTCCGGAGATAACTCTATAAATACCTAATTCGCTTGAAGCAATTCTGCCTACAGAAATTGTATCCATGTACTCGATGGCTTGCAACGTTGCACATAAACTTTCTTTGTAATTTCTCACCTGAACATTTCCACCAATTGCTCCAATATTTAAATCGTAATAAAAGGGAACCAAGATATTTTCAATGGCATCTCTATCATAAGAGCAATCGGCATCCAAGTGAATAACATACATTCCACGTGAATAGCGTAATCCTAAATTGGCTGCAGAAGCCTTTCCTCCTCTTACTTCATTGCGATAATACGCATCAATGAATCCGCTTTTTTTTAGACTTCTACAGATTTCTGGTGTTTGATCATCTGAGCCATCATCAATGATAATCAGTTCAAAGTTTTGATACGTTTGCTCTTTTAAGGAGTTAGCTAATTTATAAATGTGTTTTCCTTCGTTTTTTCCAGGTACAATTACGGATACGAAAGGTTGTTTTTCCAAAAGAGTTAACCTTGCATCAGCAATTCTGGTTTTACGAAAAAAGCTGGTGAATTTCCATAGAATAAGCGTGGTAATTTCAATTAAAAAGAAGCGGAAAAATTCAAAGATGAAAAAAAACCAAAACATGCGGAAAAGCTTAGCAGCATCAACCGAAGTAGCATAATTATAAAATTCATCAATAAACCGCATTAGTCGAACAAATCTTTTGTTATTTCCTGCAATTGCATTTCTGCTTTTGAGTGGGTATGCAAAATTTTTCCTTTGTGAAGCACTTTAACATCAAAACCGTTGAAGTTTGTTTTAATTACTTTTTCGATAAGAATACTTAAGTGCATTAATTGTTGCTCCGCTCTCATGGTATCTGCATTCATCAAACCTAAATACAAAGTTGAAGAATTCTCAAATGCAATAAAATCAGCAGCATTGATGTTTTCACGAATCATGTGAACCAAATCTTCCAACAACTTCTTCTCGGCTTTCTTCCCAATTTTATTATACAATTCAAATATGTTTTCCATATTGATTATGGCAATACTTGTTTTCTGTGAAGGATTAGCTTTAATGCGCTCTAATTCATAGTGCAACATAATTTTGAACGTTGCCATGTTGATTGTTCCAAAAATATCTTCAATTTCTTGTCCGGAAGACAAGAAGCCATTTGTGGCTGCGGCTCTACCCTTTTTGGTCAATTTGTATACGTTTATCGATTTAGGAATCAAATATTGCACTTCAATGTCCTGCGTACAGGAAATGCATTTTGCTTTTACGAAAAAATCTTGGAAATTATTATCACAACTATTACAATGATGAATAATGGATGGCTTATCGTAATCCACACCAATGTGACGAAGACCTTTGTTACATTTCGGACATGTAAGTGTATTGTCGATTGGATTTTTAAAATCGGAAATTGGGCCAATAAAAGCGCAAGGAAAGTGGTGTACCAAATCTTCCGATTTAGAATTGGAGGAATTACAATGCGGACAAACTTCGCGGTAGCTTAAAAACCCACTACTGCACTGGTTGCATAGGTATATACGCTCATGAAAATCGGGCCAAATAAGGCCTTCCCGTTCTGCCCAATCAAAAATCTCAAGCACTTGTGCTTCTTCAGCATCATCAAAATGAACAGATATTTCAGGAAAAGTATAACCGATAATAGAATTTAAATCAACGTATGGCTTAAGTGTTCTTAATTCACGCGTGTACATGTAGTTCAGAACCTTTTTCATCGTTTGCGCTTCAAACGAAGGAATCAATTGATAATCAAGTTGAGTGGTTTTAAAAAATATTTGCTTCACTACTTCTGCTATGTCTTTAATTTGATCGTATGAATACACCAAACCATCGTGTAAGTAATTTAAAAATGGGTCTTTTGATTCTTTATAGTTGATTAAAAAAATGGGCTTTAAATAAAATTCAGGATTGTAGTGTGTTCGAATTTTTTTAATGATGTATCTGGCGAAATCGTTGTCACGCGCATCAATAATAATGGCATCATACCCCATTAAGTGCTCAATTTTTAAACTAGAACCACTATCAAAAGAATAAAACAATAAATTTTCGTATTCAATTTTATTGTCAATAATTTCTATTTTATCAAATTTCATTTTAAATTCTAGTTTTTAGTATTTAAACTTAGTAACCGAAACACCCATTTTGAAAAATGCTCTCCAATGCTCATATTCATTATCATTTACTGGATATATATCAGCAGCAATAGTTCTTGTGGTAGGCTCATAACGTTTTTGAAACTCATCCGGCAAAGGATAGGTTGAATAATAAAAACGTCTGATAATTCCTTTGCTATCTGTTCCATCCGGAAATTCAATATTCACTAAATCACCTTCATGGAAATAATTTAAATCTGCTTGTTCAAAAAATCCTTTCACATACATAGGAGTATTTTTATGAATGGCCATAATTTGTTCTGATTTTAAAGCAACTTCAAATTGGCGCGTATAAATTCTTGTAACAGTTCCATCAATTGGACTATAAAATACGCGAATACCATTTTCATCCGCATCGCCATTTCCTCCTCCTCCGATTGATGCAGTTTTTGTGCTCTTTACTCTTGGAGCTTTTACCATGCTATTCAATTGTTTCAACAAACCATACAACTGATTATTTTCACTTGATAATTTAGCAATGGCTGTATTTAAACGCAATATCTCATTTTGCACATACTCCAACCGATTTTTGGGTAATACATCCAACACTATTTCATTTTGTAAACGTTGAATTTCACTTTTATAACTTGCTATAAGTGACGTTGATTCGGTAATATCAATTTTATTCAATGCTACCTTTTTCATCAAGGCATACTTTTCCTTTTCAATCCAATCCCATTCATTATCATAACTTGTAGCATTTACTGTTCCATTAAGGGCTAAATTTCCCCACAAATTATCCTTATCAAGCGTATAGGTAAACAATGAATCTCCAACCTTTACAGTATCCCCTTCTTCCTTTTGATAAGCCAAAATTCTACAATCATCCGTTAAACGAATGCTCACATTTTCAAATAACACTTGTCCATCCGCACGAATAAAAAATATTTTGCTAATTGCATAGTACCCAATAAAAAACGCAACAGAAGAAAGGAATACGATATAAATAATCCTGTCCCAATTTCTTTTGGGTTTTTTAAAGTCTTCGTTTACTACTCGAATAACTGAATCCTTACGTTTAAAATCTACACTTTTCAAAACTTTTTCTTTTGATTATTTTTCTTGCATTACGCTTAACTCATCCAGCTTTACAAAGGTTTCCAAATCATGTAAAGCAAACTTAGTTGCACCCATTAGTGAATTTAACTCTGTAATTAATTTTTCACATTCGTTTCTGTTCTTAAAATCTTTAGCTCTTAATGCGATAACAGTTTTAGTAGGGTCCAATAAAAATTCTTCTTTCACTTTCCTAACTATAAAGTCGGCATTCGGATGCTCATAAGCCATTAAATAAACTAAATCTGCTTGGGTATATATTTCTTTTAAAATACCATCAGGATAAAATACCGGGATGGAAACTGTTAATTTGAGGCCCTTTTGAGAGCAATACACTTTAGCTTTTTTCAACAACTCAGCATATTGATTAAAGTACTTTTCCTTGTTTGTCTCAAAATCGCCCAGCACATGAGGTTCTACGTCCAAATGAATAGCTGTGATTAATTTCAAATCAATTCCTGAGGTTATTGAATCCAAATAAATGTTTGGATCTTTAGAAGAAAGCAGTTTATTATTTCCTACCAACAATTCGGATTGAACTCCTTTTGAATTTAATTTCGAAAATAAACTCAGCGCTTCTGCTTTATTTGCCTGATCTTTCCTCAAAGAGATAATGGCAGTAGTTATTTTATTCAAGCGAATATACTCTTCAATATATTCGGGAGTGTATTTGGTTTGTGCTTCCGACCATATGTACAAGGCTTTATTCATTTTTTCATGTGCAATTTTCAAGGTATCCACTTTATAGGGTTTAATAAAAGATGCTACTTCAGAACCTGGAATTTTTGCATTGATATCTAATAACTGTAAATACATTTCCTGTTGCAAATCCAACATTTCAATATCTACTGACAATACTTCATCCAACAAATTAAGTGCTGCTAAAGGGTTAAATTCAAAATCGCCAAACTTTTCTTTTACTCGCTCCACGCGAATGAGCTCTTCGTACTTTTTACGTTTCTCATAAAAATTATTGTATTGTTTGAGCTTATATCTGAACTCATAAAATGAATTTAGCAAATCACGTTCGCCTGTTGACGCAGCTTCTTTTTGTTGATATTGCAATAAATTAGCTTGGGCATCCACTACACTTTTATTTGTTTTAATACCCAAAGGCAAAGGAACGGATAGGCCGATACCTGCTGATAAAAAACTTCTGTTTACATTAGTAGTACTTGTTAAATCGTAATAATTATAACGTAATTGAGTATTCAATTTAATATCACTCAAAGGTTTATGAGCGAGCTCGATGTTTTCGATTTGCAATTTCAAAATACTGTCATTCGCGGCTACATTTTCGCTAAAGGAAAAAGCTTTAGAAATATCAACATCAAATAGTGGAAGAACATTTTTAGGTAGTGATTTTTCATCGATTTGAAGCGACAATTGTTCATTATAGCTCTTATAAATTTGGTTCATACTGCCAATATCCGCTAGCTGCTGCATAATTTGTAACAAATCAGCACGAGGCAAATGTTTCAACAAATACAATTCATTTGCAATCGTTATTTTGTCATCAATAATTTGTTGACGTTTTTGTAGTATTTCAATTTTATGAAGATTAAAAGCATAAATAATTTTATGAGAAACCGCCATAAAATTATCGCCATCTACTTTTATTTTTGGCTTAAGCGAATTAATTATGTTTTCGTTTTTTAGAATTTGCTGTTTGTAACGACTACTAATTATTCCATCCGATAAAATATTCCAATCCAGTCCAGCTTGAAATCTTCTGTTGTATGCTAAATCATCGTCCGAATTAAATCCGGGAGAAAAATTTTCCTGATAATTTGCAGTTCCATTCAATCCAAAATCTTGTTTTAACAAAGCTATCTTGGCATCATTGAGCTTTTTCTGGTAATCGGAAGCCGAAATAGAATCGGCCGACTTAATAACATACATATCCGGAATTACAGAATAGTTCTCAAAAACAGGCCGAGCATTTGAAATGTCGTTGTATTTTTTCCAAAAAGTGGTTAAATCAGCAATTTTAGAAGAGATTAGGGAATCTTTGTTGTATCCAATTTGGGCAAATGAATGGAAAAACAGGACACACAATAGCAGTGTGGCAATACCTTTTATTGCTTTGTTTTTCATTTTCTGAGCAGGTTTCCCATTTTAAAAATTGGGAAAGCGAAATTACTGATATTTCGTCAGCTAAACAAAACAATTTAACCAATAAATAAAGGGGTTTGCCGAAACTTGTTAATCAGATTTTACTTAATTAATTCGCTTTTCGATTTGATATTTGTTTCTATCACCCGAATTACGTGAAATAAGCTCTCCAATAAAGCCTGCGAGAAACAATTGAGTACCTATAATCATTGCTACTAAGGCTAAGTAGAACAAAGGCTTATCGGTTACATCTCGAGTGGGAATAGCATAAGCGGATTTATAAACTTTTTCGATAATCAAATACAGGGAAAGTCCGCCCCCCAAAAGGAACGACAAGGTTCCCCACAATCCGAAAATATGCATTGGACGTTTTCCAAATTTTGAAACAAAAGTGATGGACATGAGGTCCAAAAAGCCATTGATAAAGCGTTCCAAACCAAATTTTGTTACTCCGTATTTGCGTTCACGGTGCTGAACTACCTTTTCTTCTATTTTTATAAATCCCGCCCATTTAGCGATAACAGGAATGTAACGGTGCATTTCACCATACACTTCAATGTTTTTTACAACATCTTTGCTATAGGCTTTTAATCCACAATTAAAATCGTGCAAATTGTTAATTCCACTGGCTTTTCGGGTTGCCCAATTAAATAATTTTGTGGGAATTGTTTTTGAAATAGGGTCATAACGCTTTTGTTTCCAACCAGAAACCAAATCCAGGCCATCCACAGCAATCATTTTATACAATTCGGGGATTTCATCGGGTGAATCCTGCAAATCGGCATCCATTGTAATTACCACATCACCTTGCACAGCTTCAAAACCCACATTTAATGCTGCAGATTTACCATAATTTCTACGAAATTTAATTCCTTTAATGTTTTGATTTTTTGCAGAAAGTTGCTCAATCACACTCCAGGACTTATCCTTAGAACCATCATCAATCAATAAAATTTCATAGGAATACGAAAAAGTGGTCATTACTCTTTCAATCCATTCGCACAATTCCGGTAAGGATTCTTCTTCGTTATATAAAGGAATTACAACTGAAATGTTCATACTAGGCAAATATATAGACAAATTGCGAATTCATGCGATTGTATTAAGGTTTTTTAACAGGGCAACTATTTGCAGAATGTTGTTACATGCTTACAATCATTGAAAAATTTCAGATTTCAGATTTCAAATTGAAAAAAAATCGTACTTTCGCGCTGGGGTAAGTCCTTTACAAGCAGCTCCCTTTAACCCTCCAGGTGCGGAAGCAAGCAAAGGTATCAGGTTGAGCGCTGTGCTAGAGGTAGCTTACCCCTTCTTTTTTTACATCCATTACGAATTACGAATCTATGCGAATTACGAATAAAAAACACTTTATATTTTGATTTCTCAAAGCTATTCCCCTCTTGAGAGGGGCTAGGGGTGTGTTGTTGAGTCCATTTACGCTCCAACCTATCCATTCAAGACATAATCTTATTGGCAACTTTTCCACATTGAGCTTTTCAATGAACTATCTTTCTATTTTTGTTTCATTAACACAACCTTTTAAACTTTCTAACCTTTCAACATTAAAACTAAAAAAATATGAAATTTTTTATCGATACAGCAAACCTTGCACAAATTAAAGAGGCACAAGACTTAGGTGTTTTGGATGGTGTTACTACAAATCCATCCTTGATGGCGAAAGAAGGAATCAAAGGAGAAAAAAATATTCTGAAACACTACGTGGATATCTGTAAAATTGTAACAGGTGATGTAAGCGCAGAAGTTATTGCAACAGATTTTGCCGGGATCGTAAAAGAAGGATTGGCATTAGCAAAATTGCACAAACAAATTGTTGTAAAAGTTCCAATGATTAAAGATGGGGTGAAAGCAATCAAATATTTTTCAGAAAAAGGAATTCGCACTAATTG
>JAHEYB010000005.1 GCA_023251805.1 Bacteroidota bacterium | reverse complement strand
CATCATACACAGATTGTGATGGGATGGAACTTCCTGTGAAATAAATTTTTCTTGAATTTCCAACAAACATTTTAATATCTCCATTGTGCGTAAAAGACGCTTCTCCAATTTCGATGTTGCTACTTTGTAATCCAATAATGTTAAATTGTCCGGATTTTTTCAAATGATAATCCCATGGAAATGCTATGTTACCATCTACTTCTAAACGTTCACTTGGGCTAATTATCCCAAGTCCCAATTGCCCCTGATCATCATACACAGATTGTGATGGGATGGAACTTCCTGTGAAATAAATTTTTCTTGAATTTCCAACAAACATTTTAATATCTCCATTGTGCGTAAAAGACGCTTCTCCAATTTCGATGTTGCTGCTTTGTAATCCAATAATGTTAAATTGTCCGGATTTTTTCAAATGATAATCTGATGGAAATGCGATGTTTCCTTGAACCTCTAATTTTTCTGAAGGCAAAGTAGTACCTAGTCCCACATAACCCGCAGTAGTAACTCTGTAAGCTTCTGTATTATTCGTTTTTACAACCCAATCCACATTATCAGTTGTCCCAACAAAATTTGTTCCTGCACTTGTTCCTGCATTTCCAGTAATGGACCATCCTGTTCCTGAAACAGAAATAAGGCTCCATGCCGGAGTTGTAGTGGTACTGGTATTATAATAAAATCCCTGAACTCCATCTGTTTGATAAACGATTAGACCTTGTGCTGCTAAGGGCAAAGGATTCATTGCTGTTTTTTGAGCATTGGTAACTCTAGGAATGAGTAATCCCTTTTTTGTTGCCAATGCCGAAACATCAATATCCAACATTGCCGAACTATTAGGTGTAGCACCTGTAGCATTTATTCCAATATTTTGTGCTTTTGCTTTTGTAGCAAATACAATACAAAATAAATAAAGCAAAATTGATAAAATAAGAAGTGCAAGTTTTTTCATTTTTCTGAGATTAGTATTTTTTGATTGTAAGTTTTGCCATTACTTTCGGCATGTAAAATATAAATAGCGAATGATAGTTTTTCTAAAGGAATAGATAGTAGTTGATCGCCTTCAGCAGCAATAAATTCCCCTTCAGTAATTTTTCGTCCGTGCAAATCATGTAAAGAATAATTTACAATTGCATTTTCAGAAAATAGTGTATGGAAATTAAGCATACTGTTGTAATAAAATAAGTTGACCAAATTTTCATTTGATGAACAAGGCTGTGTATAAATAACAGCGCTAATATCAGCATCGCCATCGTTGTTGTTGCTAATCAATCTGAAATAAACAATTGACTTTGAAAATTCTGAGTATTCATAGTCGTAATTAGTTACACTGCTACTGTTGGAAGGTGAAGCGGTATAAATGGTTTCCCAGCTACTTAAATCTGTACTTTTTTGAAGTTCAATCGACATAACATTTGTTTCTGTTGCATCTTTCCAATTCACATGAATTTTATTGCCGTCACAAATTGCAGTAAAACTTATTAATTCAATTGGTAAAGGAGCACCAGTTGACGATAAAATATAAGGTGAGCTAGAAGCAATGCCGTGCGGAACGAGTGTAATGTTATTTACAATACCAACTCCTGCTACCACTCCTGTTCCGGAGCCATTAGGTGGTAACCATTGACTGCTTGGAAAATTCCAATGTTGTCCGCCAAAAAGCCCTGTAGGTGAAAAAGTAGTGGTATTTTCACTTCCGCGATAAGAAACATCAAATGTTGCATCCACATTTGTTCCTGATTGCAATTGCCACCAACGATCAACAACAGAATTGAATTCATTTGCGCCAGCCGGACCAATCATATTGCTTACCGAATTAGCCCAATTTATATTACTTGCCGGTGTTCCCCAAGTGGAAGCAACTATTGCCGAAGTGTTGTTTATATGTCCGGCTCCCACACCTACAGAGTTTTTGTTAAGCGTAAGAGGCAAATAGTCGCTGGCAGCATATCCAAATGGGAAAACATAATTTGTGGTAGCAGTTACATCAGCAGTATTCCATTGAACATAATTTCCCTCTGCCTCCGAAATAATGTGCCCGCTATTACGAAGTATGGCAGCAGGTTGTCCATTGTTTACCACTAAATAAACAGGGTTTGCCCATGTTCCACTGCTTACGCTGATAAAGGCTCCATTTAGAATAAGAGCATTGTTTTGACCGTAAACACTAATAAAGTGAAGCGTAAGGATAAGGATGAAAACAGACTTATTAATGTATGTATAGCAGGTGTTTTTCATTACATCAAAAATCTACCTATTTTTGCTTCTATACAATCCTGTAATTAGGTATATTCATAAATGAGACATTTTCTTACTCTTCTTATTGTTTGCATAAAAACAACTGTGTTATTCGGACAGCTTGATTCTGTTGAGATAAAGAAGGTGGAGGAGTTAATTAGTGATTTTTATGTCAAATCATATGAAAACCCCGATTCGGCCATTATTATTTTGGATACAGCAGAAGCTTTGGCAAAAAGAATTCATTATTCAAAAGGAATTACTTCTGCAATGAGACAAAGAGGGATGTTTTATAACGAGCGCACCGACTATGTAAAATCGTTGGGGATGCTTTTTGCCGCCTTAAAAGAGGATGAGAAAATAAAAAATGATGATGGAATTGCGATGGACTTGCTTTATATAGGTTTAAGTTACTTTCAACAACAAAAAATGGATGAAGCCCTAATCCAGATGAATAAAGCACTTTTAAAATATACAGAAATTAAAGATGATGCAGGCATGGCTTTAGTCAATGCCAATATGGGAATGGTTTATCGGAATATGAATAGGTTTGAAGATGCGTTGAAATGCTATTTCTTAGTGAGAAATTTTTACATTCAGGATAATAATGATAATAATCTTTCTCGTGTCGAAAACAATATAGGCAATGTGTATAAAGACTTAAAGCAATATGACCGCGCTTTACAGCATTTTATGACTGCTTTGGACTTGAAGAAAAAAGGGAATGATGTATTTGGTTTGGTGGTTGTATATTCTAACATAGGCGATATCTATGTAGAAAAAAAAGATTTTCAGAAAGCATTTGATTATTATTATAAAGCTTTAAAAATCACGGAAGATCAAAAATCGCTTAGCCAGCAGAAAGATGTTTATTTTGATCTTTCATATGCATATCAGCAGAAAGGTGATTACAAGCAGGCCTATGAAAATTATAAACGATCAACTGAGCTGAAAGATTCCATTCTGACTGATAAATATAATTCAGATTTGGCAGATATGAAAGTAAAGTATGAATCGGAAAAGAAAGAAAATGAAAATACCATTCTGAAAAATGACAATGAATTGCAAGATGTAAAAATAGCAGAGGAGAAAAAGCAAAAATTGTTTTTTGCCTCTTTGGCTCTTTTGGTTTTTATTGCCGGGCTGCTCGTTTTTGTACAATACAGAAATAAGCAGAAACTCAGTAAGCAATTGGCTCAAATCAATGAAAAAGTAAATAATCAAAATAGTACGCTGCGCACATTAAACACTGAGCTTATTCGTTCAGAGGAAAATCTTACCAAGGCCAATTCCACCAAAGATCAATTGATTAGTATGCTTTCTCACGATTTGTATAATCCGATTACTTCTGTTATTAATTATTCAGGACATATTGTAGCCACAATAGATGAGATGAAACAGCAGGAATTGAGGTCTTCTTTTGTAAAAGTGAATAATGCAGTGATTCCATTGCGTGATTTGCTTGATAATATTTTACAGTGGGCGCAAATTCAAAAACAACAAATTGCTGCAAATATAGAAGAGGTGGATGTAAATATAGTACTTGCTGATATAGTCCAACTATACAAGCCGGGTGCTGAGCTGAAGGGTGTAGCATTAAAATTCACTCCTGTCAAAAATGGAGTGATATTTTCCGATCGTTTGATGCTTTATTTTGTGCTACGAAATGTAATTAATAATGCCGTGAAATTTTCTTCAGAAAAAAATGAAATAAATGTAGAAGCAATTTGTAAAGAAAATGAGTTTTTGATTTCAATAAAAGATCATGGAATTGGTTTTTCTGAAGAAACCTTAAAGGAATTAAATTCTTTTTCCGATGACATTTCAATAATTGCGCAAGGAGCTGGAGTAGGCTTGAGTATAAGCCGGCAGTTTGTAAAATTGTTGAATGCAAAAATGGAATTTAAAAACAGAGGGGAAGGTGGTGCAGAGGTGGTGCTTTATTTCAAGGTTTGAGTAAATTGTGTTTCAAAGCAAATTTTACAAGTCCCACTGTATTTGTGATTCCCAACTTATTTAGAATATTTTTTCGGTGCGTATCCACAGTCCCAATGCTAATAAATAGTTCCTTAGCAATCTCCGAACTGCTCATCTCATTGCAAACATAAATTAATATTTCTTTTTCGCGCGGGGTCAACAAAACATCAGGGGAGTCATTATGCATAATAATAGATGATTTTATATAAAAATCCTCTTCTTTAGTGATGTTCTCAATTCCTTCTGTAAAATAACTTCCTCCGGCATTTACTGTTTTGATGGCATGAATCAATTCTTCCAACATTACATTTTTAAGCACATATCCATTCACGCCCAATTTCTCTAATTTACTCAAATACCTACTGCCTTTTTGGTGCGTAAGCATAATTATTTTCTGATTTGGTTTGAATTTTTTGATTTCAGCAACTACATCCGGTCCATTCATATCGGGCATATGTAAATCGAGGAGGAGAACATCGCAGTCCTTGTTTTGCAAGGTGGCTATTGCTTTTGCTCCCAAATTACAGGTAGCGTTAATTGTAATTTCCCGATCTTTGCTTAGTAGCATTTGTAAGCCTTCCAAATAAAGAGGATGATCATCTGCAATAATTAATGAAATCATTTTTTGGGTCTTTGGTAAACCAAATGTATGGCATATTTTTAATATGAAATTTTATTCATGTAAATTTGTAATATAAATTATGCAAATACAATACATTTTAGAAGTTTTAGGAACAGGCTTTTTCGCAATTTCAGGTGCTTTGGCGGCTAATGATAAAGCGCAACCCGATTGGTTTGGAGCCAGCTTTATTGGTTTTATTACTGCTATTGGAGGGGGAAGTTTAAGGGATATTCTTTTAGGAAAATATCCTTTGGTATGGATAAGCGACATCAATTTCGTTTATGCCATTATTATTGGTGTTATCCTAGCAAGTGTGTTCTTTAAAACCCTAATTAAACTGAGAAGAACCTTCTTTTTGTTTGATACAGTTGGGATTGCGATGTTTACGATTGTTGGGACAGAAAAGGCAGTAAGTTTGGGAGTTCATCCGGTTATTGCTGCTATTATGGGAATGTTTTCAGCGGTGATGGGCGGAGTGATTCGAGATGTATTAACCAACGAAATTCCGGTAATTTTTAAGAAAGAGATTTATGCAACGGCTTGTTTGGCCGGGGCAATATTGTATTTGAGCTTGGATTATTTTGGCTGTGAACGAAACACCAATTTTCTGTTAGGAGCATTGCTCATCATCAGCATACGCATCGTCTCTCTAAAATTTAATTTGTGTTTGCCGAAGTTTATTAAGAAAGAATAATTTATTTTTTCTTGAGCTTTTCAGCTTTATTTAACCAAATTTGAGCATTCGCTTCATCACCAATATTTCTATACGTGATTCCGAGAAACTGAACAGAAGATAAATTACTGGGATCAATTGTTGCTGCCTTTTTGAAATTATCGATGGCAAGTGCAAACATTTTCATCGCATTTTCTGAATCACCTTTACTTCTCAACGCTTCACCCATCGCTCCGTAGGCACTTCCTAGATTACATTGAGCATCCACATCGTATTTGTCAATCTCCACTGCTTTGGCAAATGCTTTTGCAGCTTCATCAAATTTCCCTACCGAAAACAAACAAGTTCCTGCATTGTTATGATACATTCCTTTTCCCGGGTTCATTTCCATTGCTCTGCTATAGCTTTTGAACGAAGCATCAAAATTCTTCTGCTCGTAATAAATTCGCCCTGCAACATTGTGAGCATCCGGAAAAAGTTCATAAAGCTGTAAGGCTTTTGTAATGCTCTTTTGTGCTTTTAATAATCGTTGCTCTTTTTCTGCAGGATTTTTAACAGCATTTAGTGAATCTTTGTTCGCCAAATTGTTTGCATAGTAAAAAAGCATATGAGCGCTGTTGGGGACAGTTTCTAAATCATGCCCAAATAAATAAGTATCCGATTTCCAATCTTTGTTTCTTGAATATGTTTTTACAGAGTAGGCTATCATTACAACGCCAACTATCATCAATAGTGTAGCATTTATTTTGAATAATGAATTGAATCTTACTGTGCCATCTGTAATGTCGATTTTAAAAAGCTTGCAAAGGAAATAAACTGCAGCCAAACAAAATGCAACAGAAGGAAAAAACAATAAGCGCTCAGCAAGATGTGTTCCTATCAACATAAAAATGTTGGAAGCTAAGGCCATGCTTCCTAAATAAAATAAAATGCAAAAGGACAAAATATGTTTCTCTTTTATTTTTTTGATAGCATAATAAAGTAAAAACAGATGGAAAATAAGGGCCAGTAGAAACCCAATATTTGCTAGTGATGAAACAATAGGAATAGTATTAAACGAATAATCACATGAAAGTGGATGAGGAAAAAGCATCAATAAAAAATATTTTCCCATTATTAAAATGGCCGTAGCTTTTTGTTGGATAACATCGGTTGTATATAAAAGTGAATTATCGATTACCGGAATGTTTTTGATTCCAATGCTGCCTATAATTTTTATATGAAGCATCATGTATAAAATGGCCACAACTGCTAACGACCCGGTAATTTTGATATTGTTTTTTAAAGATGTTTCAGTGAAAAAGTAGATAAATAAGGGGGCAAGAGCAACATATACAATTGCGGATTCTTTTGATAATAAAGCAAGAAAAAAGCAAAACAATGTACAGAGTAGCATTACAATTTTATTGTTTGTAATGTATTTTGAAATGCAAAGCAATGAAAGTAGCAAAAACAACATACTGGAAATTTCATCACGACTTTTAATATTCGCTACTACCTCAGTATGTATTGGGTGGGCAGCAAAAATTAGTGCGATTAAAAATAAAATATAAATATTGATTTTTGTATACCTCAATAAAACAATAAATAGTAAAACGCAAACCAAGGCATACATCAACACATTTATCAAATGGTGAAAGTGTGCATTGTCGGGTGAAAGCTGCCATTCAATCGCAAACATTGCTTTTGTAAGCGGTCGGTATAAATTATTTTCGTTATTGCCATAGCCGGTTCTGTAGCTGCTAGAGAAAATTTCTTTTAAAGCCGAGGTTCCACTTTTAGTAAGTTGATTCTCTTTTATAACAGAATAATCATCTAAAACAAATTGATGTTTTAATGTATTTGAATATAGAAGAAAAGCTACAAGGGCAATGATAAAAGTAAGTTTGAGCATTAACTTTTTATCAATCGAAAAATTGGTAGTTTCCGATTTTGTTTTATGCTCGTGAGGCTTGTGTTTATGACTGTTTTTCTTTGAAGACATAGGAGAAGCTATTCAGCGCCAAAAATTTTATCAATCAAGTCTTTATTGGCGGTCATAATTACTTTTCGTTTTAAGGAAAGTTTAGGAGTCATTTCATTATTATCGATGCTCCATTCGCGCGGAAGTAGTTCAGGGCGTTTGATGGTTTCGTATTGCGCTAGGGTTGTATTTACTTTTTCAACTTCTTCAAGAATTCTTGCTTTGATAGTTGGGTTTTTGATAATTTCTTCGGTTGTAGTAAATGCAATTTCTTTACGTTTACAATATTCTTTCAAGAAAGCAAAAGCGGGAACAATTAAAGCAGAAGCATATTTTTGGTTTTCACCTATCACCATTACTTGTTCAATAAATGGCGATTCTTTTAATTTGTTTTCAATCATTACCGGTGCAATATATTTGCCACCTGATGTTTTAAAAATTTCTTTTTTACGATCAGTGATTTTTAAAAAACGACCATCTTCCATTACACCTATGTCGCCAGTATGAAACCAGCCATCACTATCAATTGCTTCAGCGGTTGCATCAGGGCGATTGTAATAACCCAGCATCACATTTGGACCTTTCACTAAAATTTCTCCATCTGCTGCAAAGGAAACTGTTACTTTGTCGAGAACCGTTCCAACCGTTCCGAATTTAATTCCGTTGGGAAGAAAATTATTGACTGCAACAACAGGAGAAGTTTCAGTTAATCCGTATCCTTCTAATACAATAATTCTTGCTGCCTGAAATACTCTTGCCAAACGTGGTTGTAAAGCCGCACCACCGGAAGCAACTGCAACAATTTTTCCTCCTAATGCTTCGCGCCATTTATTGAAGATTATTTTGTTGGCAATCTTTAATTGAAATTCATACCACCAACCATTTGCTCCATTTAATTCATAACGCAATCCTAAATTCAATGCCCAGAAAAATAATTTCTTTTTTATTCCCGTTTGTTCTTCACCTTTTGCAACAATTTTATCATATACTTTTTCCAATAAGCGGGGAACTGTTCCAAATATTTGTGGCTGTATTTCTTTTAAGTTATCGCCAATCGTTTCAATACTTTCTGCATAATAAACGGAAACGCCTAAATAAAAGTAAAGTGTAGAGAGCATTCGCTCATAAACGTGATTTAATGGTAAAAAGCTTAACGCTTTCCAGTTTGATTCGAAAGGGGCGAGAACCTGACTAGCAATAGAGTTGCTGATAAGGTTATTGTGTGAAAGCATTACACCTTTAGGGTTTCCTGTTGTGCCGGAGGTGTATAAAATGGAAAACAAATCGTTTGGTTGAATGCTGTTTTTTATGGCTTCAATTTCTTTTGCTTTTGGATTTTGTTTCCCGTCATTCACCAATTCCGACCAATGTTGAGCGCCTTCAATGGTGTTAAAAGTGTAAATCCCTTTTATAGAAGGAACGGATGAAGCAACTGCCTTTACTTTTTTATATAAATCGTTGGAAGAAACAAAAACGTATTTAATTTTTGCATCATTTAAAATGAATGTTAAGTCGTGCTCACTAATAGTTGGATAAATAGGAACACTAACTGCACCAACTTGTTGAATAGCAAAATCTGCAAAATTCCATTCTGGGCGATTGTTTGCGATAATGGCAATTTTATCTTCTCTTCCCAATCCCAAATTATACAATCCATAACTCAAATGGTTGACATTGTCGATAAATTCCTGCGAGGAATACAATTTCCATTTGCCGTTTTCTTTAAGAGCCAAAGCATTTGGTTTATTGTATTTTTCAAGAAGTTGAGGAAGAATATCAAATATTCGTGTAATTGCCATCGCTACTTATTTTAATTGTCTAATTTTGTTTCTCCAAAAATAAAATTTTTTAGTGATTTATCTACTATAAAAAGAGCCCTAAATGCAAACGAAATTAACAGAATCTTTGTCAATTGACTTTCCAATGATCATGGCTCCCATGTTTTTGGTGAGCAACAAAGCAATGTTGGTGGAAGGAATGAAAAGTGGAATTGCGGCTGCATTCCCAACCTTAAATTTCAGAAATGAGGATGAATTAGAAAAGATTCTGGATGAGCTGAATGCTGAAAAATTGAAATTAACCGCAAAAGGTAGTTATGGGGTAAATTTGATTGTTCAAAAAACGAATCCACTATATGAAAAGCACTTAAAGATTTGTGTGGCTAAAAAAGTGCCTTTTTATATTACCTCTTTAGGAAGTCCGAAACAAGTTATTGACTTGGCACATAGTTACGGAGCGAAAGTATTTTGTGATGTGACCAACCTGGAACATGCAAAAAAATGCGCTGATTTGGGTTGCGATGGCTTTATCGCTGTTGGTCAAGGTGCCGGTGGGCATGCTGGCCCAAATCCTTTGCAGGTTATCGTTCCTGCTTTGCAACATAAATTCCCCAATATTCCTGTAATTGCTGCCGGAGGAATTGCCGATGGAGCAGGTATCGTTTCGATGTTGACTATTGGAGCGGCCGGGGTTTCTGTTGGAACACGATTCATTGCAAGTAAAGAAGCTACAGTTAGTGACGAATACAAAAAAGCCATAGTCGACTCCAAAATGACAGATATAGTGCTAACTGAAAAAATTTCCGGAACCCCTTGTACTATTATTAATACCCCTTTTGCTAAAAAGATAGGGTATAAGCAAAACTGGTTTGAACGTTTGCTGTCCAATAATTCCACCACCAAAAAGTACTTTAAAATGTGGGTGCAAATTAGCGGAATGAAAAAACTGGAGCAATCGGTGAAGCCCGGGAATTATAATACTTTGTGGTGCGCAGGACAAAGTGTGGAGCTAATTAACGATATATTACCTTGTAAGGATATTATTGAGCGAATGAAGAAGGAAACTTCTGAGGCGTTTAGTAAATTATCCGATTTGATGAAATAAATAGCCGCAGATTCGCAGATTTTAAATTTGTCTAAGCAATTCTAGGTGTTTTGGACTTGCCAGATTTATATAGTCGCCTTAAGCGACTATTTTTGTTTTAAATTGTTTAGAATCTATCGTTTTAGCGATTAATCTGCTTTAATTTATTCGCCTCGAAGAAATCTGCGAATCTGCGGATAAATGGAAAAAATACATTCTTTCTAAAATTTCAAGACAGTGTTGGTTTACAGCACTTTTCAACAGGCGTTTATCGACATTGTTAATATATTTATCGTCAAATAACATAAATATAACGACAAATATTTGTTTTATATCAAAAAAGGAGTACTTTTGCACTCGGAAATAACATAATAATCTATAAAAATGAAAAATTTATTTGTTTGTGTTGCTTTATTAACAAGTGTTTTGATGGTTTCTTGTTCAAAAGAGAATGAGGTGAAACCACAAACAGCTGCTGCAACTGCTACAGCTATTACTATTGAATATAAGATTTCAAACCTTTCCGGACAAGTTGGAGTGGATTATATTGCTCCAAATGCAAGTGGTGTGTTAGAAACTATGCATGCAGATGTTAATCGTACTGAGGAATCTATTAGCTTCAGCTACACAAGTACTACTATTAATGCGTATTCAGTTACTGCTTATAACTTGATGCCATCTACGGATGTTGTTCAAGTACAATTATTTGTTAATGGAGTATTAAAAGCTGAGCATTCAGTTACCGCTCCAGGACAAAGCGCTGTTGCCAAAGGCAATTTTTAATAATTAGATTTAGTTTAGAGAGATTTGTCTAATTAAGGAAAGCCCAGACCGAAACGTCTGGGTTTTTTCTTTTCTGACGCCACTTTATCCAGTTAGGATTGATTAATATTTTCTTGCTGTCAGACTCAGCGTAGTCGAAGTTTTCTCTTCCTCAATTTATTTTTAAACATTCCTGTAATTTATCCATTTTTCTTTTATTTTTAGAAAAGATTAAAAAAGCAAAATCGAGATGGCTAAAAATTATAAGCTAAAGGATGTGAAAGTCTATTCGTCTGACGAATGGATGGCAAATGCAACTAAAAAATACCGTACCGTTTTCGATAAAATGGAAACGACCTATCTAAGAACCGAATTCTCGTTCTACAATAAATTGTTTGATGAAGCTGAATGGAATGCTAAAATTACTCTGAAAGCAATTTCATTGGACGGAAGCACTCGTAAAGAATTGTGTTCGATTGATTCTACTATTACCATCAAAATGGATGAGAATATTGTATATGTTCGAGATGGCTGGGGAACGCCAAATGAAGGTACGTTTTGGTTTAAGGGCGATTACCTTTGGGAAGCTTATATCGATAATGAATTGGTTGGCTCCAAAAAATTCTTTGTAGAAGATGTGGGAAAAGTGACTACATCTTCTAACCCTTACTTTGCTGTTGAATCAGTGAAATTGTATTCCGGTCCCTTTGACGGCTGGAACATTTCCAATAGAACCTATTATAAAAAACTCAATCGTAGCACGACTCCGTATTTGTGGGTTGAATTTAAATTTAAAACAAAGACTTCTGCCGATTGGAATTACGAGCTTTTCTTTAATTTTTACGATGATGCTGGCCAGCCGAAAGGACAAAGTATGCGTACAGGCTTAATTGAAAAAGGAAAACAAGACACCACATTTACTATTGATGCGGGATGGGGAAGCGAATCTGCCGGCTCTTGGAAAGATGATAAATATACTGTAGAAATTGTTTTTATGGATACGCTTGTTGCACTTATTCCATTTGAAATGGGAGAAGTTGCTGAAGAAGGAGAAATGACACCATTGATTGCTGCTGAACACGCTTTGCAAACTGTTGCTTCTGTCACAACTACTCCAGTTGAGGAGGAAACTACAGAACAGTTATTGGCTAAGATTGAAGAGTTGATTGGAATGGAAGAGGTAAAGAAAAATATTAAAGACCATATCAATTACATCAACTTCATTAAACTTCGTAAAGAAAAGGGTTTTGACGATTCTGGAAAAATTAGTCTGCATAGCATTTTCACCGGTAATCCGGGAACAGGAAAAACAACCGTTGTAAATATGCTGGGCAAGCTCTACAAAAAAATGGGTTTGTTAAGCAAAGGGCATGTAAAAGAAGTGGATCGTTCGGATTTGGTTGCCCAGTATATCGGACAAACAGCTCCGAAAGTGAAAAAAATTATTGAAGAAGCAAAAGGAGGAATATTGTTTATTGACGAAGCTTATTCTTTAACGCGTGCAAAAGAAGATTCTAACGATTTTGGGCATGAAGTATTAGAAATATTAATTAAAGAAATGAGTGATGGAACAGGTGATATCGCTATTATGTGTGCCGGTTATCCCAAGGAAATGCAAAATTTTATTGACTCGAATCCAGGATTAAAATCACGTTTCAGTCATTATTTTCATTTCGAAGATTATATGCCGGAAGAAATGTTTGCTATTGCAGAATTAGCAGCAAAGAAAAAAGATGTGACAATTACAGCAGAAGCAAAAACGTATATGGAAGAAATGTTGGTGGAAGTTTATCGTGGTCGCGATAATTCTTTTGGTAATGCACGCTATGTTTATTCTTTGGTTGATGAAGCAAAAATGAATTTAGGTTTACGATTAATGGGAATCCCTAATGTGAATGAACTTTCCAATGAAGTGCTTTCAACAATTGAATTGGCCGATATGCAAAAAGTATTTGCTTCTCAGGGTAAAAAGAAATTGAGTTTAGAAGTAAATGAAAAATTATTGAAAGAAGGTTTGGCAGAGTTGAATGCTATGACGGGAATGAATTCTGTAAAAGAAGAAATAAACGAATTGGTGAAATTGGTTCGCTTCTACAAAGAAACCGGAAGAGATGTGTTGAACAAATTTTCTTTGCATAGCATCTTTACAGGAAATCCCGGAACAGGAAAAACAACCGTTGCACGTATAGTTGCAAAAATTTACAAAGGCTTGGGATTGTTGGAACGCGGACATATTGTGGAAGTAGACAGAGAAGGATTGGTTGCAGGTTGGGTTGGACAAACAGCTACCAAAACACAAGAGAAAATTGCGGAGGCACAAGGTGGAATATTATTTATTGATGAGGCTTATGCTTTAGCAAACAATGCTATAACAAATGATTTCGGGCAAGAAGCGATTCAGGTTATTTTAAAACGAATGGAAGATTTGCGTGGACAGTTTGGAGTAATCGTAGCCGGTTATACAGATAATATGCATGTATTTATTGAATCCAATCCTGGATTGAAATCGCGTTTTGATAGAACATTTAAATTCGAAGATTATAATTCCGAAGATTTATATGCGATTGCAACTTCGATTTTATCGAAAGAAAAAATTACTCCAGATGCAGAGGCGGAAGCACATTTAAAAGCATATTTTACTCATTTGCATAATAACCGTGATAAACATTTTGGTAATGCGAGGACAGTGAGAGGTGTTGTTGGTGAAGCAATCAAAAATCAAAATTTACGATTGGCAGAAATGAAATCAGCAGATAGAACGCAAGCGCATCTAACGGAATTAACTTTGGCAGATGTGAAAGAGTTTGAAATAAATGCAAACGAACGTGCTAAAGGAAGCAGTTTAGGATTTAAGATTGGCGGGTAGGTTGCTCGCAGATTTCTATAAAAAGTACAATTAAATGGATGAAGCAATAAAAAGAGACGCTTATTTAAAAGGGTTGAAGTTGAAAAATACGGGGTTGGATGAAGAGACAATTGTGATTCGTTTAGAAAAACAAGGCGTTTCTTCTGGACTGGCTTCAGAAGTTGCAAAAAATGTTTTTTTACAAAGAGAGATAGATTCTTTAAATAATCAACAAGCGCCAAGTTTTTTTGAATCTAAAAATTCAATGTTTGTGCAATTATATCATGAAATGAAATTTTTATTTAAATCAAAAATGAAATAAAACAGATTTTATGCAATCAAAAGAAACAACACCCGACAAATACATTGCTTCTCTGCCAGATGACAGAAAAGAAGCAATGACAAAATTGCGCAAAGAAATTTTGAAAAATCTTCCGAAAGGTTTTCAAGAAGGCATGGGTTATGGAATGATGGGATATTCTGTTCCTCATTCTCTTTATCCTGATGGTTATCATTGCAAACCAACTGATCCATTGCCTTTTGCTGGTATTGCAAGTCAAAAGAACTTCATTGCTTTTTACCACATGGGAATTTATGCAAATCCTAAACTTTTAAAATGGTTTGTAACAGAATATCCAAAACATACCGATGCAAAATTGGATATGGGAAAAAGTTGTATTCGTTTTAAGAAACCAGAAAAAATTCCTTTTAAGTTGTTTGGAGAATTGATGAGTAAAATGACGGTGAAGGATTGGGTGAATATGTACGAATCGGCTTTTAGGAGTAAGGATGTAAAGAAGAAAAAATAGTGCTCTACATTTTATTTCTACGTCATTGCGAGGAACGAAGCAATCCTAATGATGTCTAATGAGATTGCTTCGTTCCTCGCAATGACGTGCTAATTATATTGTAATTTAAAATTACCTTTTCAGAGCCTAAAGCCAATCAGAAAGACCAGATGTGCGTCTTTGATATTTAATTGATTCGTGCTGCTGTTTCCATCGTAATGCAATCTTGAAATGCCATAACGATACGTCACTTCAAAAAAGATTGCTCTTCCTGTTGAACGTATATTGTATTGAAGTCCGAGCCCAACTTTGTAATGTGCATTTAAGTTTTTCATCAAGCGTTGATTTTCAAAATCAATGTTGTCTTTTCCATCGTATACTGTTATTCCTGTTGTGTCGTTTGAAATAACTGAATATGACGAGAATATATAACGTGCTGCTACTCCTCCAATAAAATATGGAGTATAAAAGTGTTCTCTTTCATAGTTAAAACCGATTTTTACATCTATAGGTAATTGCACTTCTTGAATTCTTAATTCGTGTGTGTAAGCATAACTTTCATCAAACAAATAAGTGTAAGTTGGTGCTTTGTAATAACCTTTGAATGTTAAGCCTTGTGTGAAATAATCCAATCCAAGCAAGAGATTCCATTTTCTTCCCAATAAAATTTCACTTTTGTAAGATACTGAGAAGCCTAGTTTTGCTTTTGTTCCTTGTGTGTGTTGCGGGTGATTGATGTAAAACGATTTAGCCGGACCAGCACTAATGCGATGCTTCACCTTTCCTTTTCGATAAGGTTGACCATCTTGTGCATTGAGATTAAAAACAATCGCAATGAAGAATAGAGTTAAATATCTAAGTTTTAATTTCAAATCTTACTTATTTGAATATACTTTCTCGCCATTCACAAAGGTATATACAACTTTTGTTTTGGGTACAATATCAATCTCACATTTCATAATATCATTTTCTAAAATTACAAAGTCGGCAAATTTTCCAACCTCTATACTACCTTTTTCGTGTTCTTCGAAATTAGCATAAGCTCCCCAAATAGTCATTCCACGTAAAGTGTTTTCTCTCGACAATGCATTTTCCATTTGGAAACCACCTTCAGGGAAGCCTTTTAAATCTTTACGAGCCACTGCAGCATAAAACGTATACAAGGGATTAATATTTTCGACAGGAAAATCTGTTCCAAGTGCTAGCATTCCTGCAGCTTTTAATAAATCGTTGTAAGCATAAGCATATTTAACGCGTTCTGGACCTAAGCGGTCTTTTGCCCAATACATGTCGGATGTGGCGTGAGTGGGCTGGACGGATGGGATGATACTAAAGCCTCTTCTTGTTCCGGCACCAAGAATAGAAGTGTCCACTGATGTTGAAACTTGAAAATGTTCTATTCTCCAGCGTGCAGGGTTAGTAGATGCAGCTAAATTCTCTTTCATTAAATGTTCATAGATTTTTGCTTGGTAAATATTAAGCATTAAACGAACAGAGGAGTCACCAATACAGTGTGTATTCATTTGAAAAAAACTTGTTGCCATATTGCACGCGGCACTATCAAAATGTGCCTCTGGACTTAACAAAAATCCTGTTTGTTCCGGTTTGTCACTATACGGTTGCAACAAACATGCGCCTCGAGAACCCAAAGCACCATCAGCATAAAATTTAAAAGAACGCACGTTTAGTCTGTCTGTTTTATACCGACCAGCTTTTAAATAATGATCTTTGTTTTCTTTATTATCTGTTAACATCGCATATACGCGCATTTTCAGTTCTCCTGATTTTTGGAACTCATCCATATTATCGACAATATTCTTTTCTAATCCTGCATCATCTACTGTTGTTAATCCAACTGCGAAACAATTTTTTTGTGCTGCAAGTAAAGCATTTTTAATAGTTGCTTTGTTTGGTTTGGGAATAGTATTTTTTACTAAGTCAACTGCATTGTCGATTAAAATGCCACTTGGAATAGTAATAGGGTAGTGGATTGGTTTCGTTTCGCCACCATATTCAAATTTTAACCAATCGTATTTTTCGCCTTCTTCTTTTGTGATTAAATCCATTTCAATCACTCCACCAGAAATTTTGGTGTTGATTCCAATTTTCGCTTTCTTTAAAGCTGTTCCGTTTGCAATCGCAGCGTGACCATCCACTCGTTCTAAAAAAACAGGTGTGTTTGGAAATAATTTTTCTAATTCGTATCGAGTCGGATATTCTTTTACATCCCAATCGTTTTGATCCCAACCGCGACCAATAATCCAATCGGATTTATTTGTCTTGGAATATTCAACCACTTTATCAATCACTTCTTCAAAAGATTTGGTGCCAACTAAGTCCAGCTCTTGCAAACCTTCACCATAGCCATAAAAGTGACAATGGGAATCAATTAATCCAGGGTAAACAGCTTTCCCTTCGGCATCAATGATTTCTTTTGCATCGTATTTTTCTAAGATTTCTTTAGATGTTCCAATAGCAATAAATTTTCCATCCTTTACAGCAAAACTTTCTGCATTTGAAAAAGTAGAATCAACGGTGTAGACAATTGCATTGTGAACTATTAAATCTACCTGCTGTTTGGAGGAACAGGCATTTAAGAATAAAGCCAATGCAAGTAAACAAAAACTAGTCAATTTTTTTTCTCTAATATCTAACATCTAATATCTCTTGTCTATTTACGAATAGTTGTTGTAGAATTTCCTTGAACGGTTGGCATAATAATAATGTCGTTGATGTTTACATGTGCTGGTCGTGATGCCACCCAATACACGGTTTCAGCAATGTCTTCTGGTAATAAAGGTTGTAATCCTTTGTACACACTTTTGGCTCGATCTTCGTCACCAGCAAATCGTACAACAGAAAATTCGGTTTCCACCATTCCTGGATTGATGGCTGTTACTTTGATATTGTGAGGAAGCAAATCAATGCGCATTCCTTTGTTTAATGCATCCACTGCATGTTTGGTTGCGCAATATACATTTCCATTAGCATACACTTCTTTCCCGGCAATGGAACCGATATTGATGATGTGTCCGAATCCATTTTGAATCATAATAGGAGCGAGGTTACGTGTCATGTATAACAAACCTTTGATGTTGGTATCAATCATTCGTTCCCAATCATCTACTAATCCATCTTGAATGGTGTTTAGTCCGGCAGCTAATCCAGCATTATTTAATAAAACAGTTATTTTTTTCCAATTATCAGGAATAGAGTTAATCGCAGCTTCCACTTCTTTTAAACTTCTCACATCAAAGTTCAATGAAAGCACATCAACTTTGTAAGCCGATTTTAACTGAGCAGAAAATTCATCTAAACGTTCTTTTCTTCTGCCAGTAATGATAATATCGTATCCGTTTTTTGCGAATAATTCAGCACTTGCTTTTCCGATTCCCGAAGTTGCTCCTGTAATAAATGCTATTTTATGGTTCATTAGTTCACTCGTTAATTAGTTCATTGGTATGCTAGATGTATTCTGTATGTACTATTTTACAGAATGCTCTTCTACAAATATACAATTTAGAAAATGAAGAAAGAAGTGAATTATTTGTTCATGAATTCACAGATGAGTCTGTGGAAATGATGTGTGCCAGTTTCCCTTGTAGGCGAATATCTGCCATTAGAGTAGAATCGGGAGCGAACGCCTTTTTGAACATTTTCTACGATGGCTTCATCCTCACGTTCAACTTTATCCAACATTGCACCTGCACCACGTTCCATTTTCGAAGCATCATAAACATAAGTGATGAAAGAAACTTTTGTAAGTCCGGTTCCCATTGGCTTGACAATATTCAGTGACAAGCCCCAAGGGTAAAAGTTGAACATCATGTTTGGGAAAACCCAGTAATAATATGCTCCAACATTTTTTCCGTAGTCGGGAGAATCTTTTGGAAGATCAAATATATCATCAGCACCTTTTGTTATTCCAACTTGTAAAACCGCGTTAGGATAAAGTTCTGTAGTATATGCGCCATAATCAATTGCTGCATTTAGGGAATTGTGAACGAAAGGAATGTGAAATCCTTCCAGATAATTTTCACAGTACAAGGCCCAATGTGCTTTTACTAAATAATCTCGGGATAAAGTGGGATCAAGTTTGTATTCTGACATAGGAAGAAAAGAAAGGCGTTCTTTCATTTCTTTTATCACTGTTTCTAATTCTATACTAGGGTTAACAGAACCGAAAAGAAATTTGCTCCAATTACCGAAAGGAATTTTAGGAAGATCATCTTTTCCGCTTGGAAAACATTGTACTGTTTCAAACTCAGGCATTTGTTTAAATTTTCCGCTTAGCTCAAATCTTCTTCCATGATAGCGACAACGAATTTGGCTTTCGGTACAAGAATGTTCTATTAAAATATTTCCACGATGTGTGCAAACGTTGGAAATGCAATTGAGTGAATCATCTTTGTCGCGCACTAGCAATACTGGTTCATCAAGGAATCCAGGTAAAATAGTGTGTGGAACTAATTGTCCGGATAAACGAATCTCATCCGTGTCAGCAATAAATTGCCAAGTCTTCGCAAATATTTTTTCTTTCGATAATTGAAAACATTCTTCGGAAGTATAAAACTCCGAATCAATAGTAGAGGCTTTTGTTATGTCTTCGTCAACGAAAAAAGTTTTCATGTTATGCCAACTTACTATTTTTTCTACTATATAAAAAGTAAACAATTAATCCTATTGCCAACCAGATTGAGAACCAAATCCAGTTGGATGCTGCCATTCCGGTTAGTAAGTAACAGCACGAAACCAGTCCTAAAACAGGAATCAATGAAAGATTTTTTAGGAATGATAAAAATGTCATGACAATACAAACAACAAAGAATCCAATCATTGGAAGTTTTAATCCGACATTTTCTCCTGCGAAATTAAATGCATCAACAAAAAATGCTGGAAACTGTGCGATGAGGAATGAAAACGTTGCGAGGATAATGATTGGGAAAATAAATTTTGCATTGATATAAGGTAATCTGAATTTTCCTTTTGTTGCTTCGGTTGCAGTTTTCTCTTCAGCACTTTGACTTGGAAGCATCAATACACCGCCACAAACAAGCACAAAGGCAAACAAGGTTCCAATACTTGTAAAATCTAAAATGAAACTTTCATCAGTAAAAAACATTGGTAAACCAACAACTAAACCTGTGATGATAGTTGCGAAGCCTGGAGTTTTATATTTTGGATGAATGTTTGAAAAACGTTTTGGTAATAAACCATCTCTGCTCATGGTCATCCAAATACGAGGTTGCCCCATCTGAAATACGAGCATTACGCTTGTCATGGCTACAACAGCAGCAATCGACACGATAAACAACATCCATTTCACTCCTTTGAGCGCAAAAATTTCAGCTAATGGATCGCTTACTCCTAATAAAGTGTAAGAAACCATTCCAGTTAATACCAATGCAAGAACAATGTATACAATTGTACAAACGATGAGTGAATAAATCATTCCTCTTGGAAGATCACGTTGAGGATCTTTACATTCTTCTGCTAAAGTTGAAACTGCATCAAATCCGATGTAAGCGAAAAATACTGCGGACACTCCAGCCATTACACCCCCAAAACCATTAGGCATAAAGGGAGTCCAGTTGTCGATGTCGATATAGAAAAATCCTACGATGATAACTAATACTACGATTGCAAGTTTAATCATCACCATTAAGTTGCTGAAATTTTTTGATTCTTTCGTTCCGATAAACACTAACCAAGTAATTAAAAGGTTTATCATTACTCCTGGAAGGTCAAACACAATGTGGAGGCTGCCAAGTTGAGGAGAGTTGGCAAATGCATTGTATCCTTCAGAAACAATCAGGTTGTTGTATTCGGATGTAAAAAGATCAGCTACCGGTTTTCCTCCTTTTATTAAAGTTTGAGTGGCATCACTATTCATCCAAGTCATAAAAATGCCGTCTTTGATTTCATTGATGCTACCGGCTACATATTGTGCATATTCTGAAGAGAATGCCGCAGCTTCTGTAAATGCGCGATGAGCAGCAGTGTAGTTAATAGTTAACCATTGAGGTAAATGAATGTGAAATGCTTCCAGTAAATTGGTGAAATAGCCACTCCAAGAAAAAGCGATGTAAATATTTCCTATAGAATATTCCATTAATAAAGCCCAGCCGATAATCCAAGCAAATAGTTCTCCGAAAGAAACATAAGCATATGTGTAAGCGCTTCCGGAAACAGGAACGCGAGCAGCAAATTCGGCATAACACATTGCTGTGAAACCACACGCAACAGCACAAATGATATATAATAAAACAACTGCCGGTCCGCCTGAAAAACAAGCGTTTCCAATAGCACTAAATGTTCCGCCACCAATAATCGCAGCAATTCCGAAAAATGTTAAATCGCGAACATTTAATACTTTGTTAAGTCCGCTACTTTCGTGGTCGCCACCTTCTTTTAATACGACATTCGCTGATTTTTTTCGGAATAAACTTTTAAAACTCATACTTGTTTTTTTAGGGTTATTGGGCAAATTTAAACTAATTTATTAATTCAGAATTTTTTTAAGAAAAGGGATTTTTTTTAACAGTTGTTCCTTGTCTATTATAAAAAGTAATCCGATAACTAAAAATGGTAATGCTATTGTTTTGTAACGCGCTATTGCACCAAGAATAGGAGTTGTTTCGCCTATTATTAAGAATTGAATAACAACAAATGATAAGCAGAATAATACATATTCCCAAGAAATTTTTGAAAGCGGTTTTATAAACAAAAAACAGAAGATGGTAAATACAATAATAATTGCATTTTCCAATCCGGCCATTAACATTAAGGGTGATTTTAATTCCCAGGGGTAAGGTCGTAATGTGGTATTGACGAGGGCTTGCGGACTATTTTTTAAAAAGGAATAAAGTGTTGGTTCCAATTTGTTAATGGTAATTAAACTTTTTGCAGCAAGAATAGGTTGATTATTTGCATCTGTTAGATTGCCGTATGCAAGTTGATTAAATTCATATTGTTTTTGTGAAAGCGTTACTAAAGGACTTTGAATAGAGGTAAAGCTTTCGATGTTAATTCCAATCGCTGCAATAACAAGTATTACAATAGCGAATTTTAAAAATAATTTTGAGCGATTTTTATTTATCCAAATAATAAAAAGTAAACTAGGGAAAATGGCCAGGCAAATATAAAATTTAGAAAAGGCCAGCAATAAGGCAAGCCCTAGGCAAATCAGTATTGCTTTCAAACTAAATAATTTATGGGTGTAATAAATTAGTAATCCCAAAGCAAAAAAGATTAGTCCTTCTTTTAAAACTCCGGAGCCCCAAAATAAAACAGAAGGAAGAAGGAAAACGGCAATTAGTAATTCACGCTTTTTATCTTGAAGATGTTCAACAAATGTTTTATAAATGGCGGTCAATCCAATTAATGAAAGGAAACAAATGAAGGTGGTGTGTACATTGTAATATCCAAAAGAGAAAAATCTCACCAAGGTATTGAAGCGGATAATGGTATGGCTATCATTATAAATATTACTATCAATTTTTCTTGCCCAAAAATTCATTTCGGTATAATATTTATCAAATTCAGGCGCATTGTTTCCAATACCAAAAAGCATTTTAAAAAAGTGACTAGGATTTGTTTTTAAGGTGTCAAACAAAACTTTGCTATCATCAAAATATTTATAAATATCAGCTGTGGCTCTATCGGTATAATAAAAAGTATAGATGGCCCACAGCGCCAAGCCACAAGCAACCTTTAACAAGAATAAAAGCGAGAGTGTCCTTTTGGAGATTCCTTCCACATGAAAGAAACTCATCTTATTGATAATAAAGATGAAAAGGGCAGAATAAGCAATGGTTAGCAGTACTTCCACTATTTTTTTAGACTATTTATTCCCCAAATATAGCAATTCAAAACTGTTGAAAACTCTAAATAAATAATTCCCTTAAATAGGGCGTTTTTAGGTAAATTTGAGACGCTTTTGGAGGAAATTGTTGATTTGTAGAATTTTAGAATTGTTGAGTTTAAAATAGGGTTTCAAGTGGGTGGATTTTCTAAAGTATACATTTTTTGCAAAAGTCTCAAAATCAAAAATTCAAAAATTCAACAAATAGTATATGTCAACAACCACACAAGAGTTAACCACTGTAGAAACAGCCAAAAAATTAGGCTTGCTGGAGGATGAGTATGAAAAGATTAAAGGAATTTTAGGACGTACTCCCAATTTTACGGAGCTGAGTATTTTCTCGGTAATGTGGAGTGAGCATTGTTCGTATAAAAATTCGATTGTATGGCTAAAAAAATTGCCAAAGAAAGGCCCTTATATTCTTGCTGAAGCGGGAGAAGAAAACGCGGGATTGGTTGATATTGGTGACGGTTTAGGTTGCGCGTTTAAAATTGAATCGCACAATCACCCGAGTGCATTGGAGCCTTATCAGGGTGCTGCAACAGGAGTGGGCGGTATTAATCGAGATATTTTTACGATGGGTGCTCGTCCAATTGCGCAGATGAATTCGTTGCGCTTTGGTGATATCAAATTAGAAAAAACAAAGTGGTTAGTAAAAGGTGTTGTAAAAGGAATTGGCGATTATGGAAATGCTTTTGGAATTCCTTGTGTGGGCGGTGAAGTATTTTTTGATGAGTGTTATAATGTAAATCCTTTAGTAAATGCATTTAGTGCAGGAATTGTAAAAGCAGGGGAAACGGTTTCGGCTACTTCTTATGGTGTTGGAAACCCTGTGTTTATTGTTGGTTCCGCTACAGGAAAGGATGGAATTCACGGAGCAACATTTGCTTCCGCAGATATTACAGAAGATTCGGCAAAAGATTTGCCTGCTGTTCAAGTGGGCGACCCTTTTCAGGAAAAATTATTATTGGAAGCAACGTTAGAAGTTATTAAAACCGGAGCTGTAATTGGAATGCAGGATATGGGGGCTGCAGGAATCACTTGCTCTACTTCCGAAATGAGTGCAAAAGGTGAACATGGTATGGATATTTGGTTGGATAGAGTTCCTACTCGCCAGGCAAATATGCAACCTTTTGAAATTTTACTTTCCGAATCACAAGAGCGTATGTTGATTGTTGTGAAAAAAGGAAGAGAAAAAGAAGTCCAAAAAGTATTTGATAAGTGGGATTTAAACTGCGCAATGATTGGGACTGTTACCGATACAAAGCGGATTAAGTTTTATGTGGGTGACGAATTAGTAGCCGATGTTCCTGCATATGATTTAGTTTTGGGTGGTGGTGCTCCGGTTTATCACAGAGATTATAAAGAACCTGCTTATTATAAAGAATCAAAAAAATTCAACATCGATTCTGTAGAAATTCCAAAAGATTTAAAAGCAGTTTCCAAATTTTTAATTTCTCATCCAAATATTGCATCCAAACAATGGGTTTACAATCAGTATGATTCAATGGTTGGTACCGCCAATATGAGTACAAATGCACCATCTGATGCAGCTATTGTAAACATCAAAGGAACTAACAAAGCCATTGCGTTAAAAGTAGATTGCAATGCACGTTACGTAAATGCCGATCCAGAAGTGGGCTGTGCAATTGCTGTTTCTGAAGCGGCTCGGAATATTGTTTGTAGTGGCGCAGAACCATCCGCAATCACTAATTGTTTGAATTTTGGAAATCCTTATAATCCTGAAGTATATTGGCAGTTTGTGAATGTGATTAAAGGAATGGGAAGTGCTTGCATTAAATTTGAAACTCCTGTAACTGGTGGTAACGTTAGTTTTTATAATCAATCCTCTTTTGAAGGTCCGGTTTTTCCAACTCCTACCATTGGAATGCTAGGTGTGATGAAAGATAAAGCAAATCGCATGACCTTGAATTTTAAAAACGAAGGCGATTCTATTTATTTGATTGGAAGCTCAAAAAATTGTATTTCATCATCGGAGTATTTGTATTCTTTTCATAATATAAAAAATACGCCTGCTCCTTTTTTTAATTTAGATGAAGAATTTGAAGTTCAAAAAGCAGTAAAAATGTTAATTACAAATAAAGTCATTCAATCGGCTCACGATTGTGCCGATGGAGGTTTGTTTATTACTCTTTTGGAAAGTGCTATGACAAACGGATTGGGTTTTGATATTAGCTCAGATGAAGAAATTCGTAAAGATGCATTTTTGTTTGGCGAAGCACAAAGTAGAGTAATTGTTTCGGTAAAAAAATCGGATGAGGACAAATTCATTGATTTGATGATGGCTTCTAAAGCAGAATTTGAATATTTAGGAGATGTAAAGGGCAAAGAAATGATAATAGATGAGCAGTCGTTTGGATCAGTAGCGGAAGCAAAAGCTTCATTTGATAGTGCTTTAGCTGAACTATTGAAATAAGCCTAACTATTTAATAGTAGCCCAACAATAGCTGTTGGGCTATTTTTTTTAATAAAACCTTAATATCGGATAAAAATATTTTTTTATTAACCGATATTTAGTATATTTGTGGTGTGGAATGGATAAAAAATATAGAAAAAGAGTTACAATCTCAAAGGGAAGTCTTTTCAAATCACTTTGAACGTATTTCCATTAAAAAGCAAGAGCTAGATAAAAAAAGGCCTTTACCTGCAATTGCTTTGAATAGGATCAAAGAAGATTTATACATTGAGTGGTCATATAATTCAAATAGTATTGAGGGTAATACACTCAATTTAAATGAAACGAGAATGGTATTAAATGAGGGGATGACAGTTAAAGGAAAAAGTCTGCGTGAACACATAGAAATAACCAATCATCATGAAGCTATTGAATTTGTTGTTCAATTGGCTCAAAAAGAAAAATCCATAACCGAAAAAAATGTTTTATGTATTCATGAAATAGTAATGCTTAAAATAGAAAAACAATTTGCCGGATGTTATAGAAATGGAGCTGTTCGTATTGTTGGGGCAAATTTTGTTCCTCCAAATCCCTTAAAGGTTAATTTATTTATGGAGAATTTGATTCATTTCATTCAACAAAATCCATTAAAATTAAATGCAATAGAAATGGCTGCCATTTTGCATCATCGTTTCGTTTGGATTCATCCTTTTTTTGATGGGAATGGCCGTACTATTCGCTTATTGATGAATTTATACTTGATGCAAAAAGGTTTTCCTCCAGCCATTATTTTGAAAAATGACAGAAAAAAATATTATGAGGGGCTCAATCAAGCCAATAATGGTAATTACAATAAATTATTTTTATTGATTGCTCAATCCATCGAGCGTTCTCTGGATATATACTTAATGGCGCATCCGGGAGTCAATTATGATTATATGCCTATAACCTCTATTATAGAAGAAGAAAAACTTCCATATGGGCAGGAGTATCTGAGCTTGCTTGCTCGTCAAGGGAAAATCGATGCATTTAAGGAAGGCAGAAATTGGTATACCAGTAAAAAGGCTGTAAATGATTATTTGTCCAACAGAAAAAGAAAGAGAATAGTTAATATAAAGTAGATAAATAATGGAATCATAGATGAAAAAGTTTTAAATTTGGTAGGCAAAAGGATAAAATTATAATGAAGAAAATAATAGCAATGTGGGTATTGATTTTGATAGTAGAGTTTTCCTATTGTCAAAATTCTGCTATTGAATTTTATAAAAGTGCTCTTCTTAATGATTCCCAAAAAGATTATACTGCTGCATTGCATGATTTGGATAATGCCATCGCTCAAAACCCCGACTACGATAGTGCTTATTGTTTGCAAGGTTTTATCAATTATAAAATGGGTGAATTTAAGGATGCTATTAAATTGCTAGACAAAGCTATTAAGTTAAAACCTAATTATTTTGATGCATTAAACGGAAGAGGAATTGTGAAGGCGCAGCTGAAGGATTATATTGGAGCGATTAAAGATTTTAATAAGGCCATTGAATTAAATCCCACAAAACCCAAACCATATTATAATCGTGCGTTGGCAAAAGCGCACTTGGATGATTATGAGGCAGCAATAAAAGATTTAGATAAATCTATTTCCTTAGATAATAATTATTCGAATGCGTTTTATAGCCGTGCTTTTTGGAAAGATCTTTCCGGTGATTATGCCGGTGCAGTGGCCGATTATAAAAAAGTTATTGAGCTGGACCCCGCTTATCGTGAAGCTTATGTGGGATTAGCAACAACAATGTATCAGCACGGTGATAAAACGCCTGCTTGCGAATTGTTAAAAACGGCTGCAGAAAAGGGCAGTATCATGGCGGATGAATTGGTTAATAAGCTTTGTAATTAATGAAACAGATAATTACATATCTTTTTTTTGTTTTTGGCGTTCAGTCGTCTGTCGCACAAATTACATTTAATGTTTTAAAACAGGATGTGCAATGTAATCGTATTGAATTTGGAAGAGCAGAAGTTTTTGTAACGTCTTCGATTACACCTTATACGTATTTGTGGAGCACAGGAGATACAACCAGCGCCATTCAAAATTTAAATGAAGGAAGCTTTTCTGTAGTAATTACAGATGGACTTGGAGCGGATACTACGGTAAATATCGAAATTCTTCTTAGAGTATGTGAAATGATTCCTGAAATTATTTTCACACCTAATAACGATGGCATCAATGATACTTGGTTTATTCAGAATTCGGAATTTTTCCCTCAAGCTAAAATTATTGTTTTTAATCGTTTAGGACAAAAAGTGTTTCAGCAGAACGGAATTTATGAAGCTTGGGATGGAAAAGATTTATTTGGTGTTACTGTTCCTGATGCCAGTTATTATTATGTGGTATATCACAACCATGCGGACGAAGGAAGTATTATTAAAGGATGTATATCAATTTTAAAATGATGAAAATTAAAGTCTTTATAGCATTTCTATTTCTATCAGTTTTTGCGGAGGCGCAACAAGCCATTCAGTATTCACAGTTTATGATGAATGAATATGGTTTAAATCCTGCAGTTGCAGGAAGCGGAAAAGGGTTGTATGTGATGGTTGGAAGAAGAGTGCAATGGAAAGGTTTTGCTTATGCTCCGGAAACCAATTTTGCAAGTGTTACTAAGACACTTGGTAAAAAAGGATATAAATATTATTGGCATGGAATAGGAGCTTATGTTGAACAAGATAAGTTTGGAATTTTTTCAAACAAAGTTGCTTATGGTACTTATGCAATACATCTAAAACTTTCTGCAAAATATTATTTTAGCGTTGGTGTTGCGGCCGGGATAAAGAGTGTTGCTGTTACAAACACTATTTTTAATGTGGATGATCCAGCCTTAGCTCAAAATGGCCCAAAAGTATTATTACCTGATGTAATTCCGGGATTGTATCTGTATTCTAAAAAAGTATCTGTTGGTTTGTCCATTAGAAATGTTTATAAAAATTCATTGAAACAAGGAAGTAAGGAAATTGGTTCTGGTGGGCGATTGATTCCTACCGCTGTTTTTACCGCAAGTAGAAAATTTAAATCCGATGGCTACGATTTTGTATTTGTTCCCGGTGTGAATGTTCAATCTAACTTTGTGGGTATACCATCTTCACAATTTAATTTTATGGCATATTTTCGTCAGCGTATTGGTGTTGGACTTACTTATCGCATGCACGATGCGGTTTCTGCGATGATTCAAGTGCGTGTTTTGAAAAACGTGGTTGTTGGGTTTGCTTACGACTATACCATTTCAGCTTTTCGTTCTGCTAATGCTAATTCCAATGAATTTATGATGGGAATGAGTCCCGTAATGAGCAGTGAAGGATATGATAAGCCTAATGGGGCTGCTGATTGTCCAAAATTTGATTTCGATTTTTAAAGTGAAAGAATTTTTTAGAAAACTTTGGCGATACATATGGAAAACTGCACTGTGGTTTTTTATTATTAGCATTGCCTCTGTTATTTTCTTTAGATGGGTACCAGTTCCCGTTACACCTTTGATGCTAATTCGTTGTATCGAACAGAAAGCGAGCGGGAAAGAAATGAAACTCAACAAGGATTGGGTTTCGATTGATAAAATAGCTCCCGATTTACAATTAGCAGTAGTTTGTTCCGAAGATCAAAATTTTATTAAACACAGTGGTTTCGATTTTCAAGCGATTGAGAAAGCTATGGATTATAACGAAACGCATAAAAAAACGCGTGGTGCAAGTACGATAAGCCAGCAAACTGCTAAAAATGTTTTTTTGTGGCCTGGAAGAAGTTTTATTCGAAAGGGATTTGAAGTGTATTTTACTTTTTTGATAGAAACATTTTGGAGTAAAGAGCGGATTATGGAAGTATATCTAAATGTAATTGAAATGGGGGATGGTGTTTACGGGGCGCAGGCAGCATCAAAAAAATTTTTTAAAAAAGATGCGAAGTATTTGAGTAAGTCGGAAGCAGCTTCCATTGCTGCTGTTTTGCCAAATCCAATAAAATTTAATGCAGGTAAGCCTAGTGGGTATGTTGTGAAAAGAAAAAACTGGGTGATGAATCAAATGAGCCTGTGGGGAGGTATTCTGAGATATGAAGAGCCGGAAGAGAAGCCTGTTAAGAAAAAAAGAAAATGATTTGCAGATGTGTAGATTTCTGATGTGCAGATTATTTTTTCTTTTTGAGAATTGAACTATCAACCGGAAAGATAGTATACGATTGCATAAAGGTTCCAGGATTGTTTGGGTCTTCAAGAGTTGTATCATTTGCATAAAACATTGTAGGTTTATTAGTGAGAGTATCGTAACGTACTATCAACGCAATTTTATAATTAGGTTGAACATAGTATAGCTCATCTATTAATTTCCCACTTTTATAAAAATTATATTTCTTGTATATTTCGTTATTGTTGTACAAAGCTGCCTCCGATAGTTTTTTGTTATTGTAAAATGTACTGTCCGCAATTGTTTGGCCAACATTATTATAATATGTTATGTTTTTTAATACGCCATTGCTGTGCCATGTTCTAGATTGTCCAATATCTTTGCTGTTTTTTCTAAACCATTCGCCTCTTAATACTCCATTTCGATCATATCGCTGATAATGCTCTTCTTTGTTCTCTTTTATATATTCATTCCTGACAGCCAATAAAGTAAATTCTTTATCATAATAGATTTCATAAATTTTTGAAGGACCTTTAAAATTATAGGGATCTAGAATATTGGACAATCCGATAGCCATGTCACCATCAGAAGCATAATAATCCCAAACGTCAACGTTTTCTCTGTCTAGATAATATAATTTTGATGGTATTTCCTTGTCTATTGCTGCAGAAGCAAATAGAATTGTAAGAATTAAAATAGGAATTATTTTTTTCAATGTTTTATTTTCTAGTTCATAATCCTACACTTAGGCAGCAAAGCCTTTAATACTGCAATATCAAACTCCTTAAACGTGTTCCCTCTTAAATCCAATACTTCCAAATTTTGCATCACACTTATGTTTTCTGAAATTGAAGTGAGTTGATTGTTTCGGAGCGACAAATATTTTAGGTTTTTTAACTTAAAAACACGTTTGTTTAGTTCAACCAAC
Organism: Bacteroidota bacterium; assembly: GCA_023251805.1. Lineage (GTDB taxonomy): Bacteria > Bacteroidota > Bacteroidia > 2-12-FULL-35-15 > 2-12-FULL-35-15 > 2-12-FULL-35-15. The sequence continues at coordinate 61,739 of JAHEYB010000005.1, read as the reverse complement.
TTATTGTCGTCTAATATTAACATTTCTAATGAATTTATTTTCGCAACTGTTTTTGGAACATCTTTTATTCCACATCGACTCATTGTCAAACTTTTTAATTTTTTAAATTCTGCAAAAGAGGAGGGAAGTGTATCTAGTTTTGTGTTGTAGAGTAAAATGCCATTGAGATTATTCAAGTATCCAATTGAATTTGGGAAATAAAAAGTATCGGCTTTGTTGTTTTGAATTTCTAGTTCTTTCAACTTCCCTAAAAATGCAATTTCATATGGAAGAGAATCTAAATTAGGGCTGTATAAATGCAATTCATTTAGCATAGATAAATTTCCAATGTCTTTAGGCAAAGAAGTGATTGGGTTTTCCATACATGCAAAATAAATAAGATTGTTTAAGTCTTTGAATTCTGAAGGTAACTGAGTAAAGCCATTGGAATTTAATTGTAACACTTGCAATTGTTCCAACTTGCCAATTTTTGGAAATAACTTAGGGTCTATAGGCTGATTGTCAATTTTTAGTTTGTAAGTGTTTTTTGAATCCTTCAGTGCATCTTTAATATTGGTGAAGGTTAGGGAGCCGGGAGGTCCATATTTGTCAAACGGGTCAAGGTCTTCCTGAGCAAAAGCATTTAATGAACAAAATAAAAGTAGAGAGAGCAGTAACCTATTCATAAATGCTATGCGTATTTATTGTATAATCAATCTTGTAAGCAATTCTTTTTCGTCAACATTTAATTTCAAAAGATAAATTCCGTTTGATAAATTCAAATCATTTTTATTTATACTGATTTGATGTTTGCCTGCTGATTGATTTTCTTTTTGTACCAATACAATTTGTTTGCCAAGTACATCAACCAAAGAAATTTCTATTTGAGATGCTTCAGTTAATTGATAAGCAATAGTAGTTGTTTCAGAAAATGGATTTGGATAAGCTATTAGATTCAATTCACTTGAAGTATTTTCAAGTCCAGTTGATAATAAAACCAATTGTCCATCAGAAGTAATACTATTTGATAATAATCCTGCTCCGTCTTCGGATTGAACACTGTAGTAATAATATTGTCCGGGTGTTAATGATAAGCCTGTGTGAGTTTTTGTTGTTGCTGTTCCATTGTTTGTCCAGTTCACAACATCTGTTGCGCCAGGAGTAGTTCCTATTGCATACCAATATTGTGTAAGCCCCGAATGTGGGTCAGTACTTGTTGTCCAGTTGGCCGATAATTGCGTTAATGAATAAGTCGTATCAATATCCGAAGCTACACCATCGCTCAAACCAACATCACTCGGATTTGTCCAATCTACATTTACATCTTGTGAAGCTACAGCAGATAAATTTCCTGCAGCATCTTTTGTAATCGATTTCACTCTGCAAGAAGGAGAACTAGGATTTGCATTTTGATAACGCACATCATTTGTTGATGCGGCACCAACACTTACTGTTACTGATGGTAATCGTGAGCGATACACTTTTAAATCATTTACCATGTAATCCGAATTTCCATTTCTAAATGAAATGGCATTTCCATTTGTATATGGAGAAGGATCTGTCCAGCTGCCTACAAAATTATTATCCTGATAAACATCCATCTTTCCAGAAATGCGATCGTATAATACTTTGTAATCGTACCATTGCCCCGCATTTACAGTCATTGGAACAGAATAAACCAAACTGAATACATTGCTCACTACTTTATAAAATTCACATACACTGCTTTCTACTCTAAACCAAACGAAATAAGAATTTCCTCTGTTGGTTTGTGTCGCATCATCACAAAAGAAATGCAATCCTGCTCTTCTGTTTGTTCCTGAGCCATCAATTTTTCCTTGCCAATTGTATAAATATCGGTTGGATAAATTTTGTGTAAGTGGCGCCCAAATATTTGTGTTGGAATTTGTTTGGTCGGTTTGATTTAAATAACCTCCGGCAATCGACCACACTCCGCTTTGTACTGTCCAGTCGGGATGAATAACCAAATCGAAATTATCACTAAAAAATCCGTTTCCATTATTAGCTCTCCATTCCGTACCATTATTTTCTAATACTTGATAAAAACTTTTCTCTATTCCTGAACCGCCAACATTATCCGCATCAGTAAAATTAGCGCTGAAGTTTGTTGTTACCCATCCTGTTGGAGCACTCACAGCAGTGGTTGGAGCAATGGCATCAATACTGCAATTCCAGATGGCTTGGAAGCCGGACGCAACAGTTGATACATCTGACTTGTAACGCAAAGTCAAAGAGCCACCACTTGCAGTAATTAAACCCGGACTACTTGTTCCGTGATAAAATCCAATTAATGGCGAAGCAGTACTTGGTCCATTATAAATCCAAAGTGTATCATAATTTAATTCGGTATTGAAGGAAGAAAAATTTAATGTGAGTCCGCTTGCGCCTGTTGGAGCAATGGTGAAAGTATAATCTTCTTTGTCGTAATAATTTCTGCTAGGACCGCCCATATCATAAATGGTATCGGTACAAGGAACCACAGCGCAATCTGTAAATTTATCTTGAATTAAATTCCAAAGTTCATTGTATCCATTATCGTATCCCAAGGCCCAAATTCCAATTCCACCAATACCTCTTTGGTTAACAATATTAAATCGGTAAGCGAGCGATGTTTCATCATCCACAAAAGCTTGCCAATTGTTTCCACCTCTAACAGATGGAAAATAAGTAGAGAAGCTAATTGGGTCCCAAGAGCGCGTGGAATAATTTCCACTTGCATTGTTTCGCATGGTTGAATACGTTACAGTATTTGTTCCAACTCCGGAAGTGGCACTGGGAATAGTGCTGAGGGTTGTTCCCCATTCTCGTCCATAATAAGGTAATCCCAATAGTAATTTTGATTTAGTAGTTCCTTGGCTTAAATAAAAAGTGAGTGATTTGGTAAGTGTATAATTGTAAGAAGTCTGAAAATTATACAAAGGAGCATCCGGGCCTGCAGTGGTGCTTCCGCTCCAATAATAATCGTAGCCCATTATGATGAATAAATCAACATAAGGATTCATTGCCGCCATGTCAAATACATTGCTCCAATCAACAGCATATAAACAGATGCTTATTTCGGAGCCGGGAATTGCGGTGTGCATTTGGTTACACAAATTAATCATAAAAGCTGTAAACGCTGCTCGGTGAGAAGCGCCCATTCCTTCAAAATCTATGTTTACACCTTTTGCTCCTCGTGCGGAAACTAAATTAATTAAATTGGTAATCAATGTTTGTTGTGAGGTGGAACTTGCGAAAAAAGCAGTGTGTCCGCTAAATAATGTTGCACACAGAGTAACATTTACTCCATTGGCTTGTGCAGTTGTTACTACGCTGGTGGTCGACCAATTATGAGTGGTAATTGCATTTCCATCCGATGAATTTACTTCATAAGAAAAATAACACAAGTCGGTTAATCCATTCCAATCATAGTTTGCTTCTAATCCTGCATTCCAGTATGGGTGCCAACCATATACGCGTTTGTTTAATGTGCATGCACGTGAAGTACTTTTCAGCGTATTAGTTGAAACAGGTAATCTATTTGTAGTTTGAAAAGTTCTTAGGCTATCCCATTGTTGATTAGTTGTTAAATCAAAAGCGGCATATTTTTCAGATTCTTCCTGATGAATGGATTTGTGTGTAGCAGGAATAATTTCTTTTTTGTTAATTCCATATATCAATTCATTATCTTCTTTGATGTATGCTTTTATATAGGAAGCAGCAGAGGAATCATTCTGTAAATAATAACTTACATTTTTCCATGAGCCACCACCTCTATGTACTATTCTTTTGAGCGGTTTCGCTGTTGAATTGTGCTCGTCTTTATCTTGAACAACTTTGTTTGTGTCATTTTTCTCATATAGTGGTAAACGACATGTATACGGCTTGCTCGGTTGTGCAAACGCAAAATGGGAAGAGAGAAAAAGTATGTAAAGCGAAATTTTTTTCATTAACGAAGAATCAATTTTATTGTTTTTTGCTCTTCGTTCATTTTCAACTTTACAAAATACATTCCTTTCGACAAATTCAATTCCTCTGAATTGATTGACAATTCATGTGCTCCAGAAGCTTGATTTGATTTTAATAAGCTAATTTCTTTTCCTAATACATCACATAATGTAATCTGAACACTTGCGTTTTCTTTTAAAAAGTATGAAAGTGTTGCGGTATTTGTAAATGGATTTGGATAAATACTAAATGGATTACTTGAATTAACATCATTAATTCCGGTTGTTAACATTGTACAATTCCATGTAGATACAAATCCTGCATTATTTACAAATGGGTCGGAAACAAAATGCAAAGTCAATGCATTGCCGCTTGATGTAATTGAGCCGGGTGATGTTGTTCCTGTGTACGCGCCAATTAAAGCAGCAGCAGTTGAATTTCCATCATAAATGTAAAGTGAATCAAATCCATTCTCGGTATCAAAACTGCTAAAGTTCATCGAAACACTTGATGCTCCGGTTGGAGCAATGGTATAAATATAATCTTCGTTGCCCGTATAAGCTGCACCTGAACCACCTGTATCATCAAATGTTCCTGAGCAATTCACATCAGTTGAAGAACAAGAGGGAGTGGTGAAACTCGAACCATATGTTTGTGTTGTTCCGTTCCAAATTCTCCAATAATAAGTAGTTGCTGGTCTAAATTTTAAATAAGAAGTACAAGCCGGGTAATCGCAAAATCCACCCGGACAATTTACAGAAGTTAATCCGGAAACATCTTTGTTGTAGAAAGTAGTGAATGTTGGATCAGTGGATATGTCGAGATACCAACCTGTTCCTGAGCTTGTCCATGAAAGGTCTACATCTATATTAGGACAGGTTGCTGAAAGAGCAGTTAATGCTGTTGGTGTTACAACAGTAGCGCCAGAGCTAGTCCATGAAATATCCCATCCTGCATTTACAGTTGAACAATCGGAGCGAAATTGAATAAGCATTTCTCCACCTGTTGATGAAAGAGTTCCGGGAATAGTTGTAGCTGTGTAGGTTCCAATCAAAGGAGATGAAAGAGAATTTCCATCGTACACATACATATAATCCCAATTCGCTTCTAAATCAAAACTGTTTATTGTTATAGTAACAGTAGCTGCACCTGCGGGATTAATAAGAAACAATTGTCGTTCGTCATTTGCATAATTTCCCGATGGACCACCACTGTCATAAAAAGTACCAGCAGTTGCAGTCAAAGAAGTTGTGGGAGTTGTATTATTGATTTGTTCGTAATAATAATACCAGTCCCAAAACGGACCGGGATCGTTATGTGTTTGCATTGGAAACATTTGATGTCCTTTGATATCAATACAACCACCTTCTTCACAAGAAGTATAACCGCCCGAACAGCCCGGGCCGTAATAGGTACGTAAAGGATTTATTCCATAACCACTGCTACAAATATCTCTTACTAATGCTGCAGAACTATTATACATTGCAGTAGTATACCAGCCGCCTGTAACGTAACCCTCATGTTCCAATCCAATGGTGTATCCATTTTCACTTCCAACATGCCAAGCTTTGTTTGCTTCTAAAACCATTTGAGTAATTTGTCCGTCACTCGAACGTAATACGTAATGTGCAGAAACACTTGCGGCACAATTCTGAAACCAAGAAATACATCCTGCATAACTTCCTTCTACATCGTGAATGGTAACAGCAGAAATAAGAGTGCCACCACGACCAACACTATAGTTACACGATAAAGCCGGATTCCAAAGTGCTGGCGCGTAATCGGCCGACATCATTGATTTTGCATTAAATTCTTCTCCTTTTTTGTTGGTGATATTTTCTCCGGAAACATTAACAGAAGTAGAGCTAAGGATTGCATAATTATCAGCACCAAATATTTTTACAGGATCCAGATTATGATTTGGGAAGTTGTATGTTTGTTGATAATTGGAGTTCATTAAAAACTGAACATATCCGTATTCTTGCGTGACAAGCGCATAAATTTGTCCGGGTGTTTCTCTTGGTAATTCACTTAAATAAGTAAGAATGCTTAATTGGTTTTCAACATTGTTGCCTTTTATGCCAAGAAGTTTTTTTGCTTTTGCATAAGCATCTGCGTAAGCCAAAATATTTGTTTCAGGATTGCTGATAATATTAGTGGCACTTACCATTGATAAGTCGGATACCAAATTAAGATTATTGAAAAAATAATTTTTTCCATCTAAAGTCAATCCCATTACGCCATAAGCTTTTGGAACACCTGTACAGCTTTCAGGTTCTGAAGCAGAATGGGTGATGTGCGTAAATCGTGTTTGACAAAATGCAACTGCTTCGAGCATTCCGCGGGCAATTTCGGGATGAAGCGAATAAGCTTTATCAAAAGATTTTGCATATTCATTTACAATCACTTTGTCAGCGTGGATTAGAGCGCTTGAAAATAAAAAAATGGAAAAAAGTAGTAGTTTTTTCATTTGTAGCTGTTTGTATAATTTGAAGAGTAAAGATAGGAAATTTAAGCAAAAAATGCAATTTGTCGAAAAAAAAGGGGCTTTTGTCGAAGATTAGGTATGAAATTCGGAAAAATTTAACACATAGACACATAGTTCCTGTGTTTTTCTGTGTTTTCTATTTTCATAGATGAAGCAAACTTCATTTGAGACTTAAGTGCTACTATAAAAGCTCTAGCTTCCTTTTTCTCTGTTTCTATGTGTTAGGAAATAAGTGTGACTAGTTCTCCTCAAAAATATCGAGAATCTTTTCCATTTTATTGTCATCATATTTCCCGGAAGTGGTATACACTATTTTTCCTGCTTTGTCCAACACAAAGAAATAAGGAATATCGCGTTTTTTGAAATCCAATTCATCTTTATAGGTTTTACCTCCATCATAAAAAAGTAGGTATGGCCATAATTCTTTATCCGTTTTGGATTTTATTTTTTCTTTGGAACTACTCGTTGCTAACTTATTAAATCCTGTAAACATTGGAATGAAATACAAATTCACATCATAATCAATGTGCACATCAAATACATCAGCTTTTGATGCATCTACTTTTCCAATAAATTTATTATAAATAGGATTAATCCATGTTTTTAAATCCTGCTCCGCAGCAGTGCTGAATGCGCAACATAATAAAGTGTATTTTCCTTTCGTGTCGGTCGGTAAGTTTACTGCTTTGCCATTGTAATCTTCGCAATCCATAAAGGGGAAAACGGTTCCGATAACTCCAGCTTTTGGCTTGAATGCAAATGCAATTAATGAAACTGCAAGCATTGATAAAATAGTTTTTTTCATAATTTTTGTTTTGTAAATTAATTCTAAAATCTCCGAACTACTTACTCCCAACTCCGCTCTCCTAACTATTTATTAAGTTCAGCAAAAACCTTATCAGCCTTGAATTTTTTAGCAGGTTTCCCTTTACGGATAATTTTTACTTTAATAATCATATCTCCTTGTGTAATTGCATTCACCACTTCTTGTCCGCTTACCACATGTCCGAAAATAGTGTGCTTCATATTTAACCAAGATGTTGCAACATGAGTGATAAAAAATTGCGAGCCGTTGGTACCGGGGCCTGCATTTGCCATCGCTAATATACCCGGACCGGTAAAAGAAAATTCTGGTAAACATTCGTCTTTGAATTTATAACCGGGTCCGCCTGTTCCATTTCCTAATGGGTCACCACCTTGAATCATAAAGTTAGGGATTACTCTATGGAATTTTAGGCTATCATAAAAGTGTACTCCTTCTTTTTTTGCAGTATTTTTTATTTTTCCTTCAGCTAAGCCTACAAAGTTTGCAACAGTTAAAGGAGTTTTTTCAAATTCCAAGGAAACTAAAATAACGCCTTTAGTGGTTGTTATTTCAGCATATAAACCGGGCTCCAATTTCGGCTTTTTATCTTTTTTTGCAAAGGTTGATGTAGCAACCAATAATAATGTAAATGCTAAAGCTATTTTTTTCATAACAATTTTTGATTTTTTTAATGGAACGTAAAAATAACATAACAAATCTTAAACCAAAAGACTTGTTAATAAAACATTACATCATTTTTCGAGAAAACCCGATGTGGATGCTATTTTTGAAGCATGAAAGTATGTATTGCCGAGAAACCAAGTGTTGCAAAGGAAATAGCTGAAATTTTGGGTGCTAAACAGCGCAAAGATGGCTATTATGAAGGCAACGGCTATCAAGTAACTTGGAGTTTCGGACATTTATGCGAATTGAAAGAGCCACACGAGTACGATTCGGCTTACCGTGAGTGGAATTTAAACATGCTTCCCATTCTCCCTCAAAAATTTGGAATTAAAGTCAAGAACGATAAAGGCGTTGAAAAACAATTCAACACCATCTCTACACTTTTCGAAAATGCTTCTGAAGTGATAAATTGTGGTGATGCCGGACAAGAAGGTGAATTGATTCAACGTTGGATATTTTCAAAAGCGAATTGTAAAAAACCACTCAAACGTTTGTGGATTTCTTCTTTAACGGAAGAAGCAATTCGTGAAGGATTTACAAAATTGAAAGACGGGAAGGACTATGAGAATTTATATTTCGCGGGATATTCGCGTGCTGCTGCAGATTGGCTTTTAGGCATGAATGCCACTCGTTTGTTCACCGTTAAATATGGAAATGGAAAACAAGTGCTTTCTATCGGTCGTGTGCAAACGCCAACATTGGCAATGATTGTCAACCGACAATTGGAAATCAACGCATTTAAATCGGCTGTGTTTTTTGAATTGAAAACAAAATACAGAGATGTTGTTTTTAATGCACAACTTGAGCGTTTTGCCGGAGATGAAAAACAAAAAGGCGAAGTACTTTTAGAATCCATCAAAGAAAGTCCATTTGAAATTACTTCCGTTGAAATTAAAAAGGGAAAAGAATCTGCTCCTCGTTTGTTTGATTTAACCGCCTTGCAAGTAGAGTGTAATAAGAAGTTTGGATTTTCTGCGGATGACACCTTGAAGATTATTCAAAATTTATACGAGAAAAAATTAGTCACCTATCCACGTGTAGATACTACCTATTTGCCGAATGATATATATCCGAAGATTCCCGGAATATTAAACAGTATGGTGAATTATCAAAATTTAGTAAAACCATTATTAGGAGCTGAAATTCGCAAATCGAATAAAGTATTTGATGACAAAAAAGTAACCGATCACCATGCAATTATTCCGACTGATGTGAAAGCACAAGGATTGATGGGCAACGAAGCATTGGTGTATGACGCCATTTCAAAAAGATTTCTTGCTGCATTTTATCCTGATTGTGAAGTGTCGAATACAACGGTTTTGGGAAAAGTAGAGCAAATCGAATTCAAAGCAACTGGAAAACAAATTTTGGATGCAGGTTGGAGAATGGTGTATGGAAAAGAATCTACAGGAGAAGAATCATCCTCCGCAAATAAAACAGCACCAAAAAATAATAATTTGGGTATTGCTACGGATGACGAGGAAGAAGAAAAAACTCAAATATTGCCTGAGTTTACACAAGGAGAATCAGGAAAACACGAAGCATTTTTATCGGAAGGAAAAACATCTCCGCCAAAAGCATTTACCGAAGCTACTTTGTTGAGAGCGATGGAAACAGCTGGAAAGCAAGTGGAAGACGAAGAGTTGAGAGAGTTGATGAAAGATAATGGGATTGGTCGCCCTTCCACGCGTGCTGCAATTATCGAAACATTATTTCGCAGGAATTATATTATTCGTGAACGAAAAAATGTGGTGCCAACAATTACTGGAATGGAATTGATTCGTGTCATCAATAATGAGCTGCTGAAGTCGGCTGAGATGACAGGAAATTGGGAATTTAAATTGCGTCAAATTGAAAAAGGTGCTTACCAAGCGGATGCATTTTTAGCGGAGATGAAACAAATGGTGAGCGATTTGGTGATACAAGTGAGAAGTGAATCTGCACAGCGAATTACCATTGCATCCAATTCTGCAACTATTGAAAAGAAAGAAGTAGTTGAGTGTCCGAAATGTAAAAAAGGAAATTTATTAAAAGGAAAATCTGCTTTTGGTTGCAGTAATTTTAAATCGGGATGTGATTTTAAAATACCTTTTGAATTGATGGGCAAAAAATTATCTGATAGTCAGATTGCAACGTTGGTGCAAAAAAAGAAAACAGCTGTGTTGAAAGGATTTGTTTTGGGTGGAGCAAAGAAAGATGGATTCTTGAAATTGACAGATATGTTTAATGTTGAATTCGAGGAAGCTGTTGTAAAAATAACGAAAATAAAAAAGTCAGCAAAAGCTGAAACACAACCAAGTATTTGTCCTGTTTGTAAAAAAGGAACTGTGCTTAAAGGAAAAACAGCTTATGGTTGTAGCGAATATAAAAGTGGCTGTACGTTTCGTTTGCCCTTTGTTGGTTAAGTCTTCGACTACGCTCAGACTGACATTCGACTACGCTCAGACTGACATTCGACTACACTCAGACTGACATTCGATGTGTCTGTCTGCTTCACCGAAGAATGCTCAGACTGACGCTTCGTCACACTGAGCGTAGTCGAAGTGTACACACTTACGGAGCGTTAATAAAAAGCAGAGATGTCAAAGCGTTTTATCTCACCAATTCTACAAATCCTTTTTCTTCAATTTCTTTGTGGTGACAATTGCTGGTTGCTTTTACAATCCAGAAATAAACTCCTGCATCTGCTTTTTTGCTTTTCGGTGTAATTCCGTTCCAACCCTTTTCAGAAGAAGTGGTTTCAAAAACTTTTAATCCCCATCTATCAAAAATTTGTAATTGATATTCTTCAAAATAATTGATGCCTGCCGAATTTGTTAATTCTACAAAAGGAAAAAATAAATCATTTGTTGCATCATTGTTTGGAGTAAAGACATTGGTTGCAGTTGTTCCCGTTAAAAAAGGAAATACGGTGCTGTCAACTCCAGTAGTGGTAAAGCCACATCCGTTTAAGAACCAAGTAACTGTATAACCATTAATTGCATTTACGCTTGCTGTATAATTATTTTGATTAGCTCCTGTGAGTGGTGTTCCTAAAAAATACCACTGGTAAGGCGATTGTGTAGCACCGCCAACAACTAAATCGGTACTCGTTTCTCCTTTACAATAACTCGTTTGTAAATTTAGTGTATCTACAATTGGATTTTCATTGACCGTAAAAGTTGAAGAAGCTGTGCAAGATCCACTCACTACACTTACAGTATAAGTTCCAGGTGCAGCAGGTGAAACTGTGTTGGTAGTATTTGTTGATATGCCCGTCCATGTATAACTATATGTTCCACCAGCTCCGCCCGATGGAGTTGCTATTACATTTCCATTTGTTCCACCAAAACATGCATTAGCCGTTGTTCCGTTTACTATCAATGGAGCATAGGTATCAATGGTATCAACTAAAACAATTGAGCACATATTACTATCTGTAACTGTTACAGTATAAATTCCGGGAGGCAAGCTACTGTTTGTATTGGTAGTGTTACTCGGAAATCCTGTCCATGAATATGTGTATGGATTATTTCCGCCCGAGGCAGCAACCGTAATTACACCTGAATTAGGAATGGCGCAATTATACGATGCAGTTGTACTGGCAATAAACAAAGGCGGTTCGGTAAGCGTATATGTAAATGGTTGAGTACATCCACTTGCATCGGTAATACTTCCTACAAAATTTCCTGCTGTTATTCCGTGCAAATTTGCTCCGGTTGCAACAGGTGTTGTCCATGTTACACCATAAGGTGGAGAGCCACCTGATAGATTGACGGAAAGAGTAGTGGTATCACCATTACAATTTACTGTTCCGCTAAAAGAAAAATTTACACCGGTGGCGGTATCAACTACCAACGCGGGATAAGTGTTGGTACATCCTGCGCTATCTGTAATAGTAAGTGTATATGTTCCCGCTGCTAATCCTGTAATGGTATTGGTTGTATCACTCGGACCAGTTGACCAACTATAAGAATATGGTAAAACACCTCCTGAAGGAGTAACAGTAATTGCTCCGCTGTTAACTGCACCCGGACAACCCGTAGTAATTAACGGAGTAGAAAAAAATGCACCACCACTTGCACCAATTGTTACGGTGTCGATTAATACTTGTTGTAAGCACGAACCTTCCGAAACAGTTACGGTGTAAGTTCCAGGAGGAACTCCAGAAATGGTTGTTCCATATTGAGGAGGAGAAGTATTCCAAACAATACTATATGGCGGACTACCACCTGTAACAGTTGCTGTTGCTCCGCCTGGCGTTACACAAGTTGCATTTGTTGAAGTGGTTGTTAGTGCCAACGTTCCACCACTTGTACAATTAATCAATCCTGTAGGTGTTACATTGGCAACAAATCCATTTCCGCAAACATATAATTCACCGGTATTGCTGATTGCAACATCGGTGATTGCTCCGGTCATCGGATAAGAGTTTATTAATGTTAAGGTTGTATCATATTGACGCACATTCAAATTATCTCCAATAAATATATTTCCGCAATCGTCTGCTGAAATTCCTCCCCAAAATATTTGAGAAGAATCCATTCCCGCTGGAAAACTGATTCTTTTATAAGCTAACAAAGCACCTGTTGGTCCGTCCCATTTTTTTAGAACATAACCATCATAAGAGTAAACGAAAATGTTTGAAGTTGTTAATCCATTGTAACCATTCAAAGGTTGACCAATAGCCGGACTATAATATTGTATACTGCCAACTTCACGAAAGTCGTACCCTGAACTTACAGAATACGTTACTGGAAGAAGTGCAGGAAGTGGAAGCTTCACAAGTGTGTTATTGAAAAGTCCGTCACCTACAGAAGATTCATTTGTTTGCTGATAACAATTTCCATAATTATCCAATGCCAACAATCCAACATCGTGACAGCAATTTGTGGTCACCACATATTGAACAGGAGAAAGTGAAACTAAGTTTGAATCTAAATAACATGTTTGATAGGTTGGATTAGATGTTCCTCCACCTGCAATTACTGCTTGATTGGTACATTTACTAAAAGCGATTCGCCACATTTCAGAAAACAATGGATTGCCGGTAAAAGAAGCAAGTGTAGCCGTAGTAACTGAATTTATTTTTACAACTCTTGAACCTGTTCCGGAAAAGTTTCCGCCTTCTACACAATAAATATTATTTGAATTTCTGTCAACAGCAAAATCACCATAATATCCGCTGGAGCCGGGTGCAAATGGAAAAGGTGTATTTGTCCACACCATTGTTCCTGCAGGATTAAATTTCACTAAAATTCCTGAACCGCTGCCGCTACCATAAACATACACATTTCCTAAATTATCATAATCCACATCATAAGCGTCATCGCCTCCGCTAAATGGCGGAGTAACCGACCAAGGGTCAATTACAATTGTTTCATTTGAGTTACTATTGTCTACTTTAAATTGAACAGTATTGTCGGATAAAGTAAATTTACTTTTTACAAATTTTCTGCTTCCCAATTCAAATGACACAGGTTGGTGGTCAGTTATTTGTCCGAAGGAAGAACTTATTTCAATATTTTGTTTGGATAGTTTTACTTTTTCAGAAGATGGGAAAATGAATTTGATGTTATCTGGATTTGCTCCAGGATGCAAATAAATTGCATACTTTATCCCACTCGAATCTTTTGGAAAAGAAAAAACAATATCAATAAATGGATAAATATTTTTGTATGTAAGATGTGTAAAGGCGCTTGCGATTATAGTCTGGGCATTATTTCTCCAATCACAATAAGAATAATAGTTTGTTACTCGGTCTTCCGCAATAATAATAGCATCGGAATTGGCTTCAGAAAATTGTAGTTCATGAAATTGCTCATTAAATGTGTACGAAAATTCATCTCCATCTTCTCCTTCAGGAAGGCTCAACTTCTTGCGTTGTTCCTCCATGTCTTTTTCTGTCCTCTTTACTTTCGTTTTTCTAATAATGGTATACCCCGACCTTGTAAAATAATATTGAACACCATCAATGTTTGTTTGAAAACGCACAAGTTCATTGTTAGGCAGTTTAATATTATCAAATTGCCCTTTATTTTCGATAAAGTTTTTTTGTTCAAAAATATTTTTAGAGGTCCATTTGTTTTGAGCAAAAGCAAATTGAATGCTAATAACACAAAGGAGTAAGCTTATTTTTTTTAACATATTAGGAGTGTGTTTATGTTTCTATAAAGATACTAAAAATTAAAGCCCCAAAAGCTAATTCGTCAGCAAATCATTCTAAAAATGAAATAATGATACATTTGTATGAATTTTATTGATAATTAATGGGTAAACCTCAAAACATATTAATCATTGGAACAGTTTGGCCAGAGCCTAATTCATCGGCTGCCGGGACCAGAATATTGGAGTTGATAGCATTGTTTTTAAAGCAAGGCTGCTCCGAAGGAGCACCTTCGTGGAAAATAACATTCGCCTCTGCTGCAAGTGATAGCGAATATGCTTTTGACTTAGAGCAATTAGGAATAGAAAAAGTAAAGATTGAACTCAATAATAAAAGTTTTGATGAGTTTGTTACAACACTGAATCCTAGCATTGTGATTTTCGACCGATTTATGATTGAAGAACAATTTGGTTGGAGAGTGGCTGAAAATTGTCCGGATGCAATTAGAATAGTTGACACAATAGATTTGCATTGTTTACGGATTGCGCGCCAAAATGCTTTCAAAGAAAAAAGAACTTTTGTATTGGAAGATTTATTTTCAGATACGGCAAAAAGAGAAATAGCAAGTATTTTGCGGAGCGATTGCTCATTAATCATTTCTGATTTTGAAATGGAGCTTCTGCAAAATTATTTTAAAATTGATAAAGCCTTATTGCATTATGCGCCCTTTTTTTTGAACGAGATTACAGAAAAGGAAACTCAAGAATGGCCGAGTTTTGAGCAAAGAGCACATTTTATAACGATTGGAAATTTTTTGCATGAGCCTAATTGGAATGCTGTTCAATATTTAAAAGAAGAAATTTGGCCTTTGATACGCAAAAAACTTCCTGATGCCGACTTACATGTTTACGGAGCTTATGCTTCTCAAAAAGTAAATGAACTCAATAATCCCAAAGAAGGATTTTTGATAAAAGGAAGAGCAGAAGATGCAATGACTGTTGTGAAACAAGCAAGAATTTGTTTAGCTCCATTACGATTCGGAGCGGGAATAAAAGGAAAGCTGGTAGAAGCAATGCAATGTGGAACGCCAAGTGTAACAACAGCTATTGGAGCAGAAGGAATGCATGGGAATCTTGCATGGAATGGAGCAATTGAAAACACTCCTGCTGAACTTGCGGAGGCTGCTGTAAAATTGTATACCGATAAAGTAGAGTGGGAGCAAAGTCAAAAAAACGGAATAGTAATTATAAATCAGTTTTACTCGAAACAAAAACACGAAGAAAATTTCTTAAAACAAATTGAATATCTTCAATCCAATTTAAAATCTCATCGTCAAAATAATTTTATTGGAGGAATGTTATTGCATCATACTTTAGGAAGTACAAAGTATATGGCGAAGTGGATAGAGGAGAAGAATAGGTAGGGTGATATTTTGTAATAATAACCTACATTAATAATTTTATTTCCATATCCTTGAGTTTCTTTAATTTTCTTGACTCAAGAATTGTTCTAAGAATTTCAGTTTTAAATTTCGAATTATTCGATGCGATTTCTTTTAATTCACGTACTTTAGATTTAAGGTCGTTTGCCCATTCAACATCATGGTCTACTAGAAGCAATGCATCAAAGTATTTGATTAGACCTTGTATATTATTAGTAAGTCCACAAATAATGCCTTTATGAAAGTTGCCCCATAACGTGTCACTTGTAAAATTATGGGCAAGAATAGTTTTCTTTGAAGTCTCAAGGCTCACTAGTAGTTGTCGATACGACAGTGCTTTTTCTAGGGCCAAATTTACCATATCTTCAATTTTCGAAGTGAACTGTTCGGCTGTTTCAAATTTTTCAAATCCAAGTTCTCTGTAGCCAATGTCAAAAGAAGTGTATTCTTTTTCAAACCAATGAAAATTAACTCCAACATTCAGAAAAGCACCATGCGCAAATTTATGTGGCTGAAATTCGACAACTGTTGTGTAAAGTCCTTGGTCGTCATACCATATCCTTGATTGACCCTTTTGCTCAAAGCCATGTGGTTTGAGAATTTGCTTAGCAACTTTGTTTATTATTTTTGAATGCTCTGGTTGGCTCATTTGAAATTTTTTGTCACCTAATTATTTTAAATGCCAGATTATTCTTATTTAATTCATAGTAAGCTAAAAGCTCTTGTTTTAAGATTGCATTGTTTTTCATTCTACTAAACAAATCCAATCGCACATCTTCGAGATATTTATCTAATGTTGTAATATTTTTTCTGAATTGTTCACTGGCTATTTTCTTTTCAGTTGAAGAGGATTTTTCAATTTGCGAAGAATCTTTATCAAGATTATTAAATATTGCTTCATAGCAGAATGCAGCGAGCAATGTATAATCCTTATCCCATTTGGTTTCTTTTACTCCATTGATGCCAATACAAATATGGAACTGAACAATAGTGTCGGGTAATAGCTGGTCGCAGTAAAAAAACTTGGAAGCAACTTCCATTAATTCTTCTTGAGTATACGTTTTGGTTATTTCTACATCCGGGTTAGCAATAGGTACATTTGTTTCTTCAAAGTAGTTTACCAATTTTTCATCTTGGATGAATTTATCCAGATAAAGTTGTTTTAACTTTAGGGTATCAGGATACAAATTCCAAATTTCAGTTCTTTCTTTGAGAGCTTCTGGTTGATGCATTTTAGATACATTCATAAGCAAGTATTCAAACCTTCTTTTATGCTTATTCAATTCGCTTTCGGGATTAAGCTCAGGCATTGCGGAAGCTTTCTGCACACCATTTTCTTCATACACAGATATTTCTAGTGATACATTTTCTTCAATGATTGATTTTTTAGTCTGACAGGAGATGCAAGAAATCAAAATAAGTAAGGAAAGATATTTTTTCATGTGTTTGTATTTACTTATGCTTAATTATTGTTTATTTTATGGATGGAATTAACTTGTATATACCCGCTATCCAGTATCGGCAATCTTCCCAAATTGCAGAGGTTACCGCTATAACGTAGAGGTATATTTTTATATCAAATCTAACGATTTTTTTATAGAAAGTCAAAAGGTGATTAATGTTCTGAATAGTTTTGTAAATAGGTATTCTATTTTTTAAGAATGATTTTCAATACCCATCATAAACAGTTTCCAACAGCTCCGATTCAAAAATATCTTGTGGTGAAACTACAATTTCATCTAATGGAATATGATTTCCGTAACGTTCTTTCAATTTATCTTTTACGGGTCCGCTGCTTAAATCAAAATCTTTGAGCTTTTGTAATTTTCCTACTTCTAAATTGACTGCTTGCTTGTATATTTTCCAAACATATTCGGAACAATAAATTTTATCATCACTCCAGTCGAAATACAAATCGTAATTTTTGCCAATGTATTTATCGCGCACAGTTTTCATTTTAGTTAACACGGCTGGAGTTAAAGCTGTGCTCGCATTTTTCAATCGCTTCACCACATATTTGCTGTCTTTCCCATGTTTTATCCATTCTTTGAAAGGTGTGTATTTTACAGGTTGAACAGCTTCATAAACAAAAGTAAATCCCTTGTCAATAAATATAATTCCGCAATGACTGTATTTTGAATGTGTTGCTAACTGTACGGCTTTACATTGTGTGGATTGAGAAGATTGGAAAATAATATCTCCTGATTGAAAAGATGCAGCACTTTTATTTATGGAAACGGAAGTAGTAATTGATTGTGCAACCAATACTACAATTACAAAAATAAAAACAAAGTAATGCGCCTTGTGAGATATAGGCTTATTAATTCTTGTCATGAAAATTAAGAATTATCTGATAGAAGAATTCAAGCGATGAGTGAGGTCATTTCCTAAACCACCAAAGCTATCAAACATCATAGGATTTTGTCCTCCGAAATTATACATTCCGTTATGAGAATTGTAATACGGACTGTCACCTTGAGAAATTACAGCTTTAACACCAATGGAGCTATGTTTAGAAACTTTATAATCTAAGCCAAGTTCAACAGCTTTATAATTATTTTTATTGTTGGAAATATTATTGGCATCATACATTACCGCTCCGGAAACAACTACTCGTTTGTTCAATTGGTATTGGCCTTCCACAAATAATAAATTACCTGTTTGTGTTTTATTACTTGAATTTATAAAAGCTTCATTTTGGTTGACAGGCATAAATGTATTGCCAGCAACTGAATAATGCATTAGTCCAACATTTAATTTGAAGCGTTCGTTCACTTGATAACCAATTTTAGGAGCAATGTAAGTGGTAAGGGCGGTAGTTTGGTTGTTTGAAACACTTAGTCCCGTTCCAACACTGATAGAACCTGAAACCTTATCCTTTGATAGGAACTTAGGTTTTGCAGGCTTGTAATAATCGTCAGTAGTGGTTTGTGCTCCTAGAAAAGAAGTACTAGCTAAAAATAAACTGAAGGTTATTAACTTTCTCATGTTAGCTTATTGGTTAGCCAAATATACAAAAAAATTGTTTTTAAAAATATATTTGTGATTAATTAGTTCATTGGTTCACTTGTTTATTGGTTCATTAGTCCTGTTACCCATTCTTTGTAATGATTAGCTGGTGAATGTTAAATAGTTGTAAATCTGGATTAGTCTAAGTTTAATATTAATTGTCACCCTGAGCCTAGTCGAAGGGCGTAATTCGTAGTACTATGAAATTATTTATAAAAAATCTCGATAGAGACATCAACGAAATGCAATTAGAAGGTCTATTTGCTCAATTTGGAGAAGTTGTTTCCACAAAAATTGTGTACGATACCATTACTTGGGAATCAAAAGGCTTTGCATTTTTAGAAATGGCAAAAAAAACAGACGGAGAAAAAGCAATTGAAGCGTTAAATGGTAAAGAAGTAAAAGGAAGAGAACTGATTGTTCAAGAAGCGGAAGAAAGAAGAAGATAGTTAGTAGTTCGTTGTCGGTAGTTGGTAGAGCGGAGTAGGGAGAAGGGAGAAGGGAGAAGGGAGAAGGGAGAAGGGAGAAGGGAGAAGGGAGAAGGGAGAAGGGAGCGGGTAGTTAGTAGTTCGTAGAACTGGGTTGGGAGAAGGTAGTGTGAAAGTACTTCGAAAAATAATATTGTAAATTATGAATAAAAGCTACTTAGTAAAATTTAGTTTTCTTTTTTTTCTGGTGGTATTTTTCTGTTGTGCATCACAAACGGATAGGAATGGGTATGTGAAATTGGCTACAATTAACCAGGATAGCATAAGTAAAATCCTGAAGGAAATTAATGCTTCATCAAAAGCGCAACAATTGGATACGCTTTTTAAAAACAAAGCCAAGCTTGCCGGTTTTAATGGTTGTGTGTTGGTGGCACAAAAGGGACAAATTATTTATGAAAATAGTTTTGGTTTTTCCAATCTAAAAACAAAAGATTCATTAAAATTAAATTCTGCTTTTCAATTAGCGTCTGCTTCCAAAACATTTACCGCAACAGCTATTTTAATGTTGTACGACCAGGGTAAATTGCAATTAACTGATAGCGTTCAAAAATTTTTTCCCAATTTTCCTTACAAAGGTATTACGGTTAAATTGTTGTTGTCGCACCGCTCAGGATTGTTCAATTATATTTATTGTTGCGAGCAATATTGTGAAAAGCCTAATAAATATAATAAAGGCGTGTTTGACAATGCAGCAATGATGGAGATTATTTGCACACATAAATGCAATGTATATGCTCCACCAAATAAAAAATTTGAATACTGCAATACCAATTATGCCATCTTAGCTAGTATTGTTGAAAAGGTATCCGGACAAAGTTTCGCGGATTATGTAGAGCAGCATATTTTTAAACCTTTGGGGATGAATAATTCCTGGGTGCACAATCCAAAAAGTGCCATAATTCATAAAAATAAAACAGTAGGGCACAAAGCTTCAGGTTATTTCGAAGACGATACTTATGCCGATGATGTGGTGGGTGACAAGGGGATTTATTCTTCGGTGGAAGATATGTTGAAGTGGGACCAATCGTTTTATACTGAACAATTACTCAAGAAAGAAACCATTGAAATTGCATTTACAGGATATAGTAACGAGCACAAAGGAAAGCGCAATTATGGTTATGGCTGGAGATTAACAGACGATGGCAAAAACCCGAAAATAATTTACCACAATGGCTGGTGGCATGGTTTCAATAGTTTGTTTTTTAGAAGACCAGCTGATCAGACAACAATAATTGTGCTTGGTAACAAATACAATCGTAGTACCTATCAGATACAGGGCGTATTGGAAATCCTCAGCAACAGTTCTTCCGGCACAATTGAAATGGAAGAGTAATCTTTTTCCTCTTTTTTATATTGATATTCTATTTTAATATACCTTTGCAACTTCATAATGGATTTTAGTGTTGTCAACGTATGAATTCATATTATTACCGATGAATTTTCGGTGATTATCGAATACTTGACAATAAGGATGAAATTTGTAGTACAAGTAGTAAAATCAATCGCCATTTTTGTGGCAATAAAAACAAAACATATGAAAAAAATAGTTTATTTAATCGCTTTTTTACCATTTGTTGTAGCATGTGGTGGCGGTAACAATGATGGAGCGTTATCTGTAGAAGATAGTTTAACAGCTGTTTCGGGTGGGCAAGCAGTTCGTATCGACAAACAAGATTCAAGCATTCAGTCTTTCATTCGTGGGTTCAATGAAATTCAGGATAATTTAGATGAGATAAAAGCGAAAGAAAAAATTGTTTCTGAAAACAGTAAGGATCCCGAGGTTCGTAAAACAAAAGAGCAACAAATAGTTGATGATATCCAATCAATTTATGATATCATGAACAAAAATAAACAACGTTTGGCTTCAATGAAATCGAAATTGAAAGAGTCGAACAAACATAATGATGAGTTGGAAAAATTCATTGCCCGATTGACAACTGAGATTGAAGAGAAAGATGCACAAATTAATGATTTGAAAGGACAATTGGAGCGTTTGAATGTGGAAATGACGGCATTAAATTTAAATTATGAAGAAGCAATTCAAGAGTCATCTGTGAAAACAGAAAAATTGAATACTGCATATTATGCTTTTGGAACTTCAAAAGAATTAATCAAAAACAATGTGTTGACAAAAGAAGGTGGCTTTATTGGGATGGGTAAAACAGCGAAGATGAAAGCAGACTTTAACAAAGGGTACTTTACGAAAGTTGATATTACATCACTTTCAGAAATTACTTTGGGTGCTAAAAAAGCAAAATTTATTACAACTCACCCTATAGGTTCATATAAAATTGAGGGTGCAGAAGGAAAAGCTGAAAAGCTGGTAATTATCAATTCGGAAGAGTTTTGGAGCGCTTCTAAATATTTGGTAATTGTAGTAGAATAATAATTAAGAACGCATGAAAAAAGCCCAGAGGTTTATACTTTGGGCTTTTTTTATTTTACAAAAATGTTTTTAACCATTCGATTGCTTTTTCTTCTGAAGTAAAAATACGAGTTGGTCGGGCAGGTTTGTTAAATTTCATAAATACATTTCCAACTAGTTTCTGAGACAAAGATTGAATCACATATGCTTCAGCACTGGCGTATGGGTCGGATTCGGGAGTAGCAATGTATGCGCGGGCTTCGGGGCTAGGTAAAGTATACTTGTTTGATAAGATGAGGAGTGGAAATTTTTTTCCTCTTCCAATTTGTTCAAGTGCGGTAACCACTTCGATCACATCTGTTATTTCAACTTCTTCATTAATGTTAAGGTGTATTTTTACTAATCCATCACTTCGCAAGGCAATCGATTTATTGTTGTAATCAATTTGTTTTATTATTTCTACTGCGAGGGCTTGCATGGATTAGATTTATAAAAATGTCCTCAACCATCCCAGTGCATCTTCTTCATTGCTAAAAAGGCGAGTAGGCTTCACAGGTTTGTTGTATCGGATGTAAAAATTTCCAACTATTTTTAAGGCAACAGAGTTTATCACAAAAGCATCGGCAATGGTGTAAACATTATTCTCTTCACTAGCTGCATATTTTCTTGCCTCGTCTCCAATTTGAGTGAATTTTTTCATGAGGATAAGATTGCAGAATTTTTTTCCTTCTCCAAAATGCTCAATTGCCACTAAATATTCTTTGAGATGTTGAACCGTAATTTCATCAATAGAATCAATATCATACCTAACAATTCCTTCTTCTTGCAAAGAAATTGTACCAAGAGTGATTTTTATTTTGTCTAAGATATTCAACTGTTTGTCGATGTAAAAATAGGATTTATCGACACGAATTTAGTAAATCGGGGAATCAAAAACAAGGGAAATAGAAAAGATTTTGACTATTTATGAAGGGATATTAATTTTTTCTCTTTTTCCTTAGATGGATAGGATTTACTACAATCGGACAACAACTGTTTTTAAACCACACTTTTTTCTTTTCAAAACCACCTAGTTTATTGTCGTACACCAAACAGTAATAGCCTTTCGCATATTCCGAAATGTTTAACGAGTTGCCATATCCTTGTTTGACAATTGCTCCGTAAGGGTTATAAACAATGAAATACGTATCGCTAGAAAATTCCAGTAACTGATTTTTATTTTTAACGGAATAGCTAACAGCTTCTTTTTTTGAATAAAAGGTAATGGCATCTGAGAATTTACTCATTTTGTCATATCCCTTTTGCTTTACTCTGAACTTGTTTTCTCCACTATTTAAAATAACCGGAACGGAGTAGGAGTTGGGACTTGGACTTCCAACACCATTTACTTTTGCAACTGGAACCCATTTGTCGAAAATAAATTGTTCTACTATATAAGGCAATGAGCCTGATTCGTTTTTGGATGTCCAGCTTACCATTCCATCTTTGCTAATTTTAAACGACTGTATTTCAAAGGTGGCTACAATTTTTTCCCCTTTTGCATCACTTCCTTTCTCACCCAATGATGAAATAGGGTCTTCAATTTTCCCGTTTTTATGATTTCCTGACCAAAGGTTGCTAGGACATAAAAAAACAAAAACTAAAAATAACAATATGTAAAGTGCTCTTTTCATAGTAGTTATGAGTTGGGGTTTAACAGAGCAAAATTAGACTACTAGCCAAAAGCTTTTAAGAAGGGAAATTAAAGTAATTAACATCTGTGTGTTAATTACGCTGAAAACATCAGTAAAAATAGGCTATTTATTAATTGTTAATACTGTTAATAACCTTGAGTGGGTTGCTGAGCATGGTTTGCGGGGTGAATTTTTGAAACACATAGTTCTCTATAGAAGCTTTAGCTTCCTATGACCTTTTAATTTTAATATAAAAACTATGTGTCTACGTGTTGAAATTTTTTGTGAGTGTTCATTTCAAATCCTTCACCGTCACAAACAAGCTCTTGTATTGCTTCTTACAACCATTCACATCCGTCTCCGTAACATTAATACAACCATTATTTGAGCCCCATCTTACAGAAATAGCATTTCTGTTTTGATCGGTTACCAAAGTACATGAATCCGGGTAATGCCATTCATAACTTGAACTTTCGGTTAGTGGAACTGTAAATGTATAGGTTTGATTTAAAAGTGCTGTATGCGGACCATCAATTTCGGGAGTAGTAATTAAGCCAAAATCATACGCTGTAAATAAAGTAGAATTGTAATTTTTGTCTTTGGAAAAAAATCCTCGTCTGCCTCCTTGGTTTTTGCATTTGCCCGGGTCTACTAATAAAGCGTGACTTAATTTATCCACTTTATAAAATACCACCGCTTCTTTTTTTGTTGCGCTGTTGTATGAATGGCGATGAATGTCTTTGACTCCAACATAGCCATCAATTGTTTCGGACGGTTGAACACCGATGTGATGTAAGTTTGTCCATTGCTTCATAATTTCAATACCATTTTTTTTATTTACAATCCAATCACTATTTCCCTGATAAATAATCATACGAGGATATTCTCCTTTGTAATTCGGATTTTGTTTGCGCACAATGTTGCCCCATTTTTCTGCCGATTTCACTCTCCATCCTACAAATGCCATTGCTGCACTCACGTATCCGTTTCCTGCTTTGTAGGAAGCACCGGCAAAAATAGCTCCCGCATTAAATGTCTCGGGATAATCGGCCATCATAATAACTCCCATTGCAGCTCCGGCAGATAAACCTGTGACAAAAACTCTGGACGAATCAATACTGTAATTCGCTTTCATAAAATCCACCATGTGTTTGATGGATGCATTTTCTCCGTGACCTTTATTGGTGTGTTTTCGTTTGTACCATTTAAAACATCTTTCAGGATTATTGATTCTTCTTTGCTGAGGATATAAAACATAAAATCCGTTTTCATCCGCCAACTTACTCCATCCCGATTGTTTTTGCACTTTTGTAGCGCATTGCAAACAGCCGTGTAACACAACAACCATTGGAGCAGGTTTGCTTTTGTCGATGTTTGGAGGAGTATGCAAATACATTTTTAAATGTCCTTTGTTTTTTCCAAAATGACGCACGCGTTTTAAATCTTGTGAGAAGGAAGAAAACGATGCAAAGAAAAATAAGAATAAAAAAAACAAATATTTTTTCGAAAAGAGTAGAGACATACTTATTGTTTTTCCATCACAGCTTTTAGATTCTCTAAACCTGTTGCAAGGTCTGGTCCAACCATTTCATCCATATTCATAAACAAACACATGAAGTTCATAGGATAAGGCATTTTTCCACTAAAGCCCCAAGTAACATGAGTTGTTGCAGTATCTGTTGCAGTTGTAATCATATAAGCATCATCTTGTGCTTCGAAAGGAACTTTGAAACGTAATTTGAAATCCATGCGTTCTCCTTCAGTAATTTTTATAATTTCTTGTTCACCTGTTCCAACATTATCTGGATTTCCTTCCCAAGAATAAACAAAACCTACTGTTCCATCCGTTCCTTTATATGATTTTTTCATATTCGGATCCATCATGTTCCATTTACTAAAATAATCTTGATTTTTTACATACTTGATGTATTCAAACACTTGTGCTTTTGGTTTTTTAATGTCAACTTCACGTTTGACATTGTACTCTCCGTTTACAAAAAGTGCAACAATTAAAGGAATCGCGATTAGGATTCCGATGATGATTAAAATTCGTTTTATGATTTTCATGGTTTTGTTTTTATTTAGTTTTTAATTACTCAAAATCTTTATACAACAAATACTTTTTGCGAATCACTTTAAATTTAGCAATTCCCGGTTCCCAAGTCTTACGAATGGCATCCTCTTTTACTCCGTCTTTTATTTGTTGTTGTAAAGTAGAATTACCGGCATGGAAATTAAAATTTTCATCAAAAAAAATTGTTTTGTCGGCCGTGTTAGCATAAGTTCCCATCAACCAAAACAAATATATTTTTTTTGTATCCTTCATATATTCTTTGCCAAACTCCGCTAAATTGTGCCCGTGACAAAGTACACCTTTATATTTGGGCTCCATTGCCCCCGGTTTTGATTCGGGTGTAAATGTGTAATTTGTTTTTGTTAAGTAAGGACTCCCAATTACCTGAAATGGTAAATCAGTTCCTCGTCCCACCGAAATTTGTGTGCCTTCAAACAATCCTAAGCTTGGATATAAATAAACAGAACTCATGTTTGGCAAATTGGGAGAAGGACGAACTGCCAATTCATACATATCAATGTGAGAATAACCAACTAAAGAAATCACTTTTAAATTGCATTTCACTCCTGCTTTTAACCAAGCTTCTCCGTTTATCATTTGCGCATATTCTCCAATGGTCATTCCATAAACAATTGGAACAGGATGCAAGCCTAAAAACGATTTGTACGCATCTTCCATAACAGGGCCATCAATAAAATATCCGTTTGGATTTGGTCGGTCGAGCACAATTAATTGTTTATTGTTTTCGGCACAGGCTTCCATTACATAATGCAAAGTAGAGAGATAGGTATAAAAGCGAACACCTACATCTTGAATATCAAAAATCACAATGTCCACATCTTTTAAATCAGAGGCATTCGGCTTTTTATTTTTTCCGTAAAGTGAAATAATGGTTAAGCCTGTTTTTTTATCTTTTTCTGTTGCCACATTTTCACCTGCATCCACTAATCCACGAAAACCATGTTCGGGACAAAATACTTTTTTCACTTTTATACCAAGTGACACAAGACTGTCTACTAAATGTGTTTTTTTGATAAGGGAAGATTGGTTGGCAACAATAGCAATTGATTTTCCTTTCAGCAAAGGCAAATATTCAGTTGTGCGGTCGGCTCCAACTTTTAAATCATTAATTGTTTTAACGGCTGCATCTATTTTGATTAGTCCTTGTGCATTTGTTTTTAAGGAAAAGAATAAAAGCAAGAAAAAAGCTGTTGCTCGACAAGCTCGAAATGACCTTACAATAAGGTCATTTGGAGTTCTTTGAGGACGCTTGAATGAAATGGATATATTTTTGAAAATAAATAAAAACATCTTTAGTTCTAAAATAGTATTTTTGTGTATCATTTAATCCAAACAAAGCTAATAAATTTTGAGCATCGAACGCTTTATAGCAAAACGAATCCTTTCGGGTTCAAACGCCTCCAATCAACTTTCGCGCCCAATTGTGCGCATTTCGATGTTAGGAATAACACTCGGATTGGCGGTTATGATATTGGCAGTGGCGGTGGTTACAGGTTTTCAAAACGAGATAAAAGCCAAATTAATAGGTTTTAACTCCCACATTCAAATTTCCAATTACGACAATAATGTTAGTGCCGAGCCTAAGCCCATCAGCAAAATCCAACCTTTTTTAAACGACTTAAAAGCCAATACAGCTATCAATCATTTTTCGGTTTATGCTACCAAAAATGGGATTGTAAAAACAAATACTGATAATGAAGGGATTTTGTTGAAGGGAATTGATACCGATTACGATTGGACATTTATAGATAAGAGTTTTGTAGAAGGAAAAGGATTTGTTTTAGGCGATACCGTTTCTAAAAGCATTGTGATTTCAAAATATTTAAGTGATAAATTAAGCCTCAAGCTAAATGATAAAATGATTATTTATTTTATTGTGGATAGATTTGACAGTGTTGGAACAAAAATACGGACAGAAACGAGCGGGAAAGATTTTTACATTTCGGGCATTTATGAAACAGGTTTGGAAGACATTGATCATACACTTGTGTTGACGGATATTAGAAGGATTCAAAAAATGAATGGCTGGAAAGATGATCAAGTAGCTGGTTTTGAAATTGCGATAAAAGATTATAAAAAAATTGATGAAATAGGGTACGATGTGGATGCACTTATTGGTCAGGGGTTGGTTGCAATGACAATTAAGCAAACCAATCCGGCAATTTTTTCCTGGTTGGATATGATTGATATAAATGTGATGGTAGTTTTAATTCTGATGGTAATTGTTGCGGGAATAAATATGATTTCTACTTTGTTGGTTTTGATTTTAGAACGCACCAACATGATTGGAATTTTAAAAGCTATGGGTGCAACAAATGGAAGTGTGCAAAAAATATTTTTATACAATTCGATGTACCTTATTGGAAAAGGAATGTTGTGGGGAAATATTTTCGGGATAGTCATTGCGCTTGTTCAACAATATTGCGGAATTTTTAAGTTGGATGAAAAAGTATATTACATTTCTCAAATACCAATCAATTTGAATTTTTGGGATATCGTTTTGTTAAATGCAGGTACTGCAATTTGTTGCGTGTTGATGCTAATTATTCCAAGCTTTATTATTTCTAAGATTACTCCCGTTAAGGCGATTCGATTTAGTTGATAGGAACCTGGTAGGAACGCGGACCTGCCTGCCGGCAGGCAGGTTAAACGGAAAACAATGATTTTCGCAGGTTTCGATTAGAAATTAGAACAAAAAAAATAAAAATCCGTTTTTTTATCCCTTTTTTCAGCGTCATCCGCGTTCCATTTCGTATTTTCGCAGCATTAAAAAAATAAATAAAGTTGTCACCCTGATCATGTCACTTCGAGCGAAGTCGAGAAGCAATGGGCGCAAAAAAACTACAAGTATGTCATTCAGAAAAGCAAGCAACACTATTTTAGATACGATTGGAAATACTCCATTGGTTCGCATCAATAATGTAACAAAAGGAATTAGGGCAACGGTGTATGCCAAAGTGGAAACCTTTAATCCTGGTAACTCTATCAAGGATCGGATGGCTTTGAAAATGATTGAAGATGCTGAGAAAGATGGAAGATTAAAACCGGGTGGAACTATTATTGAAGGAACCAGTGGAAACACAGGAATGGGGTTGGCAATAGCTGCTATTATAAAAGGATACAAATGTATTTTTACCACTACCGATAAACAATCTAAAGAAAAAGTAGATGCTTTAAGGGCTTTTGGAGCTGATGTAATTGTTTGTCCAACTGATGTTGAACCTGAAGATCCACGTTCCTATTATTCTGTGTCATCACGCTTGGTGGCAGAGGTGGAAAATTCTTGGAAACCGAATCAGTATGATAACTTAAGCAATTCACAAGCACATTACGAACAAACCGGTCCCGAAATTTGGGAACAAACAGAAGGGAAAATTACCCATTTGGTAGTTGGTGTGGGAACAGGTGGAACAATTTGTGGAACAGGAAAATATTTGAAAGAAAAAAATCCGAATATCAAAATATGGGGAATTGATACATATGGTTCGGTTTTTAAAAAATACAAAGAGACAGGTGTTTTTGATAAAAATGAAATTTATCCTTACATCACAGAAGGAATTGGAGAAGATTTTTTACCTGCAAATGTAGACTTTAGTATTATCGATCGTTTTGAAAAAGTAACAGATAAGGATGCTGCAATTATGACACGTGAAATTACAAAGCGTGAAGGTATTTTTGCAGGAAACTCAGCAGGTTCGGCAATGGCTGGATTATTACAGTTGAAAGACGAATTAAAAGAAGGCGATGTAGTAGTTGTAATTTTCCACGATCATGGAACACGTTATTTAGGAAAAATGTTCAACGATGAATGGATGATGGAAAAAGGATTCTTTGATAAAAAAGGATTGGAAGCAAAAGATTTGGTGAACAACAATACCAATGGAAAATTGATTACAGTTGAAAGCAACGACACTGTTGGAAATGCAGTAAAAGTGATGAGTAAAATGGATATTTCACAAATTCCGGTTACCAATGGTGGTAGAATAGTAGGTTCTTTGAACGAGAGTTTATTGTATCAGAAAGTTGTTGCAAACCCTGAAATAAAAGGACAAAAAATTGAAACGATTATGCAACCGGCATTTCCTTTTGTGGATATTTCCGCTCCGATTGATTCTTTATCCGCCATGATTACAGACACGAATCCTGCAGTTTTGGTAAAAGATTTTAAATTGGATAAAACGTATATTATTACACGTTACGATATTATCAACGCACTTACGAAGTAGTTTGAAAAGTTGAAAGGTTGGAAAGTTAGAAGGTTCAGTTTTTCTTTACGATAGACTTCAGATTTTCTATAGTACCTTTTGACTCGTTCTTACTAGTGATAGAACTTTAAAACTTTCCAACCTTAAAACTTTTGAACTCATTCACCGACCAACTCAATCGTAAAATAAATCTCCCTTCGAAACCTCAAAGGATAATCTCCCTCGTTCCATCACAAACCGAATTACTCTACGATTTAGGCTTGCGCGATGAAGTAGTAGGTATCACAAAGTTTTGCATTCATCCCGAAGAATGGTTTCGCTCGAAAACCCGAGTTGGTGGCACAAAAAAATATGATTTCGAAAAAATAAAAGCTTTGCAACCCGATTTGATTATTGGCAACAAAGAAGAGAATGAGCAAGAGCAGATTCAGGCTCTTATGAAACACTACAATGTATGGATGAGTGATATTTATAATTTGAAAGATGCGTACGATATGATTATGCGTGTTGGAACACTGGTTGGAAAACAACAGCAAGCGACTAATTTAAAACTTAAAATTGAATCGGAGTTTGTCCCCCTCTGGAGGGGGCAGGGGGAGGATTTCTCGAATGTTCATTCTCAAATCCGAACAGCCTATTTCATCTGGAACAATCCATATATGGTTGCAGGAAATAACACTTTTATAAACGAAATGTTAAAAGTATGCGGATTTAAAAATGCTTTTGAGATAGAACGTTATCCTGAAGTGAATGCAAAACAAATTGAGGAGGCAAATCCTCAGGTTATTTTATTATCCTCCGAACCTTATCCATTCAAAGAAAAACACATTCAGGAATTTCAAGCAATTTGTCCGAATGCAAAGATTTTAATCGTTGATGGAGAGCTTTTTTCCTGGTATGGTTCCCGATTGCTAAAAGCTCCGGAATATTTTAAGCAACTTATTGATAGTATTTGCGTCTAATCAGCATAGGGAATACGATTACACACCCCTAACCCCTCTCTAGAGGGGAATTGCTACTACTATAATAAAAATTATTTTACAATTTAATAATTTGATTTGAAACTATATTTTAAAATTTAAAGGAATGTATTCCCCTCTAGGGAGGGGTTAGGGGTGTGTTTTTAATGATGAGAGCTTTTCCCAATCTTCCAATATTATTGCTAGCTTTGTAAAGCAACAAAAAAACGATGACTTTTTTAAAGCAGATATTACTTTTTAGTGCCATCTTCCTGTTGCTATTCTTTTCTCCAAATTCTCTAAAAGCACAAAAAGTAGGGGTTGTTTTGAGCGGTGGCGCTGCCAGTGGAATAGCACATATTGGTGTATTAAAAGCATTAGAGGAAAATAATATTCCAATTGATTACATCACCGGAACATCTATGGGTGCATTGGTTGGCTCCATGTATGCTATGGGATATTCTCCTAATCAATTGGAGGCACTTGTAAAAACGGAACGTTTTAAAAACTGGTCGGAAGGAATTGTTGATCAAAAATATGCGTATTATTTTAAACGTACCGATGATAATGCTTCCTGGATAACATTTAAACTTTCTCTTGATTCCGCTTTTGTATCTACACTTCCAACCAATTTAATTTCACCCGTGGCGATGGATTTTGGGATGATGGAATTAGCAGCCGGACCAGCTGCATATGCGAACTACGATTTTGATAGTTTGTTTGTTCCTTTCCGTTGTGTTGCCTCCGATATTGAAAAAAAAGAATCTGTTATTTTCAGAAAAGGTGATTTAGCGGAAGCTGTTCGTGCTTCTATGTCTTATCCTTTTTATATCAAACCTATTTTAGTAGATGGTAAATTATTATTTGACGGAGGTTTGTACAATAACTTTCCTGCGAATGTAATGTACGATGAATGTTTCCCTGATTTTATGATTGGAAGCAATGTGAGTGGAAATAACCCGCCACCCGATGAAGATAATTTACTTTCGCAAATAAAATCGATGCTTCAAAGTAAATCCAATTACGATATTTTATGTGAAGGAGGAGTAATTATTGAACCTAAGACGGATGTTGGTTTGTTTGAATTTGGAAATGTGCAACCATTGATTGATAGTGGTTATACTGCGGCAATGCGACAAATGGATTTTATTAAAACCTATGTAGAAAATAGAGTAACAAAAGAAAATCTGGAAATAAAACGAAGCAATTTTAAAGGTTCGCAGCCTACAATGTTATTTGATAATATTTACATCGAAGGATTAACGAAAAAGCAATCGGAGTACGTTCAAAAAGTATTGCGACATAAAAAGAAATTGGTGACTTTGGAAGATATAAAAAATGGCTATTTCCGGTTGGCCGCTGATAACAAGATTAAATACATTTATCCGAAAGCAAAATTCAATGAACAAACAGGATATTATGATTTGTATTTGCGAATTAAAAAAGAACGCAACTTAATTACTGATTTTGGTGGTAATTTTTCGAACCGCCCGATTAGTGATGGATACTTGGGTTTGCAATATAATTACCTTGGAAAATTTGCTGCAGGAATTATGGCCAATGCTTATTTTGGAAAACTATATAGCTCCGTTCAGTTAAAAACACGGTTTGATTTTCCTTCCAGAGTTCCCATTTTTATTGAGCCGGGAGTTACCTGGAACAAATGGGATTATTACAAAAGTAGCAGCGCATTTTTAGAAGATACCAAACCCGCTTACTTGATACAAAGTGAAGAGCATGGTAATTTAAACATTGGTTTTCCTACAGGAAAAAAAGGACGAATTGTTGGTGGGGCAGGAGTAGCACGCATCACCGACAGATATTATCAAACACCATTCTTTGTTCAATTGGATACGGCCGATCAAACAAATTTTGATTTAGTTACCGGACAGGCGTATTATGAAATTAACTCACTTAATAGAAAACAATATGCGAATCAAGGCGAGTATTTAAGAATAAGCGGTAGGTATGTTTACGGATTGGAAATAAATACTCCTGGTTCCACCTCCGTAGATACAAGTGAAAATTCAAATCACCACGAGTGGGTTGTTTTTAAACTAACAGGCGAACGTTATTTTAATAGAAAAGGAAAATTTAAAATTGGGCTCTTTGGAGAAGGAGTATATTCAACCCAAACCCTCTTTCAAAATTACACATCCAGTATTTTATCTGCCCAGGCATTTCAACCAACACCCGATAGCCGAACCATCTTCAATGAAAATTATAGAACACATAAATATGTAGCAGGCGGATTAAAATTTGTAATCAATATTCGTAAAACCGTAGAATTTAGGGTAGAAGGTTATATTTACCAGCCCTATCAGGTATTGATTAAGACACAAGATTTAAAAACAGAGTTCGGAATTCCCTTTGCTTTGCAACATTATGTGGCAACAATGGGTTTTGTATGGCATACGCCAGTGGGCCCAATGAGTATAAGCGCTAATTACTACGATCAAGTTAAAGATCCGGTCTCCATTCTTTTCCATTTCGGATACATCATTTTCAACAAAAGAGCTCTTGATTAAAGGCTTGAATATTTATTGGGGTGCTTTGGCTCTTCTTTAATCATACTTATGCCATATCCAATACACTATTCAGGCTTGTGTCTGAACGAATTCGTTTAACCTATTACCCCCTTTTTTTTACTTATAAGTGTCTAAAAATCAATACTTTTTGATATTTACTATATTTTGCATAAGTTTGCACCCCAAATAAAAAGGGGTTCATTGGTAGGATATGATTAATGAGCAATAGAATTTTTAATATTTAAATTAATAGCAATAGTATGAATCAATACGTAATTTATTTAGTGCCCGCATTAGGGATTTTAGGATTGTTAGTTATGGCAATTAAATCGGCTTGGGTTAGTAAACAGGATGCCGGAGATAAAAATATGCAAGAGCTTGCGGGTTATATTGCCGATGGGGCAATGGCATTTTTAAAAGCAGAGTGGAAAGTGTTAAGTGTATTTGTTTTGTTTGCAGCTATTTTATTAGCATATTCAGGAACAATTCATGAAGTGAATGGAAAAGAAATTCACTCCAGTTGGATTATCTCCATCGCATTTATTATAGGTGCTGTGTTTTCTGCAACAGCAGGATACATTGGTATGAAGGTGGCTACCAAAGCAAACGTTCGTACAACACAAGCAGCTCGTACAAGTTTAAAACAAGCATTAAAAGTTTCTTTCACCGGTGGAACGGTAATGGGTTTAGGTGTTGCAGGTTTAGCGGTGTTGGGTTTAGGAGGTTTGTTTATAGCCTTTCTTTCCATTTTTGCCGGCTTGGGTGAAAACACTGTTAAAACAGCTGTTGAAGTATTAACAGGATTTTCTTTAGGAGCAGAATCTATCGCATTGTTTGCACGTGTGGGTGGTGGTATTTATACAAAAGCGGCTGACGTAGGTGCCGATTTAGTTGGTAAAGTAGAAGCAGGAATTCCTGAAGATGATGTTCGTAATCCCGCAACCATTGCTGATAACGTTGGAGATAACGTTGGTGATGTTGCTGGTATGGGTGCCGATTTATTTGGTTCTTATGTTGCGACTATTTTGGCAACAATGGTATTGGGACAAGAGATTGTAGTAGCGGATAATTTTGGCGGTATGTCTCCAATCTTATTGCCAATGGTGATTTGCGGTTTAGGAATTGTTTTCTCAATTGTAGGAACTTGGTTTGTTACTATTAAAGATGATAAATCAAGTGTTCAGAATGCCTTAAATATGGGTAACTGGGCTTCTATGTTGTTAACTGTAATCGCATCGTATTTTGTGGTTATGTGGATGTTGCCTGAAGGCGATATCCATTTGCGCACAACTACATTTACAAAAATGGGTGTGTTCATGGCAATTGTGGTTGGAACTATTGTAGGTGCAATCATGAGTATCGTTACTGAGTATTACACAGCAATGGGTAAAAAACCTGTATTATCTATTATTCAACAATCGTCAACCGGACATGCTACTAACATCATTGGAGGTTTGTCAGTAGGTATGAAATCAACTGTGATTCCAATTTTAACATTGGCTGGTGGTATTATGGCGTCATATAAATGTGCAGGTTTATACGGTGTTGCAATTGCAGCAGCAGGTATGATGGCAACAACGGCAATGCAATTAGCAATTGATGCATTCGGTCCGATTGCAGATAACGCTGGTGGTATTGCTGAAATGAGTCAGCTACCTCCAGAAGTGCGTGAACGTACAGATAATTTAGATGCTGTTGGTAATACAACTGCAGCTACAGGAAAAGGATTTGCAATTGCATCTGCTGCTTTAACATCATTAGCTTTGTTTGCTGCTTTTGTTGGAATTGCCGGTATCGATGCAATTGATATTTACAAAGCACCAGTATTAGCAGGTTTATTTGTGGGTGGAATGATTCCATTTATTTTCTCTGCATTGTGTATTCAAGCAGTAGGTAAAGCCGCAATGGACATGGTGCAAGAAGTTCGTAGACAGTTCCGCGAAATTCCAGGAATTATGGAATACAAAGCAAAACCTGAATACGAAAAATGTGTGGCTATTTCTACAAAAGCATCTATCCGTGAAATGTTGATGCCAGGTGCAATTGCTTTAATCACTCCCTTAATTGTTGGTTTCACATTAGGGCCTGAAGTATTAGGAGGTTTATTAGCCGGTGTTACTGTGTCAGGAGTATTGATGGGAATTTTTCAATCAAATGCCGGTGGTGCATGGGACAACGCAAAAAAATCTTTTGAAAAAGGTGTTTTGATTAATGGAGAAATGTTCTATAAAAAATCAGAACCACACAAAGCATCTGTTACAGGTGATACAGTTGGTGATCCATTTAAAGATACATCCGGACCATCAATGAATATTTTGATTAAGTTAATGTCGATTGTTTCATTGGTTATTGCTCCCTACATTGCTGTTAATACTGCTGAAGGTGGTGGAATGGATTGTGAGCATGGAATGACGATGGAATGTTGCGAAGGACACGGTGCTAAAATGGAAGCTTGTCACGAAGGTGGAAGCGGGTGCGATATGACTAAATGCGCATCCATGACAAAAGAACAATGTGCTGCTATGTGTGATTCCGTTGGTTGTACTGCTGAAGAAAAAGCATATTGCATGAGCATGTATGGTGCCGATGGAAAATTTGTTGGACCGAAATGCGATATGAACAAATGTATGGGCATGAGCAAAGAAGCATGTGCTAAATATTGTGATTCAGTTGGATGTTCTGCAGAAGAAAAAGCCATGTGTGTAAAGCATGCTGGAGCTGGTGAAGCAAAAGCTTGTTGCAAAGGACATGAAGAACCAAAAGCTTGTTGCAAAGACAAAGCCGCTGTAGGTAAGGCATGTTCTGGTGAAGGTCATGGTGATAAAGGTTGTATGGAAGGATGTTCTCACGGTTGCAAAACAAAAGAAGAGTGCATGAAGTCATGCGGTGAATCTTGCGCGAAGCATCACTAAGCAATAAATTATATATTGAAAAAGCCCCGAGGTTTACGCTCGGGGCTTTTTTATTTGCATTTGTTTTTGTAAATTTATATTTATGAAATATTTCATTTCCTTTCTATCATTTTTAGCCCTTTTGTTTTTTACATCTTGTGAAGGAGACGAGGTGGTGAGGTATCGTTTCACCAGTTTGGATTTAGAGAATGCTGACTCTTCCCCGGGGCTGCCTGTTGTAAATAATGCTGATTCGTTGGCAAAAGAAATTTATGCTTTAAGATTATATCTTCATCCTGTTCAAACCTATCGCAAAGGAAGGTATTTTGATAGTTATGAAAGTTCGGTTAACGCAGAAAATTTTATTAAAAAAATAAAAATCACCAGCTCCGATTCATTTGATATTTTGCATCCTGCTCTTTCCAACCTCAACAACTATTTTGTGTATTTGCCGGGCAACTATATGAATGTGAGTAAACCCATTGAATACGAAGGAACAATTCAGCCGACTGCAAAATACAATGCTGATTATGAAGAAAATAATTTTCCGGAATATGCCGATTTATTATTGATTCACTCTCCTGATAATTTTGTCCCTCGTAAATTTTACGTAGAGCTCTTTTTGGAAGGTGGAGAAGTTTGGCTTGATTCAACAGCATTAATTAAATTGTATTGATGAGATTTTTGTTTTTAATAACAGTGTTTTTTTCTAACAATGTTTGGGCGCAAGTAGATACGGTAAATCTTAAAAAAATTCGTTTTGAGGTTGTAGCTGAAGCGGGACTTATGTATGGAAGTACTAGTAAAATTGGTTATCTTCCAGAAGGTGCAGATATTTTTATGAATAATAGTAAAAATATTGGAAGTAATGTTCAGTGGGGACTACAAACTTATTTTTTTAATAAAATTTTGTTGGGAGTAGAATACGCTCATGACAAATTTAATTCCAACGGAAGTAAAATTGATTCCGAAATAAAAATTAGCAATCGCAACTATTTTATTCAAGGCGAACCAAAATTTGCCCAAAGCTCAGGTCCGGTTTCTCTTGGTGATTATAGTATTCAATATCTTAGAGTGGGTTTAGGAGGAAATATTAAACTTACTAAAAGTAAATACCTGCAGCCATATGTTTGTTATGGAATAGGTAGGGGGCTTTTTCCTCATGGAAAATATGCATACAAGGATAATTTTTCCAATGATTTTTATACCAACGACTTTTCTTTTAACTCGTTAGTGGCAAAAGGGTATGTTGGAGGTATTCGGTATAAATATTTTGCAGACGCAAATACTGAAGAGCCCTCTGTCGCATATTCGCACATAGGAATAAAATTAGAATTTTGTTATATGGATATCATAGGGCATGGAAAAATTCTTCGCACAGAAGGATATACAAAGCAAGAAAGTTCAGTAAGCTTTGATGTAAGTAAACACTATCAATATATTACTTTAGGGGTTTTTGTTGGTTTAGGTTTAAAAGGAAAAAAATACTCTAATTCGTTCCTCTTTTCAACTTACCCAATTAAGAAAAGGAAAACGTTAAAAGAGCGAATGCATAAGCATTAATTTCCTAAGAAAACATATGCGTTCCGTTTATCAATCCGGCTAACAAAGCTGCCAAAGAAAGTATCGCACCTAATAGAGAAAGTTTGTTTTTAGTTTTGATAGCGGGAATAGCACATAATATTAAAGCTAAGCCACCAGCTATCACCAACGTTTCTCCGGTTGTTACTTTTGCTTCATGAGCCGCCATCCACATCATACTATTGATGTCGTCAGAAAATCCTGTGTCCAAAGATGCTTCCAATGAATCGGCTGCCGGTGCCAACACAAATTGTAAATATAATCCTGTAATGAAAGATAAAACGCTAAGGATAAATCCAGAAATAGAAAGTGCTTTCATTTTGTTTATATTTTAAATGTTAGTAAACAATTATTTTTCCGGTAGAGATACTTTTTTTGTTTGAGCTGATTTGGTAAAAATAAATTCCGGAAGATAAATTTGACTTATTTATTTCAAAAGCATTTATTTTTTTCTCAATGAAAGGTTTTACTTCTTTTCCGGATGCATCCACTATTCGTAAAGTACAATCTTCTAGTGTTTGATTACTGACTAGTTGAATGGTAGTATTTTGATTAAACGGATTTGGATAAGCAAAAGAGTAGGTCCATTTTTTTGAATCAATAGGTTCGTTTATAGAAGCCGTTAGCAAAGGATCTACAGAAAGTAATGAGTCAATGTTTATGTTTTCATCTCCGGGATAATACACCATAATCTGAAATGAATCATAAAACATTTCATCGTTTGAATTTACTCCGGGAACAATTAATTGTGGCGGACTAAATGGATTATTGGGATTGGCGGCACTATTATCATAAATATGCTCACCATGATAACGATAGTTAACAGGAATTTTAACTAGGTTTCTGTAATAGTAATAAAATTGCCAATGAAATTGCCAATCATTTATTTTCATCAATGGAATAGTATCAGGTGCACCGCCTGTAATTGAAGTATCTGCGTAAGCATAATTTAAAATATTGGTACAAACTTTATGAGAATGGGGTAATGAGCTAAAAATAGAAAGTGGAAGCCAGTCCAGTAAAGCCGTATCGGCAGTAACTGTTTTCACTTCACTTGGCATCATCCAAAAGCCCCAATTTTGAAGCGGAGCAAAAGCATATACTTCTCTGACACCTGTTGTAGCAGGAGGATAAAAATAGATGCGTACTTGTGTGCTATCTTGTTGTCCACCACTTCCGGCAGGATAATGAATTTGTAAAAGAAATTGTGAACCAGCTTTTATTGTAATTCCCATTTTTAAAATGCTAGCGTTTGGAAATACAATTGGTTCGGAGCCCGGAATGTACCCACCAATTCCAACATTAGCAGGAAAAGTAAATGCGCTTCCCGAAAGATCATTTGTTGAAGATGCTGTGGTATCGGCACCAACACTTACGTGATGAACAATACCATTATTTCCGGGAACAATTTCAACTGCTCTAATAATACGATTGCTTGTTAATCCTGATGGAAGCACAAAAAGATTGTAGGCATCGGCTGTTGGAGTGGCGTTACTTGTAAAGGTTGGAATTTGAACAACTAAATCGGGTGGAGGTGATAGTTTGTATTGCGAATAAGTTGGTGGTGGAGGAGCAAGCGTAGTGTCTCCTTGCAAAGCACCATCAGTAATCCAACTTAAAATTGCACTTTTTTCCGATTGAGTAATAATATGTTCTCTTGCAAATCTTCTATAAGTAGTATCAGCCGGCCAAGGTGGCATAATATTAAATGTTAAAGCATTTTGAATGTTT
Organism: Bacteroidota bacterium; assembly: GCA_023251805.1. Lineage (GTDB taxonomy): Bacteria > Bacteroidota > Bacteroidia > 2-12-FULL-35-15 > 2-12-FULL-35-15 > 2-12-FULL-35-15. The sequence continues at coordinate 22,784 of JAHEYB010000005.1, read as the reverse complement.
GCCGCTTCCGGAAATGCTTCTGAATAACTCATCAATGAAAATGGAGCTCCACCATTGGTATGGTGGCAAGAAGTACATCGGTTAAAAAATATTCCTGCCACATCTTTATATTCCAATTGGGAAAATAAATTTAAGGCAAGAAAATTAATTAGAAGAAGTAAAACAATTTTTTTCATTTTAAAAATCTCCTTTAATTAATAGAGAAATTATTTTAGTAAACTACCACTTTTACAACATTTGATTTTTTGTTGTTCGCATGCATGCTAATAAAATAAATGCCTTTGTTTAATCCCGATACATCTATGTAGCTATGCTGAATTCCTTTTGTTGTCGTATCTCCTTTTATGCGTTTAATTTCTTGTCCAAGTACATTACACATAGAAATTTCAACGACATCATAACTATTGTAAACAACTGTAACTAGGTTATTCGCAGGATTGGGATATACATTTTGAATTTCGAATTCAGAAAGCGCGTTCATGTTGCCAACATCTACGGAAGTACAATAGTTTTGCATAGCACGAACTGATTTATACAAATTTAATCGTCCACCTGTTAAAGTGATTCCTCCACTCATAGAAGGAATAACATCCACTGCACCAAGCAATGAATCTTTTAACATCAAGGCAATTCCGGCAGGATTGGCTTTATAATCTGTAATTAATTGACTGCAAGGAACGGATAACATCAATGCAATAGCTCCGGCAACGTGCGGTGTTGCCATAGAGGTTCCTGAAATAGATGAATAAGCGCTGGATGGATAAGTGGATGTAATGCTTGTTCCCGGTGAGCCTAAATCAATCATGGTTGCCCCATATCCGCAACTACCATTTTTTGCATCAGTGCGAGTGGTGTTGGTTACAGCTATTAAATAATCGCTTAAGCATGCTGTTGGAATATCACCTTGCACATCAATATTATAATTTGCATTAGCTGTTGCACCTGCGCTAACAATTCCAACAGCACCTAGTGAATCATACATGGCGCACCATAGTGGATAGGATGATGGAAATGCCAAATCAACTCCGAAAGAAGAATTGGTAGAAACAACAAATGCTCCTTTCGCCCCGTTTGTTTGATTGTATAATCTGCGTTGCTCTTTGGCAAAATCATAAGAAGCAACAACATTTGCTTCAAAGCTTCCACCGGAACCATAAGAAATGGCCATCACTTTCACATTCCAGTTAACACCGGTAACTCCAATAGTATTGTTTCCTCTTGCTCCAACCGTTCCCGAAACATGGGTACCGTGACTAGCAACAGGAAAATTATCAGTTGCGTTTGAGCCATTCCAGCCGTCATAGTCATCAGTAAAACCATTTCCATCTTCATCAATTCCGTTGTTTGGAATTTCCTGATAGTTTTTCCAAAAATTTAAATCGGGTTGAGTTAAATCAAATCCTCCATCAACAACAGCCACTACAATAGTATCGCCTGCAGCAGTTAAACCACCTGTTGTAATGTCCCAAGCTTCAGGAGCATCAATATCTGCATCTGCAACACCACCGCTGGCACCCGTATTGTGCATATCCCACATAACACCGAACTGTGCATCATTTGGAATAATTCTTTCTTGAAAAGTATGATTGAATTGCGCAATTTTTACAAGATGATTTCTTTTAACTGCCGTCAAAAATAAATCCTGATTTACTGCTGAAGGATTAAAAGTCATTAAATAAATATGCATTGATTGGGAAAGCGTACGTTCCACTTTTAATTCGGTTTGCGCTCCATTTACTAATGCAAATTCTTTTGTAAGTTGATTTGCATCCGCATCGGAGTTTACCATTACTAATAAGTTGCCGGGAACAATGTTCGTTTCTTGTGAAAAGGCTACATTAATTGTAATAAAAAACAATGCAATAATTACTGGGTAGATTTTTTTCATAAATGATTTTTTTTTGAAGATTACTTGTCCAATAATTAAGTCTGCGGAGGTAAAACTTCAATATCGATTATTGTATAACAATATTAACCATTTATTGTGTAATTTGCAAGATTCAAACAAGGTATTTTATGTCCGACAAAAATTTCACTATTTATAAGTCCTCTGCAGGTTCGGGCAAGACCTTTACATTGGTGAAAGAGTACTTAGCTTTGGCTTTAAACGATACCTCTGATTCTCCGCAAGCGTATAAACATATTTTAGCAGTTACTTTTACCAATAAAGCTGCTTCAGAAATGAAAGAGCGGATTATTAAAGCGCTTAAGGAACTTTCGGAGGATGATTACTCTGTGGTTTCGGCCGGGACAAAAAATTTACTTGTAGAATTAAAGAAACACGAAAAATTAAACGCAACTCAAGCGCTAGATGATGCGATTATTAGAAAACGTTCTCAAAAAGTATTAACTGCCATCCTTCATAACTATTCCGATTTTGCAATTGGAACCATTGATGCTTTTGTACATAAAGTAGTCCGAACTTTTGCTTTCGATTTAAAAATTCCCATGAGTTTTGAAATTGAGATGGATGATGAAAAATTATTGACTCAAGCCATTGATTTACTTTTAGCCCAAATTGGAAATAATGAACGACTAACAAAAGCATTGGTAGAGTTTGCCGAAAGTAAAACCGATGACGAAAAAAGTTGGCACATCGAAAACGATTTAAAAGTGTTTGCCAAAAATTTATTAAATGAAGAAGGGGCCTTGCACATTGAAAAAATAAAAGCATTAAGTGTCGATGATTTTTTTCAAATAAAAGATGTTTTGTCTTCCGAAATGAAGCAATTTGAAAGTGTCGTAGGCGCTTCTGCAAAAAAGGCGGTGGACATAATTAAAAAAGCAGGTTTAAGCAATAAGGATTTTTATTATGGAGACAAAGGCATTGCTGCTTATTTCGAAAAGTTAGCGCAAGGAAGAATGGATTATATTCAACCGAATAGTTATGTTAAAACCACAACAGGCGAAGATAATTGGGCGGGAGGAAAAGTGTCTACTCAAACTAAATCAGCGATAGAAGGAATAAAATCAACTTTATTGGATTGTTTTTTAATAATTCAAGAAATAAAAGATAAGTCTTATTCCGATTACATTTTATTTTCTCTTATTAATAAAAATATTTATTCTCTTGCGGTTTTAAATGAGATAGAAAAATTATTGACCGAATACAAAACACAAAATAACATACTTCACATTTCGGAATTCAACAAAATGATTTCAAAGATTGTTTTGAATGAACCTATTCCTTTTATTTATGAACGATTGGGGGAACGATACAATAATTATTTGATTGATGAGTTTCAGGATACTTCTATTTTGCAGTTTCAAAATTTATTGCCATTGATTGATAATTCGCTAGCAAATGGTCATTTTACAATGTTGGTAGGAGATGGCAAACAAGCAATTTACCGTTGGCGTGGAGGCGAAGTGGAACAATTTGCGCAGTTGCCAAATGTCTTTAAACATAACGACAATCCTTTGGTGCTGGAACGTGAGGAAGCATTAATACGAAACCATGTTCCAAAAATGCTTGGTAAAAATTATCGAAGCAAGCGAGAGGTAATCGAATTTAATAATTCACTTTTTAAAACGCTTTCAGAAAAATTAAATGAAAAGTTCAAAGTTATTTATGAAGGCTTAGAGCAGGAGTTTAATTCTGAAAATGTAGGAGGATTTGTTCAAGTGGAGTTTTTGTCGGGAGTAAAAGATGAATTTCGTGAACAAAATAAAATAAGAACATTGGAGTTGATTCATGCCTTACTTAATGATAACTATTCGTTGAAAGATATTTCTATTCTTGTTCGTAAAAATACCGATGGAAGCGAAATAGCTAATTATTTAACAGAAAATGGCATAGGTGTAATTTCATCCGATTCATTATTATTAAGTAATTCAGTTGAAATAAATTTTTTGCATTCGCTTTTAAAATATTTATCCAATACAAGTGATACAATTATTCAAACAGAGATTTTAGAATACTTACTATCATCAAAATTAATTTCTACTACTACTTTGGCGGAAACACTACAAAACAGGACAGGTTTAAGTGCTATTATAAAAAATGCGGGAATTGAATTCAGCGTAACACAGCTCTCAAAAATGGCTTTGTATGAAATGTGTGAGGAACTGATTCGTATTTTTAAACTCAATAGTATTCCCAATGCATACGTTCAGTTTTTTTTAGATGAAGTGCTGAATTACAGCATCAAAAAAAATAATAATCTCAACGATTTTATTGAGTATTGGGAAGAGAAAAAAGAAAAAGCTTCCTTGATTATTCCTGAAGGGATGGATGCTGTAAATATAATGACTATCCATCGTTCGAAAGGATTGGAATTTCCTGTTGTTATTTTACCTTTTTCGAATACAGAGAAAAAAAATGGAAAAAAGAATTTGTGGATTGATTTACAAAACGAAAAACTATCAAAACTAACATCCGCAATTGTTCCTACAAATAAAAATTTGGAAGAAACTATTTTTGCTGACTTGTATCACGAAGAGCAAAATAAATCATTGCTGGATAGTTTAAATGTGTTGTATGTTGGATTTACTAGGGCAGAGGAGCGAATGTATGTGCTTACAGGTATGCCGGGGAAAAATCCAGGCAACTTTTCCACAGTTAGCGACATGCTCGCTTATTATTACCAATCGAAAAATGAATGGCAGGATGGAAAAAGTCTTTATTCATTTGGCAATGCTGTTCCTAAGAAGCAAAAGATGCATCATTCTGAAACTTTGAACTTTGAACTTTTAACTTTCAACTCTAACCGTTGGAGGGAAAGTATAAAAATGCGCGCTGCAGCACCAAGTATTTGGAACACCAATATGGCAGAAGTTAAGAAGGACTACGGAAATATAGTGCATACTGCTTTGGCTAAAGTGAAAGTAGCTGATGATATAGATGCATCCCTAAAGGCAATGTGTGCAGAAGGTTTAATAACAAATGAAGAGCGAGATGCTTTATACGTTACACTGGGTAAAATTGTAAAATTGCCAAAACTAAAGGCGTATTTTGAAAAAGGATTAATCATTAAAAATGAGGCAGAAATTGTTACATCAGCAGGAGCATTATATCGGCCTGATAGGGTAGTGCTAAATGGCAAAAATGCTGTAATAATCGACTATAAAACGGGTGAAGAACGCAAAAAACATATGGAACAGATCATTGGCTATTCCGATTTGCTGGTCGAAATGGGTTACACTATTACGGAGCGATTGCTTGTTTATATTGAGGAAGAGAAAGTTGTGCCCGTATAAGTTAAAAGAGAAAAAAGCTAAAATTCAAAAGTTTAGTTATTAATCTGTTTTCCACTAATTATTTTGTTGTTTTTCCCTTTTAACTTTTGAATTTTGCCCTTTTGACTCGCCTTTCGTCCCTAAAAATCACCATTTAACAAAATCATTTTGCCATATTAATCATTTGAGTTAAATTCGTTCTCAAATTAAAAAAACATGCAAAATATTCTAAAACTTTCCTTATTAGTTTCTACTATAGCAATTGCATCATGTGGTGGTGATGCTAAAAATGAGGAAGCTCTAAAAGCCCCTAATACTGCTATTGATACAAAAAATATTGATAGTACTATTAAGCCCGTTGATGATTTTTATCAATTTGTGAATGGAAATTGGATGAAAAACAATCCTATTCCTGAATCTGAAAGTCGCTGGGGCAGTTTTAATGAGCTGATGGAAAAAAATCTTGCCAAGCTGAAAGCAATTTTAGAAGATGCAGCTGGTGATAAATCCGCGCAAGCAGGAAGTAATAGACAAAAAATCGGTGATTTCTATTTTGTTGCGAATGATTCCGTGAAATTGAACTTGGATGGTATTTCTCCATTGAAAGCCGAGCTTGCTGCAATCGATAATATTAAAACTACGGAAGATTTAATAAAAGAAGTTGCGCATTTGCATACAATTGGTGTAGGTGCAATGTTTGGCGGCTACATTGGACAAGATCCAAAAATTAGTACCGAAATTATTACGCAATTGGGCCAAGGTGGAATTTCTTTGCCTGATAGAGATTATTATACCAATACAGATGAGCGGACGTTGGGGCTTCAGGCTGCATATAAAAAGCACGTAGCAAATATGTTTATGCTTTTAGGTGATAAATCTGATATTGCTGAAAAAAATGCAAAAATTGTATATGCAATCGAAACCAATCTGGCAAAAGCGTCAATGACTAAAATTGATATGCGTAATCCGGAGAAGATGTATAACAAAAAAACATTGGCGGAATTGGCAGACCTCACACCCAATTTTAAGTGGTCGATTTATTTTGATGCAGTTGAAATTAAAAACATCAGCAATGTAATTGTTGGGCAACCTGATTTCTTCAAGACATTAAATGCACAAATAAAATCGGTGTCGATTAATGATTGGAAAGCTTATTTACGATGGGGTTTAGTCGATCAGATGGCTAGTAAATTGAGCGACAATGTGGTGAATGAACATTTTGATTTTTATGGCAAAACGTTGTTGGGTATTCCTGTTCAAAAACCCCGTTGGAAGCGCGCTTTTGAAGCTACAGATGCTGCACTGGGTGATGCACTCGGACAAATTTTTGTTGAAAAACATTTTACACAAGCGAGTAAAGATAAAGTAGCGGAAATGGTGAAAAATTTAATTGCTGCCTACCGTGTTCGTATTGCAAGTCGCGATTGGATGAGTGAGGAAACCAAAAAGGCGGCAAATTTAAAATTGGATAAAATAATGTTGAAGCTAGGTTATCCTGATAAATGGAAAGATTATTCTTCTCTTGATATCAAACGTGATTCTTATGCTGAAAATTTTATGCGTGCAAATACTTATTCATTTAAACAAATGGTGAACAAGCTTGGAAAGCCTGTTGACCGAACAGAGTGGGGAATGACGCCTCCAACAATTAATGCGTATTACAATCCATCTTTGAACGAAATTGTATTTCCTGCAGGAATTATGCAACCAATTTTCTTTAATCCAGATGCGGATGATGCTGTGAATTATGGTTGTATGGGCGCAGTGATTGGTCATGAATTAACACACGGTTTTGATGATGAAGGTGCCCAGTTTGATTCAGATGGAAATTTGAAAAATTGGTGGACAGAATCAGATAAAGCGAATTTCAAAAAGAAAACAGACATGTTGGTGATGCAATTCAATAATTACATTGCAATCGATAGTGTTCATGTGAGAGGTGAACTTACACTTGGTGAAAATATTGCCGATTTGGGTGGTGTAACCATTTCTTATTATGCATTTAAAAAATCATTGGAAGGTAAACCTGCTCCTGAAAAAATTGATGGCTTTACGGCAGAGCAACGTTTTTTTATGTCCTGGGCACAAGGTTGGAGAGGAAATATGCGTCCTGAATTCTTGAAAAATTTGGTTCAAACAAATCCGCATTCACCGGGGAACTTCCGTGGAAATGGGCCTTTAAGCAATATGCAAGAGTTTTATGATGCTTTTGGTGTGAAAGAAGGCGATAAGATGTATCGCCCGAAAGCTGAGAGAGCTGAAATTTGGTAGTATTGTTTGTGATTAATAATTAAAAACACCTTGTTCCAATTGGAGAAAGGTGTTTTTTTTGTTGCTTTAAAACAATCTCCCTAACCCTCTTCACCAAGAGGGAATAGATAGTACTCCTAATAATGTGATTGCTGGAATCAAATTCCCCCTTTGGAAAAGGGGGATAAAGGGGGATTTCACAAATGTTATTTAGTAACTCTATTTTTTATTGTTTCATATTCCCCTTCCTCTATCTCCTCCCAATTCTCTTTATAATCAAAGGTCATATCCTGAAGAAAATTTCTGTCGGGCATAATTTTAACTGAAAAATTTTTGAGAACATGTTTGCTGCCAACCACTTGAATCTCTTCCCATTCCTTATCAGAAATGATTTTGAAAAAAGATTTATTATTTAAATATTTTCTGTATTGAGGATATTGAATGTTCATAATTTAAAACTCAGGACAACTAGTTGCGCCTTTTTTTCCGAAACACAATTTTTTCTTTGCGCGCTTTTGCTGAGCAAGCGCTTTGTTTGTGGCTTTTGTATTTTCTACAGCTTTTTCTTTCTTATGGGAAGTAGTCGATTTTCCTTCTGCCTTTACAGTTTTTTCAATTTTCTCTATTTTCGGAGCGATTACTTTTTCAGTCGGAATGACATCGTAAGGTTTAGAAGATTCCGCTTTTTCAAATTCATTTTCTGTTTCTACTTTTTTTGGCTCAGTGGTTTCTTTCGGAGCGATGGCTTGCTCTTTTTCCTTTTTAGGAACAGCCACTCTTTGCGGAGTTGTTGCTGCTCTACCTCTTCGTACTTCTGCACTCGCTGAAACAGGATTCGATGTCGCTTTTTTATTGTAGATACTTTGATATTTCGGTTTTGAAAAATCACTATTGTCTTTAGCAGCCGAACGTTTGCTGAGATAAGCATACTCTTTGCTGGTGCTTGCTTTGTTATTTGTACCCGGACAAGCATCTGATGCTCGTTTCACTTGGGCTGATTGCGACAAACAGATGAATTGCGCAATAACTAGAAGGGCGATGATTCTGTTCATGATTTCTTTTTATTCTCCGAAACTGAAGTGTAGGGGAGTTCTTTTCCTAATAACGTACCAATATTACCAATTAGTATTTTTATATTTACATTTTATAAGAATAATTTTAGAAATTCAGTAAAGAATGCAATCATTCCTCGAAAAAACGGTCGACTATCTCCATAAGAAATATGGGGATGATGTGAGCGAGTTGTGTATTGTATTGCCCAACAGACGTGCGGGTTTGTTTCTAAAAACGCAGATTTCTAAAAAGCTCAAAAAAACCTTCTGGAGTCCGGAAATACTAGCAACCGAAGATTTTGTTTCACTTTTGGCTGAATTGGAGGTTGCTGATTCTACCACTTTGCTTTTCGAATTGTATGAGACAGTGAAAGCAGTTGGTAAAAGAGACATTGAAACATTTGATGAGTTTAGTAAGTGGGGACAGATATTATTGAGTGATTTAAATGAGATAGATAGGTATCTAGTAGATCACAAACAGCTTTTTGGAAATTTAAAAGACATTAAAGAATTAGAAGCTTGGAGTTTGAACTCTGAAGAAACATTGACAGATTTTCAAAAACAATATTTGGAATTCTGGAAATTGTTGGGTGAATACTATCAAAATTTCTCTCAACGTTTATTATCTCAGCACCAAGCATATCAAGGATTGGCTTATCGAATTGTGGTTGATAATGTAGAAGAGCGTGTAGGAAAACACCCTTGGAAGAAAATTATTTTTGCGGGATTCAATGCCTTGAATAAAGCAGAAGAAGAAATCATTGAAAAATTATTGAATGCAGATAAAGCAGAAATTATTTGGGATACCGATTCTTATTATATCAAGAATGTGAATCAGGAAGCCGGAAGATTTATTCGTAAGTATAATCAATCGGGTAAGTTCTCAAAGCTTCTTTCTTCTGATAAGCAAGCAGGCGATAGAAATATTACAATCGAGGAGACATTGCTTTCCACCGAAAAAAAATTAATTACAGTGATTGGTGCGGCTAAAAATGTTGCTCAGGCAAAGGTTGCTGGAAGCTTGGTGGATGAAATAAAAAAGACAGATCCTTTGTTGAAAGCTACCGCTATCGTCTTGGCTGATGAAAATTTATTGTTTCCTGTTTTACATTCCTTACCGGAAAATTTAAAAGACATTAACGTTACAATGGGTTATCCATTGAAAAACACTCCTGTTGCTGGTTATTTTGATTTGGTGTTTGCAATGCACGAAAACGGGTTGAAACTCGCACAAGAGAAAACAAATTATAGTTTTTATCACAGTGATGTACTAAAGTTGTTGAGTCATGCGTATACCGCTACTGCATTGCTTTCTGTTTCTCAAGAGTATAAGATTCGTGCTGTTTTGCAAGCGATCCAACAAAGAAATATTGTTTTTGTTGGCTTGAAAATGCTGGAATCTATTTTTGCGGAGTTTCATTGTGAAGAAGAATTTAAGGTTTTAAAAGGAATCTTCCTGCATTGGCAAATTCCGTCAGATGCAATCAAATGTGTTCATTATTTAATAGAAACATTAAAAAACGGAATTGTTCTTCAGCAAGATAAAAACGATGAGAATAAAGCAAGTCTAGAATTAGAATATTTGTTTGCGTTCACAAAAATTATTAAGCGTATTGAGGTATTGATGATAGAATATCCGTCTTCGATAAGTGATTTAAAAGTATTGAGAAGTATCGTGAACCAAATAGTGCGAAGCTCTACTTTGCCATTCTACGGAGAACCCTTGATGGGCTTGCAAGTAATGGGAATGTTGGAAACACGTACACTTGATTTTGAGAACGTGATTTTGCTTTCTTGCAATGAAGATATTTTGCCCTCCGGAAAAGCAGTCAATTCGTTTATTCCTTTTGAACTAAAACGTGTATTTGGATTACCAACATACGGAGATAAAGATTCTATTTTTTCCTATCACTTTTACAGGTTGTTGCAGCGTGCTACAAACATTCATTTATTGTACAATACAGAAAGTGATGCTTTGGGAAGCGGGGAGAAGAGTAGATTTTTAACACAATTGATTTATGAATTGCCAAAAGTAAATCCGAATGTAATAATTACTGAGAAGCTCGTTAGTATTCCAATTATTAATAATGGATTTAATACCGCTATTTCAATTGAAAAGTCAGCACCGGTGATGGAAAAGCTGAAGCTGAAATCAGAGTATGGATTCTCTCCTTCATTATTAAATATATATCGTAATTGTTCTTTACAGTTTTATTTTCATGCTATTGCTGGTTTAAGAGAAGCTGACGAAATAGAAGACACTATTGGTGCAGACACACTTGGAAATGTTATTCACGAAGCATTGGAGCTATTTTATAGACCTCATGTCGGAAAAAAAATCCAAATTACTGATATTAATGAAATGAAAAAGCAAGCGGAATCCACCACGCTTACTTTGTTCATGAAACAAAGCAGTGGCACGGAAGTGAGCTATGGAAAAAATTTACTTACTTTAAAAGTTGCTCTTAAATTCATTCATAATTTTTTAGATACTGAAATTGCAAGCATCCAAAAAGCGGAAAAGGAAGGAACTCCAATTATTATTAAAGCGTTGGAGAGGGAATTGGAAAGTGATATAATGGTTGGCACTAATGCGATTAAAGTAAAAGTAAAAGGAAAAGCGGATAGGATTGATACATTGGGGAGCACCACGCGTATTGTGGATTATAAAACAGGTTTAGCGGATAACAAAGAGTTGAAATTGGAAGATTGGGATGATCTAAGAACCAATTCAGACTTGGCAAAAAGTTTTCAATTGTTGACCTATGCCTGGTTGTATCAAAAGGAAAATCCTGTAATAAAAGAAAATATCGTTTCAGGAATTGTTACGTTTCGTGAATTAAGTGCAGGATTAAAAACAGTAAAAGTAAAGGACTCAGCTAATTTGAATATAGAAGTACTGGGTGATTTTGAAAAGCAATTGCAATTGATGCTTTCTGAAATAATGGATACGAAATTACGTTTTACTCAAACGAAGGAGGTAGACAATTGTGAATATTGTTCATTTAAAGGGATTTGTAACCGTTAAAAATAAATTCAGTTACTTGTATCTTTTGGTCTTTTCAATCATTATTAATTAAACAAATTTGTGCCGGTGAGCTCTCATCATAAATCGGATATCGAAATTCAGCAGGAATTGCAGCTCATTGAAGCAGCAAAAGAAAACCCTGCGCGATTCGGTGTGCTGTATGATAAGTATTATAAGTCGATATTTGTTTTTGTACACAGAAGGACGGACGATGAAGAGCTGGCAGCCGATATTACATCACAAGTTTTTTTAAAAGCACTTATTAATATTAAGAAATACGAGTACAAAGGCGTTCCTTTTTCAGCATGGCTTTTCAGAATTGCCTTTAATGAAATAAATATGTATTTTAGAAAAAATAATGCCCAACGAGTAGTGAGTCTGAACCAAAATGGGATGATGCAAATTGCGCAGGAGGTAGAATTGGACGAAAATGCCGAAGGAATTCAAAAAATGATGGTTGCAGTAAAGCAATTAGATGCTTTAGAACTTCAATTAATAGAATTACGTTTTTTTGAAAAAAATTCATTTGCCGAAGTTGGAGCAATTATTGGTATAACAGAGAACAATGCGAAAGTGAAAGTCTATCGCATTTTAGATAAATTAAAAAAAGTGCTGAGCAAGAAATAATGTCGAACCTGAAATTCAATATTGATAAACCCGATTTGCCGGATGAGCAAATCAATAAGCATAAGGATTTTAAGAAGTTGATGTATAATTATCAATCAGCTACAAAACCTTTATACAAAACGCCACTTTATAAAAACAGAAAAGTGTTTATTGTAATATTGTTGATTTTGTTAGTGATGTTTGTGATTATTGAAGTGCTGGAGAAAGAGGAGGGAAGCGATCCTGCTAAACAAGAAGAAGCTAAGTAGTTATTCCGTAAACTTATATCCCACACCTCTGATGGAATGAAAGTGTATCGGTTCACGTTGATTTTGTTCAAAATATTTTCTAAAAGCAAGAATGTAATTGTCGATTGTTCTTGATGATGGATACGCATCTTTTCCCCAAACAGAATCTAATATTTCTTCTCTGGAAACTACTTCTCCTTTACGTTCAATCAATAATTTCAAAAGCGCAATTTCCTTTTTGCTGATTTCTGTTTTTCCATTCAGTCCTACAATTTCATAAGTAACAAAATTCACTTTGTTGTTAGCAAAGGAATATGATTCAACCGATTTTTCTGTTTGCTGATTACCTCTTTTTACCAAAATTTGAACCCTCAACAGCAGCTCTTCCAAATTGAATGGTTTGGTCAAATAATCGTCAGCACCCAATTTTAATCCTTGAATTTTATCGGCACTGGAGCCTTTTGCGGTTAAGAACAAAACTGGTAGTTGGGTGTTTTCCTTCCGAATTTCCTCACACACATCGTAGCCATTCATCTCAGGAAGCATAACATCCAAAATCACCAAATGGAAACTCCCTTTTCTGAATTCCTTCAAAGCCTCTATTCCATCAGAAGCTGTGGAAACGGAATAACCTTCCAACTCCAAGTTCAATTGTATGGTTTTACGAAGATTTTCCTCGTCTTCTACTAAAAGGATGTGCTTTTGACTCATTGTTATAGCCTATGGAAAGACTTTGTAAATATCTTTTCGATGAATTATTCTTGCAAATAAAACTTTTCGATTTTCGTAAAAGAAGCCAACACGATAATCACCTATTCTTACTCTATAGGCAGATTTATGACCAACTAGTTTTTTAAGATTTTGGATATTGTTTAAGTTTTCTGAATGTTCTATCTCATAAATAAGCTTTAAAAGAGCTGTCTTGACAGATTTTTGGTTAATGCGATCAAGATCTTTTGAGAATTTTCCTAAAAACTCAATTTGCATACTACTTTAGCTTTTGAAGAATTGTTTCTTTGTTTACCTTTTTTCCTTTATCAACTGATTTTAATAGTTTTGATAAACCAAGATCTTCAATTTCTTCTTCGGTCATTGTTGCAGAGGAAACGCCTAACTTTTTTAATAAGTCGTTAATGAACTTAAACTCTGTTTGACTTTTTGGGGTGATTACCATTGCTTTCATGCCACAAATATACGGAATTGTTCGATTTGTTGTATTTTGAAACAAAAGCCTTATACGTTTGCTATTAAATCCTACAAATCGTAAATTTGTGCTTTAAATTAGCAACCATGCAAACCCGAGATATTTCTTCCCTTTTAATAGATTCCAAATTATCAAACGACCTTAAAAAAATTACTGAAAAGGTAATTGCCAGCGAGCGAATTACTTTCGATGAAGGTGTTTTGCTTTTTGAAAAAGGCGAGCTCGGTTTTTTAGGTACTTTGGCGAATTATATCCGCGAAAAGAAAAACGGAAACAACGTTTATTTCAATCGCAATTTCCATATCGAGCCGACTAATATTTGTGTGTTTGATTGTAAGTTTTGTTCTTACTCACGTTTGTTAAAACAAAAAGATGGCGCTTGGGAATTATCCGAAGAGCAAATTTTAGATTTAGTACGCAAATACGATGGGAAACCAATTACCGAAGTTCACATTGTTGGTGGAGTGCATCCGAAAATGGGCTTGATGTATTTTGCAAACCTGATCAAAAAAATAAAAGAAATTCGTCCTGATTTGCATGTGAAAGCATTCACAGCGGTGGAATTGGAATACATGTGCAGAAAAGCAAAAGTAAGTTATGAAGAAGGTTTGCGTATTTTAAAAGAGCACGGACAAAATTCATTACCGGGTGGCGGAGCAGAAATATTTGATGAAACCGTTCGTAAAGAAATTTGCGAAGACAAATGTACTTCTGCTGAATGGTTAGAGATTCACGAGACAGCGCATAAATTAGGAATGCCTTCGAATGCAACAATGTTATACGGACACGTAGAAAAATTTGAACACCGAATTGATCACATGAATCGTTTGCGCGATTTGCAAGACAAAACAAAAGGTTTTAATACGTTTATTCCTTTAAAATTTAGAAACGGTGGAAACCAAATGAGTCATATTGCCGAATCAACGGTGATAGAGGATTTGCGTAACTATGCTGTGTCTCGCATTTACATGGATAATTTCGGACATGTGAAAGCGTATTGGCCAATGATTGGCAGAACCACTGCACAACTTTCTTTGGCATTTGGTGTGGATGATATTGATGGAACGATTGACGATTCTACAAAAATTTATACAATGGCGGGTTCGGAAGAACAATCGCCTGCTTTAACAACACAGCAATTGGTAGAGATGATAAAGCAAGTAGGCCGTGCGCCAATTGAGCGCGATACACTTTATAATGTGATTACTGATTATTCTAATTACGATTTCAGTAAAGAAGAAATTGTTTTGGATTAATTATAATTTTATCCCAATAATTAATACATCGTCCACCTGCTCTAAATTTCCTTGCCATTCTTCAAAAACTTGGTTTAGTTTTTTCTTTTGTTCATCCGGTGGCAGGTCCTTTATTAGACTGAGCTGATTGTGCAGTTGTCGGTATTTAAATTTTTTACCGCTTTTCCCACCAAACTGATCAGCATAACCATCAGTAAATAAATAAATCATATCTCCCTTAATTAATTGTAATGAATGATCGGTAAACCCCGATGTTATTTCGTTATATCCAACGGGTTGTTTGTCGGCAGTGATTTCAATAAATTCAGCATTATTTTTTATTATCCACAATGGATTGTATGCACCCGCCCAAATGCTATCAAAGGTTTTTAAGTTTATTCGAATCAGAGAAATATCCATTCCATCTCTTGTTCTTCCTTGGTTTCCCAACTCTTTAACAATTTTATCGCGCAATTGGTTGAGAATTTCAGCCGGACTAAGCAGTTTATCTACAGCATTAATTTCATTCAGAAAAGATGTTCCAAGCAATGTTAAAAAAGCTCCGGGAACACCATGCCCTGTACAATCTGCTGCAGCTAAATACAAAAAATTGTCTTTTTCCAATGCCCAATAAAAATCCCCACTTACAATGTCTTTTGGTTTAAATAAAATGAAATGGGGCGGAAGGTGTGTACTAACATATTCTTCTTCTTTGAGCATTGCATCTTGAATTCTCTTCGCGTAATTGATACTATCCACTATTTCTTTCTTTTGCGACTCTAGTTGGGCATTTCTTAATTCGATAAATTTTTTGTTGTCTGTTAAAACATGGTTTTGTTTTCTGATTTTCACAAAGGCAAAAATGGATAAAGAGATAATAATTATAGCGAGCGACAGAATTAGTAAGAAATACAGTCTTTGCTTTTTAGCTTGATCAAGTTCGATGTCTTTAATAATATTATTTTTTTGCAATAATTTTATTTCTTGATCTTGCTTTTCGGTATTGTACTTTTTTTCCAACTCTTGCACCGACCTGAAATTATTTTCAGTTGTTAAGGTATCTTTTATAATAATAAATTCTTGCAAGTAATCATAGGATGATTTGTAATTGCCTGTATTGTAAGAGCAAACAGCTAAAATTTCATAAACAGTTTTTAAATCTTCTTTATCTCCAAGCTCAATTGCCAAAGGCAAGGCCTTTTTTGCCAACTCTAAGGATTGAGTGCAATTTCCAAGGGATTTATGAATACCAGCAATATTATTTAAACTTACTAATTCACCTCTTTTATCGCCTTCTTGAATGAATATTTTCAAGGATTTATCATAAGCATTTTTGGCTTCAGCATATTTCTTTTGTCGCTCATAAACAATTCCAAGGTTATTGTTTACGTTAGCAATTCCAAGTATATCACCCAGACTATCCTTAATTTCCAACGATAAATTGTAATATTCCACTGCTTCGGTGTAATTTTTTAATTCCACTTCAACCATTCCTAAGTTATTGTAAGACTTTGCAATTTCTTTAGGATTTCCTAATACTTTTCTGAATTCAAGTGATTGTAAATGATATTTTAAGGCATTTTTATAATCATTTTGGTACCAAAAATTTACTCCCAGGTTATTGTAGATGGCTGCAACTTCTTTTTTGTTCATCTGTTTTTCCGCTTCTTTTAATCCCTTGAAATATTCTTCAGCACTTTTTTTGTATTCGCCCAAATTGACATAAGCAACACCTTTCAATTTCATTAAAGCAGGAAGATGTTTAGGATTGTTCGTTTTTTGAGCCAGCTCTATTCCTTTGTTTGAAATAATTAAGCAGTATTCAGGATTATTACTGGAATAAAACATTGAAAGTTTTATAGCAGCTGCTATTCTGGTTGTATCAGGTGATTTTGAAAAAAATATTTGCTTGAGTGAATCTTCCTGTGAGCTTAATTTTATTGAAAAGAATAAAACGTAAAGAAGTATTAAGTAATTCCACTTTTTAATTTTTGTAATGCTTTCCATAAAACTGTATTAATCGCCCTGGGAGTACTCCTGGCATTGTGAAATGCTTAGGACTAAGGTATTGAAAAGTATTTTAAAAAGCAAAATGTATAAAAACAACCCCATCTTTGCCAGATAAGGCTGTCTTTTGCATTATTTTGAAGAGTTTGTCAAAAACTCCAGTAGCCCAGTCCCGATAATATGCGTCCAGCCTGCAGAAAAATTTTCTGGAGCAAAATCTTTATTGTTTATAGGGAATGTTTCTAAACCAGCATGTGTTAATTTTAGGTGCGTTTGATTTCCTTTTGCAAACAATTCAAACGTAACATAGGAAATGCCTTCGTAGCCATCATATCTCCAACTATATGTTAATTTTTTTCCTTCAATCACTTCTGTGACCATACAAATGTGTAAGTATTGTCTGTCTTCGGTCGGACCGCCAGTAAAACGGAATTCGAAACCAACAATAGGTTTGAAATTTTCCAATTTGAAATACCATTTTTGCATTTCGTTGTTGTCACTTATTGCCGACCATACTTTTTGTATGGGAGCATTGTAAGTGCGTTCGATGGTAAAAGGTGTATTTTCCATTTTAATTTAATGGCTCACAGTTAAAGCCTTTTGCTTTTAATAAACCAATGATTTCTTCAGAAGAGAAAGCTGTCCCTTCTAATCTTAAAATTTTATCGCAATCTTCTAGGTCGAAATTTATTTTACATTCGGGAAAAGAAACAGCCAACAAGCTGATTACATTTTCAGCTTGTAAGTGTTCTTCAATGTTTGTTTTAAAAACTTCTACCATTTTATGCAGCACTTGCTGTTTCTTTTAATTTTTTGTGATACATAAAATAAGAAGCAAAGCCCAATGCTAAAAAAATAACAAAAGGCGCTGCTGGTCCTACACCATTCAATGCAGCGACAGAATACATAGCACCAATTAAGTCGAACATCAAGCCTGCATACGCCCATTCCTTAATTCTAGGAAAACCAGGAATTAAAATCGCGATGGAGCCCAATATTTTTGCAACACCTAAAAACATTAGTAGATAAACAGGGTAACCAAGGTCGGTCATAAATTTAACTGCTTCCGGATTAACTGTAATATCAGGGATAGCAGTAAAAATCATAAACGCTGCGAATAGTCCCGTTAGGATCCAATAGAGAATGTTTATTTTCTTCATAAGTTTTAATTTATAATTTATAATTCAATATTTATAATTTACTTGGTAGAGAAATTCACCATCCAATTAATTCCATACTTATCAGTACAGCTACCGAAGTAAGCACCAAAAAACATGTCTTGTAATTCCATGTCTACTTTTCCACCGGCAGAAAGTGCATCAAACAAACGTTTGGTTTCTTCTCTACTTTCCGGTTCCATACTGATGTGCATATTGTTTCCAGTCACCAATTTAAAACCCATGCTTTCCGGTGCGTCTGTTGCCATCAAAATATGTCCGCCAACAATTGGTAATTCAATGTGAAGGATTAATTTTTTATCCTCAGCCGATAATTCTGGCATTCCTTCATGAGCTGGAACTTCTCCTAAGCGCTGAATTCCTTTTCCACTAAATTCTGTTTTAAAAATTGATTTGTAGAAGTTGAATGCTTCCTCTGTAGTTCCCGGGAAGTTTAAATAAGTGACTGTTCTTGCCATGTTGTTAGTTTTTAAATTTGCACGCATTGCAATTTTTGTTTTAAGGTATTCTTCTGCTTTATCTAACATTGAGTTCCAGCCTTGCTCAACTCCCATGTTAATGTGTTTCTGTTTGTCTTCTGCTGAAGCATGTTCGTAGGTTAGTGTTAATTTGGTTTTGCCACCTTCATCTTCCAATAACATCGAAAACAACATTACCCTTGGTAGATCTACATTTGTTTTGGCTCTAAATTCTTCCGTAAAATCATCGGTTGAGGTTAGTTTTTTATACTTAACAATCTCTTTGAAAATACCAACAGCCGGATATTCATTTCCTTTTTCGTCTATCATTACATATTCCCATCTTCCTCCAACTCTAAAATCATGTTCTTTCACAATTGTATGGAGTCCTTTTGGTCCCCACCAATTTGGAATGTGTTTCTCGTCTGTCCATACTTCCCATACCAATTCTTTTGGCGCGTTAAGTACTCTTGTGATTACTAGGTTTTTGTCGTTTGCTTTCATGATTTTCTTTTTTTAACTTTTAACTTTTGACTTTTCTCTTTTTTCGTTTTCTTCATCCTCCGAAGCTTTAGCGTAGGAGGATTACTCTGCAATTCTTGTAAATAAATTTCCAATGCATCCAATTTTTGCTCCCAGAACTTTTTGTATTGCGCTACCCAATCGTTGACTTCGTTTAGTTTTTCCAATTTGGCTTCACAAAAATGATCTCGTCCTTGTTTTTTTATCACAATCAATCCGCATTGAGTTAATATTTTAATGTGTTTTGAAATCGCGGGGCGACTCACATTAAAGTTTTCAGCAACCGTATTTAAGTTGAGCGGCCGGTTGGCAATTATCCCCAGAATTTGTCTTCTGGTTGGATCTGCTATTGCTTGAAACACGTCTCTTCTCATTTTCTGCTGTTAATTCGTAGCTATTAATATGTAACCAATCGGTTACAAATGTAAACACATTTTTTTAATTCGCAAATTATTTTTTGATTTTTTTAAGAAAAGGGAGATTTATTTACTCACAAGACGTTTTAACCCTATCCATTTGTTTTTTTCTTTTCGATACCAATAGCAGGTTGTTTTTCTTCTTGTTTCTGAGGTAACAATATAGGTGAGATAATCTGAAATAAAATATGTCCCTTCAATATAATTATATCTTTTTGTAAAGTCCGCGAGAGTAATGATGTTGCCTGCCAAGTATTCTTTGAAAGTTTGGGGGAAGCCATCTCTATAGCACGTTTCTGCGTTTAGTTCATCTTTGCCTTCTTTGATAAAGTATTCCTTTAGCATGCCATTAATCGCTATTGGATTTCCTTTTGTAGAAGTTTTTCCAGAAAAAATGAGTTTAATGTTACTATACTCTTTTACTTGTTCGAAAATACCTGGAACGGCTTTGTCATTGTCGTAGAATTCATATCCATAGAAGTACGAATTTGCACTGTCTGTTAACATTGCATTTGCGTTAAGGTATACTTTCCAATAGCCTGTTTTTTTTCCTTTTGCGTCAAGCTTATTAAATGTAGTGGTTTGTCCGTAGGTCAACACCGACATTGAACTAATAAAAATTAAAAAAAGAAAGTTTTTATTTTTCATTCTATATTATTATTATGGCAGTTCCGCCATCAAAGTAAACAGCTTCTCAAATTTGTATTTGAGCTCGACTTCTGTCCATAAAGTATTGTTACCAATCATGGCAAAGCAAAGCAGTTTTCCGCTTTTTGTTTTTACATAACCGGCATAGGATTTTACCCTTGCCATGGTTCCACTTTTTGCATGCAGATTTCCTTCGGCCAATGTGCCATGTGATAATTTTCGAATGGTTCCCGATTCTCCTGCAACAGCCAATGATTTATAAAATGCCGGAAACACATTTGCATCTTTTGAAAATACTCTTAGCATTTCTACTAACTGACGCGTTGTAATGTTATTCATTCGTGAAAGTCCGCAACCGTCTACCATACACATACCACGTAAATCTAATTTTTTCTCTTTCCAGAATTTATAAATAATGCCAACACTGCTTGCTCCGTTTCCATATCCATTTTCATTCATGGAGATGGCGCGCAAAATACTTTCTGCATAAAAATTTTGAGAAATTTGATTGGTATGATAAACTAAATCTTCCAAAGAGGGAGAAAGAGAACTCGCAATGGTTTTCTTTGAGTCTTTTGTCGACTCTAATTTAATTCCATTCAAACGAATGAGTCGGGTAGTGGTGGCAGAATCTTTCATGCGTACACCATTTGCAATAAGTGTATTCTTTAACAACTGTGCGCAAAACAAAGCAGGGTCGGGGATGGCGCTGCGTTCACGTAAGGTGTCTTTCACTTCCCCAAAAACAGTTCGTTCAAATTGAAAAGGAGCGCCTTGGACGTATGCATAGGATTTTGCAATCTTGGAATTACTCAATACTTGGTTGTATAATTTCAATCCCGGAATTTGTGGATTGGTTTTCATACTGACACCTCCGCCAGATTGTTTCAATAAAATATCATATACATTTTCACGAATGTTCAACCCACATGGACCAGTTCCATAATCGCTTTGTATGTCTTCCCAAGTCCAACCAACCGGAATAGGATCTTGGTCGCTAGCTTGTGCATCACCAATAATACAACCTGCAATGCTATCAATTCCCAATGCTTTAATTGCTTTTAACCATGAGTCGGTAACTTTGTTGAGCGAACTTCCAAATGTTTCGGCACCCAAAGCTGGATCGCCACCACCTCGAATATAAATATTACCATTAAGCGTTTTTGTTGCTGCGTCAATCGTTCCATCATATTTTAAGGTGGTTGCAAAACGATATTTCGGACCGAGGATAGAAAGTGCTGTTCCAGTTGTGACCACTTTCATAACCGAAGCAGGAACCATTCCTCTGTCGGTATTGACTGCGCACATAGATTTTCCGCTGTCGGCATCCATCAAACAAAAACTCCAGGAGCCACCAGTCATTTGTTCTGCATTGCTAAGTGAATCCACATAGGCAAGTAGAATTCCTAATCCTGTGGAATCTGCTAGTTTTGTTTCTACAACAGTTGAATCTTTTCCATCCACTTTTTTTAGAAGCGCAACGCCATTATTCCCTACACTAAAAACAATAATAGTTGCAAAAATTGCCAATGGCAAAAGAATGAGCGCCAATAATTGCTTTACAGAAAGTGTTCTATTTAGAAACTGTTTCAAAATTATTTTTTAGTAGGATATAATTTTTGCGTCACTTTTATTGAATTGTCAACTAGTTTTAAAAGTGTTGGAGTATCTATATCTTCTAATTTTTGAACGTGTACACAACCGCCACTCAATTTGTGTTTTCCTAATTTCTTAAGCAACTCGGGTTTGTCTTTTGTGCCACACAAGTACAGAACAATAGATGTAGCTCTTGGAGAAAGCCCAATAAGAGGCGCATCGCCTTCTCTTCCGCTTTCGTATTTATAATGGTAGCTTCCGAAACCAACAATGGCTGTTCCCCACATTTTTGGTTTTAGTCCTGTGTGTTTGCCAAGCAGTTTAATAAAAGCTTCGAATTCTTTTGCTTTGCTACTATCTTTTATTGTTTTTAAATAAGCAGGAATGCTATCGCTTGTTTCTTTGGTTTTATTTTCTGCCATGGCTTTTAATTTTTGTTAATTATTTTATTTCAGAAAGTGCTTTTACCAAAACATCTAACTCTTCGGTGCTTGTAAATACATTGGGCGTAATTCTACAACCCTGAACGCCTTTGCCATCTATGGCAACCGTATAGATTTTATATTTCTCCAAAAGTGTTTTAGCTAAATCTGCAGGCTTGATGTTTTTGATTCCCACGTTTGCAATGCCGCAAGAACGAATTATTTCTTCATGTGTAGTTATGGTACGACCCGGAATGGGCGTATTTAAAATAACATTAGGGAAGTTACGGACTTTATCGGTCCAGTAATATTGCAAATAGCGCAAACGAGCTTCTTTTCTTTCAGCACCAATTTTATTGTAAAATTCTATTGAGTTAGCAATGGCTAAATCCGTATGAACTGGAATAGTTCCTGTATGATTCAATCTGGAAATATCATCTTCTTTCTTGCCTTCTTCTGCAAACAGTGGCCAGACTTTAGGAATATGTTCTTTTTTGACATACAGCATTCCAGCGCCCAAGGGAACGCTTAGCCATTTGTGTAGACTTGCTCCGTAATAATCACAATTTAAATCAGAAATATTAAATTTAATATGAGCAAAAGCATGCGCTCCATCCACCATTACAGGAACACCTTTGCTATGCGCCATGTCACATATTTTTTTGATGGGTAAAATTTGCCCGGTGATATTTATCATGTGGCAAACCATCAACAATTTTGTTTTGGGTGTGATTGC
>JAHEYB010000072.1 GCA_023251805.1 Bacteroidota bacterium | reverse complement strand
AACTAATTCTTTCTATCAATCCTCTTTCTCTATTCCTATTAGTTCCTGCATTTTTTTTTATGTTTAATGCAAGTGACAAAACAATTTTTCGTCCATTAGCATTTTCCATAATTCTTTCTATTTTTTTTTAGTTTGTAGCAAAGGCAAATCATATTACTTCTTTCCTATCATAATAACAACACTTCCTTTTGGCGGAATATTTTGGGAACGAATTGTTTTGCAAGGAAAAAAATGGGTTATGTATCCACTAACAATTTTGTTGTTTCTTGGCATTGCGTTAATACCGTTTGGAATGCCTGTTTATACTTTCAACCATTATCTAAATGGGATTTACAAATATGAAAGGAAAGAAATCAAAGGCGGAAAATGCGCAGTTCCTTTTGACGAGTATTACACCAAAGAAAAATGGAAGGAAACTATGCAGCAACTGAAATTGGTTTATGACAGTTTGCCTACCAATGAAAAACAGAACTGTATAATTTGGGGCAAGCATTATGCACAAGTAGGTGCAATAAGCTTATTCAGGGCTGACTATAATTTACCAAAAGCATTTTCCTTTCACGGAAGTTTTTACACTTGGACACCAACAGGAAAAATGCCAGAAACAATAATTGCATTAAGCTATCAGGTAGGTGATTTTTTTCAACCCTATTTTGAAGAAGTAATTCCCGTAAAAACAATTTACAATCCTTATTCTGGAACCGAAGAAGAACTCTATCAAATAATTTATATATGTAAAAAACCACGACAGAACTTTGACAAAATTAAAGAACTATTTAAATCAAGAATCTTTGAATAATAACACAAAAATGGTTTATTTAAATCGCTTCCTATGAAAGTTGGTGCGTTCACGAACAGTTGTGCTTCGTATCAACAGTAGTGCGTAAACTCCCTCAAATAAAAAACTTCATTTATCCCTTATTCGTTAGCGGTAATTGTAAAACTACACCCTACAACACTAAATAAACATGGACATTGAAATTAAAATACTTACTTCAGACGATACAAATTGTTTCATTGAGCTAATAAATATTTTTAAAGAGGTCTTTAAAATGGATGATTTTGAAATGCCAAATAGTAACTATTTGAGAAACCTTTTAAACAAACCCGACTTTAAAGTTTTAGTTACACAACACAATGACAGGGTTATTGGAGGCTTGACCGTTTATGTTCTCCATAGTTATTTTTCGGCAAGACCAATTGCTTACATTTATGACGTAGGTGTTACGACTAATTACCAAAGACAAGGTGTTGGAAGAAAAATGATTTCTCACTTGATAAAATATTGTGAAGAAAATGGCTTTGAAGATGCTTATGTAGAAGCCGAAAATGACGACATTGAAGCAGTGAATTTTTACAAGACAACTTCAATAAGTAGTATGTTACAGGCAACTCATTTCACATATTCATTCGACAAATGAATTAATAGGAAATTACGATATGAACAAGCAAATAATATCTTTATAACCTCCAAAAGATAATTTAAACTCTCCATGGACAGGTTATGCAATTTTCGTGGCGACTTCTCTTGCATTATTTAAACTTTCAGGGCAAGACCCCCACGAACAAGCAACAACTAATTTTCAAATCTTGACAGCATTTTACGGTGCATTTTTTCCTTTATAAGTGGACTTGTTTTACAACCCATTGCTAAAACAAAGAACTTAAATTTGAACTACATTCTTGCTTTTGTCATTGCAGGTTTTGCGACATTTTCACTAATCAAATCAGAAGGCAATCATTAGACACAATTACTTGCAATTATTATTTTTGCATCAGTTTCTATTTTAGGCGGACTTTTTTTAAACAAGCGAAACAACAAATAATATGCAAGACATTATCAAAAAATTTAAGTTCAAAGACAATGGAATCGTAATCAATGCGCCGACAACTTTGGAAATTCAATTTGTGGAACTTGGTTTTAAAACTTCGTTTGACAAAAAAACAAAAAGCACAAATACATTAGTTTTCATAAACAATAACAAAGACTATGTTGACTTTTTGAACAAACAACTAAAAAACATTGAACCAGACAGCGTTTTGTGGTTTGCATATCCAAAAAAGACTTCAAAAGTTATGACCGACATTAACCGTGACACAATTCGTATGACAGGCGAAGAGTTTAACATCACAACCGTAACAGCAATTTCCATAGACGACACTTGGAGTGCATTGCGGTTTCGACCAATTGACAAAGTAGGAAGATGACGGCAGAAAGAAATAATAGATAAACTACAGGAAATAGATACAGTTTTAAATTAAAAAAAACAATCATTTTTGAAACTGTTCTATTGGGTCTAAGATGTAAGAAATCACTTAAAGCAATTAACCCAAGTAACGATTATGATTTCAGTATAAACACCACCAAACATACATGGTCTATCTACACATTCATTTCCATTATTTCCATTCACATAACATCCGAATGTCTGATTCAACAAGATCCTTTATTATACCTGTAAAAATCCTAAATCGGTATTTTGGAACCCATACAACATGATAATCACATTTGTAAATAATATGCGTCAACTTCTTATATTTGCTCATGCTTGCAAAGATAAGGCAAAGCCAAAAAAAACATTACCACCTGCTAAGCAAGTGGTTTTTTAAGATGAAATAAATAGATGAAACTATAAAACAGTATTTTTTTGACGCTCCAAAATAATCAAATAATTAATTGTTATCTAATCTTGAAAACCATACTTTCGTTCCCACTTAGTTAAGATATAGAATACACACAGATGAAATGATTAACAATAGTACATACTTATTCACTTACAAAAACACTTCTTTCACTATTAGAAGTTGGTTTTTAATCTGTACCTACGTGTTCTTGCCTTTAATGGCATTTACCCAAGCGTACGAAAAAATATACCATGCCGGAACTACTACTACTTGGGGTTGCAATTTATCTATGGATAAGAAAGGCAACTGTTTAATAGCAGGCTACCATAATGGAAACATGCACCTGCTTAAAACTGATGTAAAGGGCAACATTCTAGTAGATAAAGTATTTTCGAATGGTAGTTCAGGCGAAGGCTTTAGTGCATTTGAAGATCCAAACGGAAATATATTTACTTGCGGAAAAACAGGTGGTGGATTGGGTGGATCAGAAGATTTTTTTCTTGTTAATACTACAAGTACAGGAGCTTTAAACTACACTAAAACCTATGGTGGTAATGGTAGCGAACACTGCACCTATGCCATTCCCGATGGAAATAATGTATTAATGGCTGGATCAACTACTCAAGGAGATGGCGATATGTATTTAGTAAAAGCAGATGGTGCAACGGGTAACGTAATTTGGGCCAAGCAATATGACATACTAGATAACGACGAAGGATGGAACCTTGATATGGCAGGTGGTTTTTACTATGCAATGGGTGTTGCAAAAAATGGAGCAAACGGAGATTTTGCTCTACTTAAAATTGATCCCGCAACAGGTAATGTGGTTTGGTGCAAAACTTACGATAGCGGTGCGGATGAATATGGTACCGCATTACAAGTTGTTTCGGGTGGTGGATTTATCATTGCAGGACGACATGCCTCCGGAAGATTGATGATGATAAAAACAGATGCTGCAGGTGTAGTTATGTGGGCTAAGTCCTTCGAAGGAATGTATTCATGGGAACCAAATTGGGGTATTGATATAATTCAAGATTCAGATGGCAACTTTGTAGTAGCAACTGAAACATTAGCATTTGGCAAACTCGGTCCTTCGGATGGTTACGTATTGAAGGTAGACCCAACAGGAAATCTTTTGTGGGCAAACCGATATGGAGGCGCGGGAGCAAATCAAGATGGATTTCATGGCATTGCTCAGATAGGAGAATGTGGGTATATTACTACGGGTTGGTATTCGGGAGCTCATGGTGCAGTATGGGATTATTGTTTGCTTCGTATTGACTATTTCGGAAAAACGGGATGTGAGATGCCATGTTCACCTGATATTCAAAATCCAATAATTACCACTACCAACCAAACACCAACGGTTATTAATTATGGAACAGCAAATAACACTACAATAACTGTCGTTAACGGAAATCTTATTCATCAACAATTATGCTCTTCATCCTCTTCTTCATTAAAGGTGGACTTAGGTAAAGATACCAGTATGTGTAACTCCAAAATTCTTGATGCCGGTATTCCCGGTGCATATTATACTTGGAGCACAGGAGAGAGCACCCAAACTATTACAGCACTTTCTTCAGGAACCTATTGGGTTGAAGTAAATAAAAATGGATGTTTGGGCTACGACACTATTGTAATATCCTTAGGAAAACTTATTGTGGATTTAGGTCCGGATATTGCCCCATGCACTCTTCCTAATTTGGATGCCGGTGTTACAGGAGCAACCTATTTATGGTCTACCGGAGCAACCACACAGGTAATTACTCCAACCACTTCCGGAACTTACTGGGTACAAGTAATTTTAAATAGCAACTGCAAAGCCTCCGACACCGTTGTTATAACCAAACCTGCCCCTATTAAACTCACTGTTTCAAGTAACGTGAGTATTTGTAAAGGGCAATCTACAACAGTTACTGTTAATGCTACAGGTGGTAAAGGTGCTCCCTATAGTTATTATTGGGATGATGTATTGGGGCTAAGTAGTCAAGTTTACTCCGATACAGTTACTAAATGCCACAAAGTATATGCAAAAGATGTTAATGGGTGCTATTCTGATACCCTCCAAGTATGTATCACAATTAATCCACCTCCCAATATATCAGTTCCTAATTCATCCCTGTGCAACGGTAATTCAATATTACTTTCTCCAACAGGAGCATCAACTTATTCATGGGTTCCATCAAGCTCTTTGAATAATTCAGGAACAGGAGGCAACGTAATAGTTACTCCCACTTCAACAACTACCTATACAGTTATCGGTAGCGATAATAATGGATGTGTTGACACAGCATACTCTAAGGTTACCGTAAATCCGCAGCTTAAAGCAAATTTTTATTCCAGTACAGTTTGTTTGGGTGATCCAACACAATTTTCAGATTCTTCCCAGGGTGGGGTAGGTTTTTGGAATTGGAATTTTGGAGACAGTAACGTTGATAACACAAAAAATCCAACGCATACCTACAAAAGTGCCGGCACCTATTCAGTAACGTTAATAATTTCCGGAGTCAGTGCATGTCCCGACACTCTTATTCAAGTTGTTAAAGTGATTTTAGTTCCGGATGCAAACTTCACCACCAATCAAGTGTGTATGGGTTTTCCAACAACATTCACCAACACCTCTAATGGTAATTTTCAATTTCAATGGAACTTTGGCGACCCCACCTCAGGAGTAAATAACACCTCAGGCATCACCTCTCCCACGCACAACTTTACAAATGCAGGAAGTTATACAGTAACACTCATTGCCTCAGGAGGAAGCGGTTGTGCTGACACTACAACAAAAACAATCACGGTAAACCCAAATCCGGTAGCAGTAGCAGTTTCCCCTGCTGCCTGCCTAACCAATGCAAACCAATTTACTGATAAATCCACAGGTAACCCTGCAAAATGGAAATGGACTTTCGATGATAATAAAACAGATAGCACACAAAACCCTGCCCATACCTTTGGAACCGCGGGCGCACACACAGCCACACTAATTATAACCGATGCAAACGGA
>JAHEYB010000055.1 GCA_023251805.1 Bacteroidota bacterium | reverse complement strand
TACTAGCAGTTTAATGATATGTGGTAAAATACTATTCACATCACCTGAATTTAAAAACAGTTTATGAAATGCGCTCAAACCCCAATACAGCGGTGAGAACTCCGACAATACTCTTAAGTAATCGGGCATTACAAATACCGGCACCCAAATGCCTCCCAATGCTGCTAAAATAACAACCGATACTGCTCCAAAAGTAGATGCCTGCTGATGTGTTTTAAAAATGGTTCCAATCAATATTCCATATCCTGTAGCTGCTAGTCCAGCCGAAACAGCAACTACCGCTATTGCCAATGTACTGTTTCCAATCATTAAAGTTGGTAAACCCATACATGGAAGAATGTAAATTCCAACCATCAACATCAATACACATTGAATCAGGCAGATTAGCAAGTAAGCACTTATTTTGCCTGTTAACACCGTGATGTATGACCCAGGCATCGTTAAAATGCGGGTGTAACTTCCTTCATCGCGTTCTTTGATAATGCTTCCCGACATAGAAATTACAATAAAAAACATTCCAAAGATGGTCCAGGCAGGAACGTTATGTTGCACCGAATTTAATTTTAATTCTTCTTCTTTTGTTTCAACAGTATTTATTTCTGAAAAATTCACAAAATCTTTCATCGCCTCATTGCTATTGCTTTCAGATAGTTTGAGCTCTTTGTTGAAGAGTTGCAATAAAGTTTGTGTTTCTATTTTTGAAGTAGATTGTTTTAAGGAGCTTAAAATGGAGGACTTAAAAGATTTTTTTGTGTCGGGAGAAAATAAAATTTCTAAACTTAATTCGGCCGACAAATCCGTTTTAGAAATAGCAGATGAGTCAGAAAATCCTGCTTCGCTCAATTTTTTTGTAACAAAATTACTGACTTTAGAATTTAATAAATCACTCGCATTCGCTGGAATGATAATAGCAATTTCATAATCGCCTGCTTTTACTTTTTGTTTAATGGTTTCTTTGTCGAGTTGCAGTTTAGTGATTTCAAATATTTTTGATTCATACAAACCGCTATCAATTGTACTTCCTAAATTTCCTTTGTCATTGTTCACCAAAAGCAAAGGAATTTTCATTTCCTGATAATCGCGGAAAGGTGCATCCTGGATAAGCGCCATCAAGGTTATCATTGCCATGGGCATAATAAACATGATGATGAGTCCGCCTTTATCACGAAGCAGAATTAAAATTTCTTTTTGTATGGTTGAATATAATCTTAACATTTTTTCTCGCAGATTCCGCAGATTTCCGCAGATTCTTTTATTTGTTTAATTTTATGTCATTACGAAATTATCTAAAAACCTTCCTCAATAGGCTAGTTCTCAAACAGACCAATTTCGTTAACCAATAATGATAAATCAATCCCCCTAGCCCCCTTTTCAAAGGGGGAATTTGCATACTAGTTTAAATTATGTTTACAAGTCCTAAGTCCCAACAACAAACAACTAACAACCAACAACTAATCGCGCAGCGTTTTTCCGGTTAATTTCAAAAATAGTTGTTCTAAATTTTCTGTTTGATGTTCTTTAATAACATCTTTCGGTTTTCCCGAAGCAATAATTTCTCCGTGATCTATGATTGCAATTGCGGAGCATAAGTTTTCAGCTTCTTCCATTAAATGTGATGTATAAATAATGGTACAGCCTTGGTTATTTAAAAGATGTAAATGTTCTGTAATTAAATTTCTGGATTGTACATCTACACCAACTGTCGGTTCGTCTAAGAATAATACTTTGGGTGTGTGTAAAATTCCTGCCACTAAATTTATTCTTCGTTTCATTCCGCCTGAAAATGTTTCAATGCGGTGGTGTGTGTGAGTCGACAAGCCAACAATCTCTAAATTTTCTTGAATTTTATTTTTTAGGTTTTTACCCCTTAGTCCGTACATATTTCCAATGTATCTTAAATTTTCGTAAGCGGTAAGAGTAGGGTAGAGGGCAATTTCTTGGGGAACCACCCCAATGATTTGTTTTATTTCCTGTGTTTTATTTTTTAACGATAATCCAAGTATAGTAGCTTCACCACTTGTTGCTTTTATCAAACCGCATAGTATGGAAAGGGTGGTTGTTTTTCCTGCACCATTTGGTCCGAGTAGACCAAAAATACTTCCTTGCTCAATAGAAAATGTAAGGTCGTTTACAGCGGCAACAGGGGAATCTTTATAAACTTTTCGGAGGTTTTTTACTTCAATTGCACTTTGCCCCATTTTAATGATATTCCTCTAATGCTTCGACTACGCTCAGCATGACGTTAATGTAATATTTTAATGGTATTCCTCTCTTACACTTCGACTACGCTCAGCATGACGTTAATGTAATGCTAATATGAATTTAGACGTCACACTGAGCGTAGTCGAAGTGTAAGAGCGGAATGCTAATCAATCTTTTTTCAAAAATATTTTCATTTCACAACTTGCTACAGGTTCACCATTGATTGTGCTTTGTGCAGAAATCATGGTTACTTCAAAAACAACTGCCTTTACAAATATTTCTGTTTTTAATTCGGAGCCAACGGGTGGTAATTGATGAACGACTAAATTTTTGATTGCTCCGATATATCCTAAAGGAGGTTTGATGGCTTCACCATTTTTTTGCATTTGCTGAACCATATAACCTAAACGCAGTCCGGCTGTTTGAGCAATATTTTCCATCAACCCAGGCTCACGCAAAACACCATTTTTGCAAAACACATTGTCTTCCTTGATAAGCAATCCCGAAATAGAATAAGTATCATCGTGAAACCACAATTTATCCACCATTTCCATTGGTGGTTTTTGTGGAAGCAAGGCTGATACTTCAGCACCTTCAATAATTGGTGTTTCTATTACTTGTGTCATTATACAACAGTTAAAAGTGCACTCGCGTAAGAAAAACGAGCACTTTCAGGTACTAAAAGCGCAATTTTTTGGCCCTTTACTAATTTTCCGGAAGCCATTAATTCTTCCAATGCTAAGAAAATAGAGGCAGAGCCAATATTTCCGATGGTAGCTAAATTGATAAACCATTTTTCTGCCGGTAAATCAGCACCATATTTTTTCATTTCATCGTTTAATTTAGAACGAAAATATTCAGAAGAAATATGTGGCAAAAACCAATCGATACTTTGTAAATCAATCCCATGTTTTTTTAATAGTTCAACGTATTTTTTTGTTCCCAGCTGAATAATGTTTGCATCTAATAAACGCGTGTCTTGCTTCAAAGCAAAGATGGATTTTTCCAGCCATTCTTTTGGTTTGTATTCCGACCAACCATGCAAGTTGCCTTTTTCATCTTTTTCGCCTGCCATATACATGCAGGTTTCCAATTGGTTTGCAAAAGAACAGATTTCAATCCACTCCAATTTTAAAGAAATTCCATTTGGATTGGGCTTGTCCGACAAAAGTGCAGCAGCAGCACCATCTGATAACATCCAACGTAAAAATTCTTTATCAAAAGCAATGATAGGATTTTCCTCTAATTCTTTTAATTTTTGAGCTTCTTCTTCAAAATTTTGTGCCGACATCCAAGTGGATAATTTCTCGGAACCTGTGGTAACTGCATTTTTGCTGTTACCGGTTAAAATCGACATATAAGCATATTTCAAGGCATTCATTCCGGCACAGCAAGAGCCGGAGAATGTAATTGTTTCAATTGGTTTTGCTTTTAGTAAACCATGCACCATAATACCATGAGCAGGCAACAATTGGTCGGGAGAAGTTGTTCCGCTTGTAAGCAATTCAATATCTTCCAACTTAAAATCACCCGTACAAAGACCTTTCACCGCTTCGGCAGTTAATTCTGCGTTAGAATGTGTGCTGTTACCTTGTTTATCACGAGAATAATAGCGATTTGTTATTTTATTATTTCTTAAAATGATTGATTTCGATCTCGACCTTCTCCCATCAACAAATCCTAAATATTCCTCCATCTCATCATTACTAATCGGCTTGCCGGGCAAAAATTTGGCAATACGATTAATGTAAACTGTTCTATCCATAAAATGTAATAACGCGTTTGTTTAGTTTTAAGCCCAAAAAGATGTAAGAGCAGCTTTTTGTCAATTATTTCGTGCAAACGCAAAAATAATGGATTTTATCAATTAATTGGAAACCTTTTACGATTATTTTCAATAAAAACGCAATTTATTCCGGAATTGAAACACACCATAAGTGCTTAACGGAGTGTATTTTTGGAGTAGTATTCCACTTCCTTTTTTATCTTGCTTGGAAATAAAAGAGGTGAAAGCCTTGATATGATTGTTATGATAGGAGAAAGTATTAAAATTAAAGTAGGCAGAACAATACCAAAAATTCGCACTCTTGTTCGTCTGTCGGCACTTCCTGCGGTTCCTTTTTTAGAAATATAATTGGCATAAATAGGAAACAAATCTCTTCCACGTGCTTCCATCAAAAGCAGATTAGGTTTTACAACCACGGCACCTTGTTCAACCAGTTCGGCTTGCTGTGTGTCGTAATTGCCTGTTTCCAGATGTTTGAATAGGATGTCTCCGCATTTGGGCGCAATCGTCTGCAAATCTTCATCAGATACACCATATTTCGGAAAAATACCTAAGAAATTTTCCTTTTTTCCCGCTAAAACAAAGGCTAAAACAGTCACTAAACTAACCAGATTTGCTGCTTTATCAACAAAAGTGATATTTCCTACCAATTGTGCTTCCAAATTTTTTAACCGTAGCTTCATTTTCTCTTGTCCGTTTAGCCACATATTTCTACAAGCCAAAATGGTTACAACAGGTTTGTCCTTTAATAATTTTTTAGCTTCCTCCGTTTGTAAAAACGAATTGATAGGAACGCAAATGGATAAAAACCAAGGCTGATAAGCCACTACAACTAAGTCGAAATGTTCATTTTCATTAATTGAAAACGGTTCTAATTCAGTTGGAATGCCGTGAACGGTTTCAGGAAAAATATCAAAAAACTCGGTATAACTCCAAGGATATGGATACGATTTTTTTGGTTTGATAAGGAGATAAGTGATGTTTGCACCTTTGCTTTTTAAAGGAGCCAAGGTGGCTTCAACAGCACTTTTCAGCTGTCCGGTTTGTGTATAATAAATAACAAGTACTTTTTTCATACAGCTTATCTTCCTTTATCGAAGCTGGTTTCCTTGTCGAAAAGAATCGTTAAATTAATGCTGGGGATTTTAATTGGACTAACTTCTTTAAAAGCTTCTCTCCACAAAACAATCATTTCCACTTTTTGCATATCACCTGAGTCGATAGGAATATCTTTCCAAGCTATTTTAAATTCATCTGTTGTGCCTTTATCAAAAATAATTGGTTTGTCGGTTAAATAATTTGCAAACTCTTTTCCATCGGGCATTTTTGCTGCTATTTTATTGGTTTCGATGATTCCAATTTTATCGCCATTGTAAGCCACATTAAATTTTGCATCTGTTTTTGCAGTTTCTTTTTTAAAACCACTTAGTGTAACAGAAAATCCACCTGTTTTAAATTCATTAGAAGATGCAGGAAGTTTGAAATCGTTTGTTACATTTCCTTTAGCATCTAAAGTAACTTTATAAAAACCAGCCATTAAAAATTCAAAATTTTCGGGAAGAATATATGTTCCACCTTTGATATCAATGGTTTTGGATTCTCTGTCGTTTGGACGAATAATCAAAAGTTTTTCAATTGGTTTTACGGCATTTCCTTTTATTCTGAATTCGCATTCTGTTGGTTTAAATAGGATGTAGTCGTTTGATTTGTTGATGATATTGATTTTAAATTTCATACCTGTTGGTGTAGCAACAGCATCATCAATGGTGATTTTTAAATCAGCATTTTCAATCGTTTGATTTTTATAAAACGTTTTTTGATACTTGATGACTTTCTCTTTTTTCTGGGAGAATGCCGAAGTGGCAATCGTCAGTGCTAAAATAATAGAAAGTGTACGTTTTTTCATGGCTTGTGATTAATTGTACTCAAAAATACTATAATATTTTCAACTTTGAAGATAATCTATTCGCTTTTAATGGTAAAGTCTTCGACTGCGCCCAGACTGACGGTAGCGTCATGCTGAGCGCAGTCGA
The DNA here is from genome assembly GCA_023251805.1 of Bacteroidota bacterium. Taxonomy (GTDB): domain Bacteria; phylum Bacteroidota; class Bacteroidia; order 2-12-FULL-35-15; family 2-12-FULL-35-15; genus 2-12-FULL-35-15. Next base: position 13,831 of record JAHEYB010000055.1, on the reverse strand, counting down.
AGCATATATAAATACAGCGCTAAATCATGTAGTCTTCGATGTGTCTGCTTCAACGCAGAATGCTCAGACTGACGTCCCATCATATTGAGTAATTCAACTTCGTTCAATATAAACTCAGTGAAAGTGTTAAAAACAAAAAAAGCAGAACCGATTGCTCAGCTCTGCTTTACTTTAAAAAGTGTGTTGCCTATTTCTTTGCTTCTGTCAACGCCTCATCAAATTCGAAATTTAATGTTTCGTTTTTTAATTTTTCTGGAGTCACTTCAGTAAATGTTTCGTTCCATTTGATAAACATTTCTACTTTTTGCATGTCCATTGCTTTTCCACCTTGCATTCTTTCCCAGTTTCCTGTGATGCCTTCTGTTTGTCCTTTTGTTAATAATACAGGACCTTTTTTAGCCAATAACCCTTTGGGTTGAACTGATGCATATTCGTTTCCATCGGGCATTTTTAATCCCATTTTGCTTGGGAATACAATAGCTACTTTATCACCATTGTATGCGCAATCAAATTTTGCTTCTGTTTTTCCCGATTCTTTTGTAAGCTTGGTCATATTCATATTGAAGTTGCCTGTTTTGAAATCATTTTTAGAAGCAGGCAATTTAAAATCCGGTGTTTGAACTACCGTTCCACTTGTTGAAACTTTGTAAATTCCAGCAATTTCGAACGAGTAATTTTTTACAGCATTGTAGCCTGCACCTTTCAAATTTACAATCAGCCAGTCGGATGAATTTGGATCAATTGTTTTTGGTTTTTCAGTTGGTTTTGATTCCTTGCCATTGATGATGAATTTGCATTCATCAGGCTTAAACATAATGTAATCAGCTGTTTTGTTTACAATTTTCAATTTGAATTTTGTTTCACCCTCAGTTGAAACAGCGTTATCCACTGTGATAGTCACTTCACCCGTTTCTAAAACGGTGTTTTTGTAATAAAGTTTATCATACTTTTTTTCTTTTTGTGCCGAAGCAGTGAACATTGTAGTTACTGCTATTAAAACTAAGACTGTCTTTTTCATTTTAATTATTTTTTGGTTTGGTTGGGGTTTTACAATTCTTTTGCCAAAGATAGTATGAATGTGTAGTATCAAAATTCTCAATTACCGGCTTGTTCCTAATCGGAAGAAATTTAGCAGGTCCTCTACCTTTGAAACACCTTTTAAATAAGGTTTTTATTTATTTGCTTATGAATTCATAAAAAACAGCAGGGGGTCACTTTTCGATTAATTTTTAATCTAAAAGTTAGAATTTTATTTTTGATAATTTCGTGAAAGCCTGTTTTTCGATATCAGAAATTTGCATTAATAAATCGGCACAAACTTCAAAATCTTTTTGTTCATTATTGATTCTTCCTTTGTAAATGCGACCCATTTGTACCGCACTTTCTCTCCACAAATCACCTGCTTTTGTAAAATCTTCGGAGGCAGACAACAACATATCATTTTTTATATATGCATTTGCTTGTTCCAAAAATGCTGCATACAAAAAACGAAATCCTCCGCCACCCGTACCAATTTCTTCTTGCATTCGAACTATTTGCCCCAAATATAAACCTGCTTTACGAGGCCCTAATTTATCGCGCCATTTGCGGATTTGCTTTGCAGTATATTTTATTCCGGCAACACCAACAATTCCACCTGGCAAACGCAACATAATAAATGTACTTCTCTTAATTCCTTTTACAATGGCATTTTTAATGACTTCATCACTAACCGGATGAACGTTTTCAGGAAAATAAACATGACCTCTTGGAGCAAGCGGGCCCTTAGCAAAACGTACTTTTATCATGTCCTCTTCCGATAAAGTGGTAACGGTTTCCATCACGGGATCGCTAATTAAATAATTTCCATTTTCTTTTCCATAAACAATCAAATTGTGTGCGTTAAAATGAAAACGATATTCAGGAGGAAAGTAGGGGAGATTAAAAACACCAACTTGGCAACCAACAGGAACACCTTCTTTTACTTTTTGATCCAAAAATTCTTTTGCTTTTTGTTCGTTACTGAATTTCGTGCGATTTACGGTAACGCCAAGTGCTTTGCTCGAATTACTAAAAATCATTCCCGGCATAGTTCTGTAAAAAACAGCCGGACCATTATTGATTGTTATCTTAGGAATATGTAGATAAAAAAGTCCGGAACCCATTCCAAAAGCGAGTGGCTCAGTTATAAAATCTAATCCGTGATATCTTAAAAGGCTTGTAACGGCTCCATTTTCACAATGAGCAGCCTGTATATGTTTAAATTCTTTTTCCATTTCTTTTCTCGCAAATTTTGCAGAGCCCTGTGCAGCTTATTTAATTTTCAAATTTCCAAATTTTTCAATTTCCAAATTAGTTCACCCTTTGAAATTTTTTAATTCTTCCAAACTCACTTCAAAAGCTTTGGCATATAATTTTAATTTTTCATCACCCAGTTTTGCAAATACTGCTGGTTTCAAATGGCGTTTAATACTAAATCCCCAAAAACCGGTGTATCCTTTTAAAATCATCATATCCATTAAACGAAGTTCCATAAAATAATGAATCGGACTTTTCTCTCCGTTTTTTACTGCTTTGCGCGCATCTTCAATTCGTTCTTTAATATCATCCCATGCATTGTCGAGTGCATCTTTCTTCACTTCCCATCCAGTGCTCAATCCGGTGGTGTATTTTCCATCTGCGTTTTTAGCATAACACAATTCACGTGTCATGTTTTCCAATGCCGATTTATCCTGTGGTATTTCTTCTTTTTTCATACTACGAATTACGAATTATTTTATACTCCAACGAACCTGCCTGCCGGCAGGCAGGTTACGAATTAAAACGCCCTTCGCTTCTCGACTACGCTCGAAGTGACAGCTCATTGTGACAAAGGATTACAAATTTTTATTTATTACTTCTTGCAAATTGATTTTTTTCTTTTTCTTGCCAACTATTTTTTCTTGCCAAAGCCTCAATTGCCAACTGATTCCATAGCTTCTTTAGCACTCATGTTACGAAAAATCTTGCAATTCAATTCAATATCTTTTGTTAAACAATTTGATAAAATACGAGATTTAGCAACCAAAGTAGCACCTATTCCCAATTGAGCAGAATGTTCTTTAGCAGATACTATTAGCTTTTTTAAAGCACTTTCTTCGCATCCACCAACATATGAACATGCAATTCCTATTCCTCTCCACAAATCAGCATGTCGCTCCGTAGCAAATGCTTCTACCATTTCTTGAATTTTATTTTCATCGCCTTTGCAAATATACCAAAGACTCCGACCTAATCCCTGGTCGTATGAATGAAAATCATTTTCTAAAATATATTCTAGTCGACTTTGATTTTTAATGACTTGTCGTTGTCTGAAAATTCCATCAAAATAACCACATCCATCCCAAACACGAAATCGCATTTCGGGGTTTAGTGCGTCAAGAAATAGTTTATCTACGTGCTTTTCTTTAGCAATAGCCCAACCCAAGCCAACATAAACTTGCGGAGCGTGATTTTTTGAAAGGGTCACAAATGTGTTCCAGCTTTTCATCGACTCATCACTTTGAAAATCTTTTAAAGCCAATTCCATAGAAGTAGCTTCATATCCAACCGACAAAAACTCTGAATCTATTGTTTCCAGCTGTTTAATCAATTCTCCAATATCGTTTTGTTTTGTAGCATTGTCTTGTGCCGACTGAAAAATAGTTTTTATATTTTCCATTTTTGCTGCAATAATTTCGCTACTCATTATGCCATTATTTTTTTCTTGTAAAGCCACAATTCTTGTATATCCTCTTTTATTTTAGCATCAGGAGCCAAACCGGTTTTATGTTTTTCCGTAGTATCTTCCATAGTATCCAAGCCAATTGAATACGGGGCAACATTCATATCTTCAGGAGTTCCTTTTGCTTGTGCGCTTACCATACGGAAAATTTCTGCAGCAACATTTTCAAGAATCACCATATTATCTGCAATTTTTTTCATTAATTCTTTTGGCTCGTACTGAATGAGCATATCAATTTGAAATTGTTTTAAAAATTTCGCGTCAAATGCATCGATATAAGAATTTGAAAAAATTTCGGTATCGTATTGTTGCCAAGCAAGAAATAAATCCTGCATTCGTTTGTTTAGTTCTCCAAATTTTCTTCCCAAACTAGTTGGTCCAGCAAAAAGGTCTTTCAATAATTTTAAATTAGTAAAAGCGTGATTGGTAAATAACAAACACGGAACCGACCAATATACTGCCCAATCCCATGATATTTTGATAAGCATAATTTGAGTATTTCCCATCAACAAATATTTATTTTGATAAATGGGAATCCAATTTTCGAGATGTGATAAATGCGATTGCTCGTAAATGCTGGCACGAAGCACAATGTCTTCTCCTGCTAAGTCTCTTAAAATTAAATCGGAAAGCCAAGTGTTACTCAAAGCGATAAAATCGGAGCCGGGAGAATAGAGTGGATCTAAGAAAGCGCCTGCTTCTCCCGTTACTCCCCAGCGGTCGGAAGAATAAAGTCTGCCTGTATCATGCGCATAATGTTTCAATACTCTAAAATCCATTAGCCCATCACCTTCACCTCTTGGCTTCAACATTTTATAACAAAGTGGTTCATTCTTTTCTAGCCAAGCCAATGATTTTTCATACGTGTTGATTTCTTCAAATGGATGAACAGCAGGGTCGGCAACAATTCCAATACTTGTATTTTTAGAACCCAATGGAATTACCCAAACCCAATAACCTTTATCCATGAAGTGAACAGTAGCATGATAACGTAATTTTGGTTCAAGATATGTTTTCCATTTTGTGTTTTCCGACCAATCATCAACATCTATTTCTCCTGTCAATCTCCACCATACAGCGTTTACATGATGCTCCATTGGTTTTTGAAACTTCATTTTACGCTTCAATAAACTTCCTCTGCCTGTTGCATCTGCAATCCAGGTTCCAATCACTTTTATATCTTCCGCATCTTTGCTGTAAATTAATTCATGACCTTCTGTAGAAAAATTTACTTCTTTTGCTCGTGCTCCTAATATAAATTCTGCTCCTAATTCTTGTGCATGCTTCGCTAAATAATTTTCCAGTGTTCCTCTATCCAGCTGATGGCTCAATACCGTCAATTTTTTTTGAGTGCCAAATTCAACTCTATCTTCAACAACTTCTTTGTTATTAGTTTTAAAAAAGAATCGCAAGCCTTGTTTTGGCAATTCAAATTCTTCCAAATAACCTTTTAAATCAAGAACTTCGCGGAAATAATGTGTGGCAAGTTCAACTGTTGATTCACCCACTTTGTGAGCTCCTGTTGCTGCTTCGGTATCTCTGCTTTCTAAAATTAAAATAGAAATATCTGGCTTAGCACGTTTTAATTGTATCGCTAAAGTAAGTCCTGCTAGGCCTCCACCGGGAATAATAACATCGTATTTTTTTTGCATTTCGTTTTTTTTACCACAGATTTCTCAGATTTTCTCAGATAATTATTTTAATTACTGTGTTTTTTCTTTGTTCCTGTCTTTTGTATAATTCTTCTTTTTATTTATCTGTGTTCATTTCCGTCATCTTTTGTGCATCTTTATAAAACCACATTACATTCACATCTTTTTGAATGGACTCGTCCACTCCCAAAGCCATTTCACTTGTTGTATCCACTTCGTTAATCAAACTAATGGTATATGGATTCACCTTCATATCCAATGGAGTTCCTTTTGTTTGGTGACTGATATGTCGAAACATTTCCGCTGCAATGTACTCTATCTTCCCCATGTTTTCTGTAATTTTTGCTAATAATGCTTTTGCACTTCCATGCTGAAATTCAATTCCAATTTGAAATTCTCGCATATACATTAAATCAAATGGGTCGATATATCGATTCGTAAATGTTTCATTTTCCAATGGCAACCATTCTGTAAACAAATCTTGCATGATTTTATTTAATGCTTGAAACTTTGTTCCGATTCCATTTTCGGAAACAAATAAATCACGCAATACTTTTAAATCGGTATAACCCTTGTTGGTAAACAAAACGCAGGGAACCGACCAATAAATTGCCCAATCCCAGAATATTTTAAATACCATGATTTGCGTATTGCCCATCAATTTGTATTTATCCTGATAGAGTGGAAGCCAACTTTCAAACCAGCGCAAATGCATTGTTTCGTAAACTTCAGTGCGAAGCGAAATATCTTCTCCTGCTTTGTCGCGCAAAATCAAATCGGATAACCATGTATTGTTCATTGCAATAAAATCACTTCCGGGAGAATAAAAAGGATCAAGGAATGCACCAGCTTCTCCTGTACAAGCCCAACGATCTTTTGAATACATTCTTCCGCTGTTATGTGCAAAATGTTTCAGGATTCTAAAATCCATGAGTTCTTCTTTAGGGGGACAAACATGTTGCGCAGCAAGTGGCTCATTCTTTTTAATCCATTCCACCGCTTTTTCATACGTGTTGATGGTGTTGAAAGGATGAATTTCTTCATCGGCAACAATTCCAATACTAGTATTTTTTGAACCCAATGGAATCACCCATAACCAGTAGCCTTTGTCCATGAAGTGAACGGTACTCAGGTATCTTAATTTAGGTGCAAGAAATTCTTTCCATTCTTTTTTATCGCTCCAATCATCAATATCTATAACGCCTTTCACACGGTACCAAACGGCATTCACATTGTGTGGCGCTTCTTTTTCAAATTTCAGTTTACGCTTCAATAAACTAAAACGACTGGTTGCATCCACCACCCAACGTGCTTTTAAACGTTTTTCTTCTTCGTTGTGATTGAAAATTACAGTATGTCCATTCGTTGTATCAAATTCCACATCTTTTACACGTGCAGAAAGCATAAATTCTGTCCCCAATGATTTTGTATGCTTTTCCAAATAATTTTCAAATGTTCCTCTGTCCAGCTGATGGCTTGGAGTAGGGAGTTTAAAACGCGGTCCTAATTCAACGCGGTTAGATATTTCTCCTTTGTTATCTGTTTTAAAAAAGAAACGTAATCCGTGTTTTGGTAATTCAAATTCTTCTAGATATTCTTTTAAGTTCAATACTTCACGGAAGTAATGTGTTGCTAATTCAACAGTAGATTCACCTACTTTGTGAGCAGCAATAGGGGCAATGGTATCACGGTATTCCATAATTAAAATGGAAACATCGGGATTGGCTCTTTTAATTTGTATGGAAAGTGTGAGTCCGGCTAAGCCACCACCTGCTATAATTACATCGTACTGTTTTTGCATAGGTTTTCTGAAAATAATAGAATAAAAATACGAAATAATTGAAAGGCTCTAAAAATAAAGAAAAAGAAAATGATTTTTATTCCTGCCCTTTCCAAAAAGCGTAATAGTTGAACCATTGCTCAGGATAACGGTATACCATTTTTTCTACTTCTTCTAAATATTTATGAAGCAATTCGTGAACGGCCAATTCAGTTTGTTTAGGGTCTCTTGTGCGTTTTACTTGAATAGGGTCAGAGGCAAAAAAATGATAATGTGTACTGGTCTCTTTTACAGCAAATACAACAGAAAGTGGTACTCCAAATTTTGCAGCCATAATAAACGGACCTGCAGGAAATTTTGCAGGTTTTCCTAAAAAATTTGCTTCAAGTGTTTGCACACCATCACGGAAACGGTCGCCATGCATCACTACCAATTCATTTTTACTAAAAGCGTTGTGGAGTTCAATCAAGTGGCCCATTTCACCATCTTTAATGGCGATGATGTTTACATTCTTTTTTTTCTGAACGCCATCCATGTATTGTTTGATATTGGCACTTTCGTTTTCATACATCAAAATATTGAATGTTGTATTCAAGCGATTGAGTAATTGTCCCGCTATTTCCCAGTTGCCAATGTGAGCACTCACCAAAATACCGCCTTTGCCCATTTCTGCAATCTTATCAAGGTTTTTGCCTCCATCATGGTTGATGGTAAATTTTGTTTTTACACCAGCAAGTAATGCCACTTTATCCAGAATGGTTTGTCCGAAAACATAATAGTTTTTGTAAATTTTTAGGCGGGTAGTAAAGTTCTTGTATTTTAAAACATCTTTATAGAAATAACGGATGCTTCGATTGGATTTACGAGCGAAAAGAAAATAATAAATGGCTACAAACCTTAGTACGATGTACGCTAGTTTTAGCCCTAAATGATTTAAAATAAAGACAAATATTTTATGGCCGAATACTGTTCCTTTGGATTTTCCTTCCCAATTAGCCATGTTGTAAGTTAAATAAGTTGATTGGGTTAAGTGGGTTAAATAAGGGGAAAGTGATTTTGCCTCAATTACCTTATTTACTTATTTAACCTTTTCCTCCTAAACAGTAGCTTTCTCTGCCACTTTACGTCCTACGTAGTCGTAAAAATTTTGGAATGTATGAATGTTGATGAAATCTTCTGCAACTACTTTGAATCCAAAATTGCTTTCAATGATCACTACTAAATCCACATAATCCAAACTGTCTAAACCTAGTGTTTCGCGCAGGTTAGCATCCGGATTAATTTTTTCTGCATCCACTTCAAATTCGTCTACTAAAAAGGCGTTAATTCTTTCTATAATTTCTGCTTGTGTCATCGAGTAGTTAGGTTTTATTTTATTTTTTTAATAATTAAAGATGAATTTGTTCCTCCAAATCCGAAGGAGTTCGACAAAAATACATCAATATTTTTTTCTGTTGTAGTTTTTGCGATATTTAATTTTGCAGAAGCTTCATCAGGGTTTTCAAAGTTGATGTTTGGCGCCACAAAGTTATTTTGCATCATTAGCATGGAATAAACAATTTCACTTGCTCCGGCCATCCAGCATTCGTGCCCGGTCATTGATTTTGTTGAACTAACCAAGGGTTTACTTTCTGCAAATACTTCGTTAATTGCTGTTGCTTCAGCTAAATCTCCTCCAGGAGTAGAAGTAGCGTGTGCATTAATGTAATCAATGTCTTTTGCTGTTAATCCTGCATCATTCAAAGCCATGTTCAAGGAACGAACTTGCCCGTCAACATTAGAGTTTGAGATGTGTTCTCCGTTAGAAGAAAAGCCATAACCAACTACTTCTGCTAAAATGGGAGCACCGCGTTCCATTGCGCTTTCATAGCTTTCTAAAATTAATGTTGCCGCTCCTCCGCTAGGAATTAAACCATCACGGTCTTTGTCAAACGGACGAGAAGCTTTTGTTGGTTCGTTTTCACGGATTGAGAATGCGCTCAATCCATCGAAACTACCAAAAGCAAACGGATTTACCTCTTGTGCACCACCACAAATAATATGTTTTTGTAATCCCCATTTAATCATCAAGTATGCCAACCCCAAGGAGTGAGAGCCACTTGCGCAGGCTGCACTAATTGTAAAATTGATTCCCTTTAATTTAAAAATAGTGGAAAGGTTCATGGTTACGGTACAATTCATCGATTGAAAAATTGAACCTGAACCCAATAATGTCGTATCTTTTTTTAATCTGATTGTATCGATAGCTTCACTCACTGCCTTGGCTGAACTGTCGTTTCCGTATAGGATTCCAACTTCATTTTTCTCCACCCAGCTCATATCCATTTTGGCATTTTTCATGGCTTCTAATGTTGCCATGTAAGCATATTCTGCTTCTTCCGACAGACCAATACGTGCTCTTCTGTCTAAAATTCCTTTTAACTCAGGTTTTTTTACAACTCCCGTTAAGCCTGAACGATAGCCCCAAGCTTTACGCTCCAGATCCATTCCAATGCCCGACTTTCCTTCGTGTAAAGATTTTGTTACCTCATCAAGGCTTGTCCCCAAACAACTCCAAATACCTAATCCTGTTATAACTACTCTGTTATGCATAATTTTGTTTAAAAAAGGACTCAAAAATAGTCAATTTTTTTAATGTATCAACACATAAATAAAAAATGCTAAAATGTTTGTATTCAACATTTTAGCACTTTAATAATGTGCTATTTCTAAGAATTGTCTAAAAAAGCATCCTAATTGTCAGTCTGAGCGTAGCCGATGACTAGCTATATAAACCTCCGTTTATGGACAATACCTGTCCGGTAATGTAAGCTGCTTTTTCAGATGCTAAAAAGCAAACCGCATCGGCAACTTCATCGGCAGTCCCAAAACGATTTAGCGGAATTAGCTGTTTGAAATCTTTTTCATTGATTCCTTCAGTCATATCTGTTTTGATAAATCCGGGAGCAACACAATTAGCTGTAACGCCTCTTCTTCCGACTTCTTGCGACAATGCTTTTGTTGCACCAATAACTGCTGCTTTTGCTGCTGAGTAGTTTGTTTGTCCCGGTAACCCTTTTAATCCTGATAAAGAAACAACACTTACTACACGGCCGTATTTTTTCACCAACATTCCTTTAATGATTAAACGAGTAACGTTGTACCATCCGCCCAAACTTATGTCCATAACGCCATTCCATTCAGCATTGCTCATCCACATCAACAATTGATCTTTACGGATTCCGGCATTGTTTACTAAAATTTCAATTATTTTATCCGGATTTTTTTCAAGCCATCCGCCTAAAACTGCATCTACATCTGATTGATTGGCAACATCAAATTTCATAATCTCGCCATCAGCACCCTTTTCACGAACCATTTTTAAAGTATTTTCTGCTTCGTCTTGTTTAGCTGTGTAATTGATAATCACATAATGTCCTTCTTCTGCAAGTTTCACACATATTGCGCGACCAATTCCTCGAGATCCTCCTGTTACTAATGCGTATTTCATTTTTCTAATTGTTGATTTGTAGATTTGTTGTTTGATGTCGAAATCCTCCCCCTGCCCCCTCCAGAGGGGGATATGCTTCGTATCTTAATTTGCAATTAAATTCGTGTTATTACTTTGCAAATATTCTTTTACTAGTTTTATCTTTTTGTAAAGAATCGTATCGTCTTCGAAACGAGGAACGATGTTGCGAATTTGCTTGTAGGTCTTTTGACTCTCAGTAGATAATTTATCGTTGAATTTTAATGCATCTACTGCCTGAACAGCGCTCAATAATTCGATTGCCAATACTTGGTATGCGTTCTCAACTACTTTGGCAGTGATGGTTGCAGCGTTTGTTCCCATACTCACAATGTCTTGATTGTCGTTATTGTTTGGAATACTATGAATGTACATTGGGTTGGAAAGCATTTGATTTTCAGCTGTTGTAGACGTTGCTGTGAATTGTGCTGCTTGCATTCCCAAGTTCAATCCTAATTTTCCAAGATTTACAAAGGGAGGAAGTTTTCCATTTAATTTATCGTTCATCAAAAAGTTTAACTGACGCTCTGAAAGCATTGTCAACTTTGTTAAAGCAATTTTTAGTTTGTCCATTTCCAAAGCAACATAATCGCCATGGAAATTACCACCATGAAAAATATTATTATTTGCTTTATCGATAATCGGATTGTCATTTACCGAGTTCACCTCATTTTCTAAAACTGTTTGAGTGAAAAGTATGGTATCCAAAACAGGTCCTAAAATTTGAGGAACACAGCGGATAGAGTAGTATTCCTGAACTTTATCTTTAAACACATCTACTTCTGCATGTTTATCCTTGTCGAACAAATGTTCTTCGCGTTTACGAATTAATTTACTATTGCTCATGGCATTGTTCATCGCATTGGCAATAGAGCGCTGTCCCACATGAGGTTTCACGCTGTGTAGTTCTTTTGAAAAATGATCGCTGTAGGATTCAACCATCTCAATAATCAACATAGAAGAAGAAATTCCCCAGTTGATTAATTGTTTTGAATGTAACAGATTAACCATTGCAATACCTGTCATTACAGATGTTCCATTGATTAAAGCCAAACCTTCACGCAAATGAACAGTAATTGGTTTTACACCTACTTCTTTATAAACATCACCTGTAGGGCGCAATTCGCCTTTGTAAGTTACTTCTCCTTCACCAATTAAATTCAAAGCTAAATGAGCTAATTGAACTAAATCGCCACTTGCTCCAACGCCACCGTGCTCGAATATTTGAGGATGAACATTTTTGTTGATGAGTTCTTTCAATAAAATAACCACTTCCGAATTGATTCCGGAATATCCTTGCATCAAAGAGCTCAAACGACAAATCATAGCTGATTTTACATTGATATCGGTTAGTTTGTTGCCAGCTCCGGTACAGTGACTGCGGATAAGATTATATTGTAAATCGAGTTGATTTTGTTCACTGATTTTGTATTGTGCCATTGGCCCAAAACCGGTATTGATACCATAAATCAGTTTGTTTTTAGAAAACGACTTTAAGAATTCATGACTTTCGTTCACTTTCACAAGTGCTGCGGGGTCAAGGTCTATTTGTTCTCCCGTATAAAGTATTTTATAAAAATCGTCTGCCGTTAGGGGCTTTTTTCCAACTAGAATCATATTCGATAATGTGCAAATTATTAGTCCTCAATAAAAGGAGAGCAAAAATAGTTCTTTCTGAGTTATATGCAAAGTTTTATTTCGATTGTTTGTGCTATGAGGAATGGCACGCAGATTTTCATGATTGTCAAGATAAGGTAGGATTTTTAATGATTAAGCATAGATTTAATAAGTGATAAAATCAGAATCGCCAAAGGCGATAAGATTAAAACTAAAAAGAAATCCATTTAAATCATGAAGACCATGAAAATCTGCGTTCCATTTTTCATTTCCAAAGCGGAATTCCCGTACTTTTGAACCTCAATAAATGAAAAAAACAACTAAGTCTTGTGCTATAATCGGAGCGGGAATTTCCGGAATTGCTGCTGCTATTCGCATGCGTAACAAAGGATATGCTGTAACGGTTTTTGAAGTAAATGCTTTTCCTGGTGGAAAGCTTTCTTCGGAGAGCATAAAAGGTTATCGTTTTGATATGGGTCCTTCTGTATTTACTATGCCCGAATACGTTGATGAATTGTTTTCACTTTCAGGGAAAAATCCACGCGACTATTTCAATTATATTTCTTTAGATCCTGTATATCGCTACTTTTTTGAAGATGGAACACGTTTGGAAGCACATCATGGCAAAGAAAAGTATGCAGAAGAGATGGCGAAAAAAATGTCGGATTCGAAAGCTGATATTGTAAGGTATCTAGATAAAACATCTGAGATGTATGACTTAACAGCGAAAGTGTTTTTGCATAACTCTTTACATAAGGCCAAAAACTTTATGACCAAAAGAGTGCTGAAAGGCTTGTTAAACTTTGGAAAGATTGGTGCCTTTGATACAATGAATGGAGCAAACGAAAAAGCATTCAAAGACAAAAAGTTGGTTCAAATCATGAACCGTTATTCTACATATAATGGTTCTAGTCCTTATTTGGCGCCTGCTACACTCAATGTAATTTCGCATGTGGAAATTGAAAAGGGTGCATTTTATCCCAAAGGTGGAATGTATAGCATCACCGAATCGCTTGTGAAATTGGCAAAAGAGATTGGTGTTGAATTTCATTTTTCTACTCCTATCCGTGAAATTTTGACTGAAGAAAAAAAAATAAAAGGTGTTAGAACAGATAATGGGAATTTAAATTTTGATGTTGTCATCAGCAATATGGATGTGTACAACAGCTATCTGAAACTATTGCCAACAGCGAAGAAACCTGAGAAAACGTTGGGTCAGCCGAAATCCAGCTCCGGAATTATCTTTTATTGGGGAATAAAAAAATCGTTCTCCGAATTGGGCTTACACAACATTTTTTTTAGTGAAAATTATCGGGAAGAGTTTGATACCATTTTTTCAAAAAAGACAGTCTATTCCGATTCTACTATTTATGTGAACATTACTTCTAAGCATTCTCCAGAAGATGCACCAGCAGGATGTGAAAATTGGTTTACGTTTATAAATGTTCCTAATAATGTCGGACAAGATTGGGATAAATTGGTAAACGAATCGCGTGAAAAAATGATAGAGAAGTTGAATCGAATATTAAAAA
>JAHEYB010000054.1 GCA_023251805.1 Bacteroidota bacterium | reverse complement strand
ATTCAAGTGCCCCACTTCACTGTTTCCCATTTGACCATAAGGCAAACCCACATTTTCACCTGAAGTGCGTAATGTAGCATGCGGATATTTTTTATACAAACTATCTATAAAAGGAGTGTTTGCATTTGCAATGGCATCTGATTTAGAGCCATCACCAATTCCCCAGCCATCTAATATTAATAATGCTACTTTCTTCATTATACTAATTACGAATTTTAACGAATTTACGAATCCGTGTGTTAAAACGAATTCAATTGACGCTTCTTACTCTACTCATCACTCCCAAATTTTCCAATCTTTCAATTTTTAATATTACAATTCAACTAAACACCACTTCAAACACAGTCCCTTTTGGAGTATTATCTTTTACAGTAATTACACCATTGTGTTGTTCTACTAAATAGTTGACAATATATAATCCCAAACCGGTTCCTTTTGTTTTGCGGGTGTCTTCATTTCCCACGCGATAAAATTTTTCAAAAATACTTGTTTTATCTTCGGTTGAAATTCCTACACCTTGGTCCGCAACACTCAAAATTATTTTCTTATCCTCCGAAGCCTTAGCGAAGGAGGATTTCAACCCAATAGTAATGGTTGAATTTCCATCAGAATATTTCACAGCATTTTCAAACAAGTTCAGAATTATAGAAGGGAAAGTTGTGCGATCAATTTTCATTCGAATATTGGGTTCGATGTTAAGTACAACTTTCTGACTATACTGAAAAGAATTAATTGTTTGTTGCATTCCTTCCTTGATGTATTCTGATAAATTATATTCTTCTTTGTTCAAAATAAAAACACTGTTTTCGATTTTAGCAGCGAGCAAAATGTTTTCTACTAAATTGTTTAACCGATCGGTATCGCTGATGGCATTGGAAAGAATCTCTTTTTGTTTGTTCCTATCCAATTCGTGTTTCTGCAAGGTTTGCAATTGCAATTTTGTAGAAGCTAGAGGTGATTTTAGTTCGTGAGTAACCGATAATAAAAAGTTTTTTTGCTGTTGTGCCAATGCCGTTTCTTTCTTTAATGTTTTACGAATTTGATATCCACCCAAGAGCAACAGAAAAACAAACACGGCACCTTCGCTTGAAATCATTAACCAGCGTTTGTGCAATTTTGCATTTAATGTATTCCCATTTGCGATAATGTCTTCGGGAGTTTCACCTTTTAATAAGTTGAGTTCTGTTTTTAAACGAATGTTTTCGCTATTGAGTTGAAACATCAAATAGGTCCACCACGAAAATTGCAGAAATACATATACCAACAATATATAAAACCAAAACAAAGGTCTCGATTTTTTAGGGGAAGAATTCATAAGACCAAAGGTAATAAAAAGGCTTTTGCTATTCTCTAAGGGCATTTATTCAAAGCTTAGGGCATTTCAATCATTTATTAAAGAATATTTTTGTTTTCTTTTTAATTATTTTCATACATTTGCCGTCCAATTCAGGAGGGTACCCTAGCTCAGTTGGTAGAGCAAAGGACTGAAAATCCTTGTGTCACTGGTTCGATCCCAGTGGGTACCACCATAAAGCAAAAAAATTCTTTCGATTAATTTCGGAGGGATTTTTTGCTTTATGGTGGTGTGAAGCGAAGAATGGTGAAGTGAAACGCCCGAGCGGTTTTACCTTACCAAGCTTCTGCTTCAAGTTTATGAAAGAGAGTATTAATGAGGTTCAACAATCTCCAGAAACTCAAAGTTCGACTTAGTTCCAATACGCACCACTATTAATATCAAGCCTTTGCCCGAGTAGCCAGAGCAAAGGCTTTTTGATTTGAAATAACATTGTTGAATTATGCTTATTTTTGCACTATGCAACTAGTTATCGACATAGGGAACACCCGTGTGAAAGCAGCTATTTTTGTAGGAACCGAACTCAAACATTTTTTTGTGTATGATTCTACTACCGAATTGCTTGCTTCAGGAATTCTTGAAAAATATCCTTTAAAAAATTGTATTCTCGCTTCTGTTGTTAATGAAATTGAGCCTTTTGTAGAAAAGCTTGGTTGGAAAATAAAGGTTTTACTATTCAATGCAGATACTCCCGTCCCAATAAAAAATATGTATAAATCCATTCATACCTTGGGAAGCGATCGTTTGGCAGGTGCTGTGGGTGGAAATAACTTTTTCCCCGACTCAAACGTCTTAGTAATAGATGTAGGTACTTGTATCAAATATAATTTCATCACTAAAAACAACGAATACCTTGGTGGAAGCATCTCTCCAGGACTTCAAATGCGATTTAAAGCCATGCATACTTTTACCTCCCGTTTGCCGTTATTAGAAGTTGATGAAAAATGGGATGATTTGATTGGAAAAGACTCAAATGAAAGCATCGTTTCCGGAGCTCAACTAGGCGCTATTGCTGAAGTGGATGGGATTATTACACAATACAAACAGCAATATCCCGATATAAAGGTGGTTTTAACCGGTGGAGATGTTAATTTTTTTGAGAAACGGTTAAAAAACAGCATCTTTGCAGACCAAAATTTAATTCTAAAAGGGTTAAACGTAATTTTAGACTACAATATAAATCGTACTAAGTGATAAGAATGACCATTAGCCGGAAGAATACTCTTAAATCAATAACCTCCTTATTTTTATTGCTTCTTACTTTAGGGTTTGCAAATTTTGCAGTAGCTCAAACTACCAGTTCTCCATATTCTCGTTACGGTATTGGTGATATTGGCGCAAAAGGATTTGGTCAAGGTTTTGCCCTTGGCGGAACATATATTGCCTTGCAAAATGATACCGTTCCTATGTTTTTTATTAATAATGGAAATCCGGCTTCGTATTCAAATATGAAATTGGTAACAGCCGAATTGGGTGCAAATTACAATCGTACCCAGCTTCAAAGCGCGGATGCAAAAAGCACTATTAATAATGCTTCTTTAGGTTATATTTCTTTGGCTTTTCCTTTTAAAAAATGGTGGGGAGCAAGTATCGGTTTGGTTCCTTTTAGCTCCGTAGGATATAAAATTTCTGACGAGCAGGACATCACCAACATTGGAACTGTAAAATATTTATATGAAGGTACTGGTGGAATTAATCAGGTGTATTTTGGAAACGGAATAAAACCATTTTACAACTTACCTCGTGCGTATCAAATGTCAGGAAAATATGCTATATTAAATTCAAAGAAAAATTCGGACCAAACATTAAAAAATTGTCACCAACTTTTTAGCGACAATCAAAAAATTCGCAAAACGCTGAATCGTAAAAAATTTATGCAGAGTCTTTCTCTTGGTGCAAATGCTTCTTACCTCTTTGGAAATATGGAAAATACCAGACGCTCCATTTTCCCTTCCAGTTTATATGCGTTTAATACTCGTACCGGAACAAACACCAGAGTAGATGGAATGTATTTTGATTATGGGATGCAAATGGCATACATTGTTGATTCGGTTAAGTACAAAGACAAATCAGATACTTGCCGCCCAATAAAATTTCGCGATTTAAAAGACAATGTAAAAATAATGTTTGGTGTAACATTCTCTTCTCAAACAAATTTGGATGCAACAATTGATAGTCTTTCTTACAGTTATTTTAACAACTCCTTAGGGTATGAAATTGTAAAAGACACAATTGAAAACACACAAGGTGCAAAAGGAAAAATTACCATTCCGCTTTCATTTGGTTTTGGTATCGGAATTAAAAAAGGAGAAAGGTGGACCATCGCAGCCGATTTTGCTATTCAAAATTGGAGCGATTACAGCGCATTTGGAGTATCACAAGGATTAAAAAATACTATGCGAACTTCCCTGGGTGCTCAATACATTCCTGATTCAAAACCCAATGCAACGTATTTTAAACGTACACATTATCGTATAGGTGTAAGATACATGCAAACAGCATTGGAGTTAAAAGCTACTCCTTTGAACGAATATGCAGGAAGTATTGGCTTTGGTTTTCCTGTTGGAAGAAGTTATATCCTTCAAAACTTTTCGATGGTAAATATTGGAGTGGAAGTTGGACAACGAGGCACGCTTACAAATGGACTCATCAAGGAAAATTTTATAAAAGCTACCGTTGGATTTACTATCAACGACAAATGGTTCCAGAAGCCAAAATTTGATTAATTCCTCAGCTACGCTCGAAATGACAAATCAAAACAATTGTCATCTCGACCAAAGCTGAGAGGTCTTATATATTGAACAATGCTCAAAAATTCACACATCATTTTATTATTTTTTGTTATCATAAGTTTTGCAGCTTGTGAAAATGATATTGATGTGGTGAACTCAATTACAGCTTTAGCAGAAAAAAAACTTCCTCTTGAGTCGAGCAAAAATGTTGAATTTATTTATAGCGATTCAGCCATCGTGCGTGCCCGTTTAAAAGCACCTCAAATCGACCGATATGGGGGAAAAAAGCCTTACCTGGAATTGCCACTAGGAATGAATATTGTTTTTTTTCAAGAAACAAAAAAGGAACAAACCAATTTAACAGCAAATTATGGTATCGCATACGATAATGGAAATGGCGTGATGGAAAAAATGGAAGCCAAAGGAAATGTGATTGTGATAAATGAAAAAGGAGAAAAACTAAATACGGAACATTTGATTTGGAATGCGTTTACAAAAAAAATATATACCGAGGCATTTGTAAAAATTACGACCAAAGATCAAGTGATTTGGGGTGATGGAATGGAAGCGGATCAGGATTTTTCGGAATACCAGATTAAAAATGTGAAGGGAGAAATAGATATTAAAGATGCTGATTTGGCTCCTAAAAACGAGGAAGAAAAATCATCTGAAAAAAAGAAAAAATAAATTATAAGCGATGAATAAAACATTTAGAATATTAGAATTAGTGTGGTTATTTATGGGTTGTGTTGGAGTGATTATGTGCATGTTTTCAATTGTTAGTCACGATAACAGAGGCGCCATTTACTTTTTAGTGTTTACATTGGCCAGTGGTTTAATGTATGCTGTGAGACGCAAGCAACGCATGAAGCATGAAGCTTCGCAAAAACACAAAGAACAAAAAAAATAACTTGGAAAGTACTATCATCATTCTTGTTGCAATGCTTGCATCCGCATTTTTTTCGGGTTTGGAAATTGCTTTTATTACCTCCAACAAACTCCGCATTGAACTGGAAAACAAACAAGGAAATTTTTCTGCAAAAATTTTAGCACATTTCAATAAGTATCCTTCCCGCTATTTAGGAACAATGCTGTTGGGAAATAATATTTCTTTGGTGATTTTTGGAATTTATATGGATGAACGACTAGAAGGTTTTTTAGGACATTACATTTCGCACGACTATAAAATTTTAATTTTGCTGCTTTCTACTTTTCTTTCTACTATGTTGATTTTAGTGACAGCAGAGTTTTTACCTAAAAACCTTTTCAGAATAAATCCGAATAAAACATTAACACTTTTTGCATTTCCTTTGACACTGGTGTACGGATTGCTTTACCCCATTGTAATGATTACAATAGGGTTTTCGGAATTCATGCTCAAAAAAATATTCCGATTGAAAATCGAAAATGAAAATGCCGCTTTTACGATGATTGATCTTGATAATTATGTGAGAGAAGGAACATCCACTTCCATCGAGAAAAAAGCCGACATGGATCATGAGATTCAGATTTTTCAAAATGCATTGGATTTTTCCAGTGTGAAAGCACGTGAATGTATGGTTCCCCGTACCGAGATAATTGCAATGGATGTAAATGAAAGTATTGAAGCACTCAAACAAAAATTTGTTCAAACACGTTTGTCCAAAATTTTAATTTTTTCCGAAAGCATTGATAATATTATTGGCTATATCTATTCAAAAGAACTTTTTAAAAAGCCACAAAGTATTAAGAGTATTTTGTTGCCAGTGAGTATTGTGCCGGAGTCGATGGCAGCAAGTGAAGTGCTAACGATTTTTATTCAGCAACACAAAAGTATCGCGGTTGTGGTGGATGAATTTGGGGGAACTTCCGGAATGTTAACGATGGAAGATGTGATGGAAGAAATTTTTGGGGAGATAGAAGATGAGCACGACAAAGAAGAAATGATAGAGAAACAATTGAATGAAAGTGAATTTATTTTTTCCTCAAGATTAGAAACCGACTATATCAATAATAAATATAACCTCCATTTACCCATCTTAGATAATGTTGAAACCCTTGGCGGTTTAATTATGCATTATCACGAAAGTATCCCTCGGATAAATGAAGAAATACGAATCGGGAACTTTGTATTTACAATAATAGCGGTTACCCGAACGCGTATCGAACAAGTGAATTTGAAGATTCAAAGCACAAATTCCTGATTTTCAATTAATTACATCAAAAAAGCTTTTCCCTAAAAACTTTTAAGATTTCGCTAAGAATCTTATATTTGCAACCCTATTAATCAATTCGGATAAGCAATTGGTGAATAGGCACATAACAAAAAATAAAAATCAGATATATGAGTACTTTAGAAAGTTTGCGTAAGCGTTCGGGTTTGTTGGTAGGTATTGTTGGTTTAGCCTTGTTGGCATTTGTATTAACAGATTTAGCTAAAAAAGATGGTTCTCTCTTCGGTGGTAGCGATAAA
This sequence comes from Bacteroidota bacterium, assembly GCA_023251805.1. Lineage (GTDB taxonomy): Bacteria > Bacteroidota > Bacteroidia > 2-12-FULL-35-15 > 2-12-FULL-35-15 > 2-12-FULL-35-15. The sequence goes on along the minus strand of JAHEYB010000054.1, from coordinate 13,470 downwards.
GCTGTTGGAGAAATTGCCGGAAACACAATTGATATCGCCTATTTCAAAAGTAAAATAGACGAAGCCGAAACAGCTTCTTTACGCAATAGCCAAAAAGCCTCTCTTACTCCGGAAGAAAAGGATGGAATTGTTCAACAAGTTTGGAACCAAATGATAAACGAACAAGTGATGATAAAGGAATATGAGAAATTAGGAATCTCTATTTCTGACGAAGAATTATACGATTTAATGGTAACGCACCCACACTCTGCTTTAATTAGAAACTTAAGCGACCCTCAAACTGGAAAAATTTCTCCCATGTTTGCGAATGCTCAAACCGGTCAAATCGACCCCGCTAAAATTCGTGAGTTTACGCAATCAATGACCGATGAGCAAGAAGCACAATGGTTACAATTGGAAGAATATGTTCGTCAAGTACGTGTGATTGAAAAATACAATAACCTTATTAAAAAAGGATTGTATGTAACTACGTCTGCTGCCAAAAGAGAATACCTTGCACAAAACACTACTGCAAATATTCGCTACGTTGTTAAAAATTATAAATTAATTGATGACAAAACCATCACACCAACAAGCGATGAATTAAATGCATATTATACTACTCATCAAAATGCTTACAAACAAGAAGCATCTCGTGTGATGGAATATATTACTTACGATATTGCCCCTTCTGCAGAAGATGTAGAAGAGTCGAAAAAAGTAATGCAAAAAATTGCAGATGATTTTAAAAATGGGAAATCATATGGAGAAGATTCTACTTTTATAATTGCAGAATCTGAACTACGTAAATTTGATGAGAGCTTTCATACAAGCGGAACACTATCGCCAATGATTGATACAGCTATGTTTAAAACGGAAGTTGGAACAGTACTAGGCCCTTATGAAGAAAATGGTTCATTAAAAGTATCTAAATTATTAGCCTCTAAAATTTCTGCCGACTCCGCAAAGGTTCGTCACATTTTAATTGGCTATAAAGATTCTGGCGCTTCTCAAACAATTACACGCTCTAAAGACGAAGCAAAAACAAAAGCAGATAGTATTTTAGGAGCAATTAAGAAAGGCGGAAAATTTGCCGACTTCGTTGAAAAGTTTTCTGACGATGGTGGTAAAAAAATGCCTCCTAACAAAAAAGAAGGTGAAGAATATATGGGTAAAGGTGGAGACTATGGTTGGCTAAATGCAAAAAGTGGTTTTGTTGAGCCTTTCAAAAATGCAGGATTGGACGGCAAAAAAGGAGATTTGGTAATTATCGAATCACAATTTGGTTATCACCTTATTGAAGTGTTGGATACAAAAGGTTCGCAAAAGAAAGTCCAAGTTGGTACTATCGAAATGAAATCGGAGGCTAGTAGCAAAACAAAACAAATGATTTATTCTGAAGCAAATGATTTTGCAGGAAAAAATAATACCAACGAATTGTTTCAAAAAGCCGCTGTTGGTAAATTAACCAAACGCGTAACCGAAAAATTAAAAGAGAACGATAAAACAATTGCGGGAATTGAAAATCCAAAACCATTGATTCGTTGGGCATACGACAATAAATTGGGAACCGTTTCCGAACCTCAGGAATATGGCGATAAATACGTTGTTGCTGTTATTACTGAAGTGAGAGAAAAAGGAATTGCTCCCTTGGAACAAGTGAAGGAGGAAGTGACTGCAAAAGTAATTGAGCAGAAAAAAGCGGAAATTATTACTAAAGAATTTGCTTCTGCCATGTCGGGTAACGCAAATATTGATGCCATTGCATCCATTATGAAATTGCCGGTGGAGAAAGCACAAAATGTTAATTTTATGACCAACCAAATTCCGGGCTCTAACAGCGAACCTTCAGTGATGGGAACTATTTCTGTTATGAAAGCAAAAAGCTTGAGCAAAGTAATAGCAGGAAAAGAAGGTGTATTTGTTGTTTTTGTTGAATCGGTGATGGATGCTCCTGCTTTGAAAGATTATACCGGCCCACAAAAATCGCAAATGCAAAACATTCAACCTCGCGTTGATTATGAAGTTTATAACGCGTTGAAGGAAAATGCAAACATTGTGGAGCATTTAACTAAGTTTGGTTACTAAAAGACAAACCCGTTTAAACAAAAAAGGCTTCCTCAATTAAGGAAGCCTTTTTTGTTATACAAATTTGCTTATCACAGAATGTTTTCTTTAATTTGTTAAGGAACCTTTATTATGCAGCTTTCATCTCTTCTTAACTACTATTATGCTAAAAGAGTATAAAAATAAAATTTTGTTTATTGTATGCTTCGCATTTTTTGTGGTTCCTATTTCCTCTTTTGCCCAACAAGATACCTTAGCAGTTAAAGACTCGTCATTCATAAATGATTCTATTACATTGGATTATTATGATATGACTATCGAGCAATTACAACAACTTAAGGCAGTTGGTGTTTCTTCTGAATTAGAACAACTAATCAATTCACTCATTGGAGTTGCATCTATTAAACCTTTATCCGGAAGAGAATCTCCAAGCATCATTAGCTTAATTACCGAAGAAGAAATTCAAAAATCTGGCGCACGCGATTTAATCGATGTATTGAGTCTTGTCCCCGGTTTTGATTTTGGTGTAGATGTAGAAGGAGTTGTTGGACTAGGCATGAGAGGAAATTGGGCACACGAAGGAAAAATTTTACTCTTGCTTGATGGACAAGAAATGAATGAAAACCTTTTTGGCACCACTCAATTTGGAAATCATTTTGCTGTTGAACAAATAAAAAAAATAGAAATCATTCGTGGTCCCGGCTCCGCAATTTACGGTGGATATGCCGAATATGGCGTAATTAATATCATTACTAAAAATGGAGCAGATATTAATGGTATTTCTGTTTCGGGAACATACGGACAAATGAAAGATGATTTTGGCAGACAAAATGTGAATATTTCTGTAGGAAAAAAATTCGGAGATTTTCAAATCAATGCCTCCGCTTTTTTAGGACAAGGAAACCGAAGCGATCAAAATTTCACTGATTTTTATGATAGCACCTATAATATGGGTGGAGGCAACGCTCAATTGAATCCTACCAATATAAATATTGGAATGTCCTACAAAGGTTTAACTGTAAGATATATTTTAGATAATTACTTTACCACCACAGGCGATGGATACGATGTTATTAAAGCTCCTTCACAGCAAGAATTTAACTCTTCATTCGCAGAAATAAAGTACAGTTTTAAGTTGGGAGAAAAGTTTACCATCACCCCACGAATTAATTACAAACAACAAACTCCCTGGAAAACGCTAGCCGATTCCATCACTCCCGAATATTATAAAATAGTTGATCGTTATACGGGAAACCTTAATTTATCGTACACACCCAATCGAAAAATAAATATCATTTTTGGTGGAGAAGTATACAGCGATTTAGCAAAAGATATGGTGGATAGTAGTTTCTTCACGGGACAAAAAAAGAGTGTCAATTATTTGAATCAAGCCTATTTTGCTCAAAGTGTTATTAAGCTTCGGTTGATTAATATTATTCTCGGTGCACGTTATGATAATCACAGTTCCTATGGGCATGCTTTTGTGCCCCGTTTGGGTCTTACAAAAAAAATCGACAATGTTCATTTTAAATTATTATATAGCGATGCGTTTAGAGCACCTACTATCGAAAATATTAACTTGAAAGATTCAACCGACATAAAACCTGAAAACACAAGGGTTGCTGAATTGGAAGTAGGTTATGAGATTAGAAGAAATTCTATTCTTACTATCAACTTTTTTGATATCAGTACTAAAAATGCCATTGTTTATTATTATGATGATTCAACCGCAACGGATGCGTATCACAATATCGGACAAACAGGAAGCAGAGGAGTAGAAGTAGAATACAAGTTCAAGGATAAATGGGGATTCATTAATTTAAATTATGCGTTTTATTCAGTTGCAGGAAAAGAAAAAATTGCTGATTATGAAGTTCCTGAAAACAAAAGTGTATTGCTAGCCTTCCCTTCCCACAAAATTAATTTGAGTGCAGGATTTAATATCACGAAACACTTTTCGGTGAATCCCTCTGTTTGTTTCAGAGGAGAACGGTATGGTTATACTTCTGTTGATACTTTAGGAAATGGAGTCATCGAAAAATTTTCTCCAATGGTGTTAGCAAATATCTTTTTAAGATATGAGAATCTTTTCGTAAAAGGACTCGATTTAGGCATAGGAGTGTATGATTTGTTAGACCAAAGGGTGAAATACATTCAACCTTATAATTCGTATCATGCACCATTGCCCGGACCATCACGTGAGTTTATTGTAAAGTTGTCGTATTCCTTTAAAGCAAAAAAGAAGATTGAATGACAAAGCGTAAAATAAATATCGCTTTTCTATTCCGCACTCTTGTAATGTGTGTGTTGCTGCTGTGTTTCAATACAAGGGTTCATGCGCAGGAAACAAACTATAAAGCTTACTCGGTTTATGTTTATAATTTTATTAAATACATTGAGTGGCCCGAAGAAAGTAAAAAAGGTGATTTTGTTATTGCTATAATTGGCAACTCTAAAGTAACACCGGAATTAAAAAGTTTAGCAGCCACCAAAAAAGCGAATGGACAAACAATTGTGATTAAACAATTTGCTACTATTGCTGAAGTGGACCATTGTCAAATATTATACATTTCTTCCGGGAAAAGTAGTATGTTAAAAGAAGCAGTAGAAAAAACCAAAAATATGTCAGCTCTTTTAATTGCTGAACGTGAAGGATTAGCAAAAAAAGGAGCAGGAATTAATTTTGTTCAAATGGAGGATGAAACATTAAAATTTGAAGTAAATAAAAAAGTGATTGAGGCGCATAATTTAAAAATACCAAAAGTATTGTTTAGTTTGGGATTGGTTGTTGGGTAGAATAATTTTCTCTTCTACATTAAGTAGGTTAACCTATAGTATATTACATGCATAATATTTAGGCAATGAAAACATACAGCAAGAATTTTTTTTTTACAGTGCTGCTCTTGATCTCTCTGCATTTCGGCTTTGCTCAAACCCGTACGATCGATTCTCTGAAAAATCTTTTAAAAACTGCTAAAGAAGACACGAGTAAAGTCATTATTTTAAATGACCTTGCATATGAATATAAAAGTGACCAGCCCTCAATAGCTTACAATTATGTAAAACAATCTAAAGAACTTGCTCAGAAAATAGACTATCCTGCCGGAGTTGTCTATAGTATGTATCTTCTTGGTGCAGTATATTATTACAAGGGCGACTATGAGCAAGCAATGAGCGCATATGAGGAATCGATAAAAATTGCAGCATCTTTAAATGATTACGTGATGTTGGCAAATAACCATAATAATATAGCTAGGATTTACGCTAAAAAAGGAGAGATGAAAAAATCTCTGGAATTCAATCTCAAATCTCTGGAGTTCGCAAAAAAGGCGGAAGATAAACTTGGGATTGCTATTGCTTTAAGTGCGTTGGGTGGTACTTACAGAAATTTAGCTTCCTACTCAAACGATAAAAAATACTACAATTTGGCTATTGAAAACTATCTCCAAGGTAAAAAACTATATCTTGAGATAGGAAATTTTTACGGTGTTGCAAGCGCAACAGGAAATATTGCATTTGTTTATATGGACCAAAAGAAGTATGACGATGCAATTCGCCAATTATATGAAACTAAAAGTATTTTTGAGAAACTTAATGATAAGGGCAGTATATCTCACTCGTTGATGGGGATTGCTGGTTGCTATGGCGAAAAAGGTGAATTAGGTAAATCAGAAGAATTGTACACCCAAGCTTTAAATATTTCAAAAGAGTTGGAAGATAAATCAGGAATGGCTGAGATTTTACTGAATATGGGTGAACTTCATTCACTTCAAGGAAGATATGACGATGCTGTTGACGCGGTTGGCAAATGCCTTGTGATTGCCTCAGAATTGGGCGAAAAGGATAAAGTCATGAAATGTTATGAGATCATGGCTAAACTGAATTATAAAAGAAAAAACTATCAGGAGGCATATGACTATTACGAATTGTTTAATCAGTTTAAGGATACTCTGATCAGCGATCAGACTTCGAAGCAAATAATTGAAATGCAAACGAAATATGAAACAGATAAAAAAGAAAGTGAAATAGAACTCTTAACCAAAGGTAAAGAAATACAGAATGTAGAACTTGCCCGCCAGACAACTCAGCGTAACGGTTTTATCGCAGGCTTTGTTCTTATGCTGGCGCTTGCAGGAGTCAGCTACCACAATTATCGTAACAAACGCAAAGCACATGCAGAGATAGCTTTGCAAAAGGCCATTGTTGATGAAAAAAATAAAGATATTTTAGACAGCATCAATTACGCCAAGCGAATTCAGCAAGCTTTGCTGAAAGAAGAAGAGCATGTCTCAGCACATTTACCGGAACACTTTATTTTATTTAAACCAAAAGATATTGTGAGCGGGGATTTTTACTGGAGTATGGAAAAGCATGGTCATTTGTATTTAGCTGCAGTTGATTGTACAGGGCATGGTGTTCCCGGTGCCTTTATGAGTATGCTTGGTATTGCTTTCTTAAACGAGATTACCGCCTTAGAAAGGTTGCTAACGCCTGCAGAAGTGCTCGACAGACTAAGAGAAAAAATAATCAAGGAATTAAGCCAGACAGGTAAAGAAGGAGAAAGTAAAGATGGTATGGACATTTCTCTAGTACGGCTTAATCTTTCCAGTAATGAACTCCAGTGGTCAGGAGCAAATAATCCATTGTGGATCATTAAAACTTCATCTGATGATATAAGTGAAATAAAGCCTGATAAGCAGCCTATCGGATTTCATCCTCAGTCAAAACCATTCACATTGCATACTATTCAGTTGCAGAAACAGGATACTGTTTATCTTTTTACAGATGGCTATGCCGATCAGTTCGGTGGTGAAAAAGACAAAAAATTCACGTATAAAAGAAAGAAGAAGTTATTGCATTCAATACAGAATAAAACAATGCAAGAACAGAAAGATATTCTCCTTGAAAGTCTTGAAGCATGGAAAGGTAAGTACGAGCAGATTGATGATGTTTGTGTTATTGGAATGAGAATTTAATAATGTCAATTTAGGACCCACCCGTTTGCCAATTATACAATAACGCAGGTAAACCAAATCAATGAGTTGCTTTTAAAAACGCAGGGAATTGCAAACAAACAAGTAATTGAAGCACACAATTTAAAAATCCCCAAAATTTTAGTGAGTTTGGGTTTGCTTGTTGGGTAAAATATTTCTTTGTCTATTGTCGACTCTTTTAATTTGTCTACTGTCTTAATAACCCCATTTCACATACATTCCTCCCCAGGTAAATCCCGCACCAACGGTAGTAAGAATTAAGTTATCTCCTTTTTTTAATTGACTTTCCCATTCAGCCAAACAAAGAGGAATTGTAGCAGAAGTTGTATTGCCATATCTTTGAATGTTTAGCATTACTTTTTCCATGGAAATGCCCATTCGTTTTGCCGTGGCTTCAATAATTCGTTTGTTAGCCTGGTGTGGAGTTAAATAAGCAATATCATCAGCACTTAATTTATTTCGTTCCATCATCTCCACTGCAACATCTGCCATTTTAATAACAGCAAGTTTAAATACGGGCTGTCCTTCCATCGTCATAAAATGTTGTTTTTTAGTAACAGATTCTATAGATGCAGGAATTAAACTTCCACCGGCAGCTTGATATAAATGTTTTTTTCCACTCCCATCGGCATACATTCTTGTGTCAATTATTCCTGTTCCATCGGTTGATGGTTCTACCAAAACAGCACCCGCTCCATCACCAAACAGAATGGATGTTTTTCGGCAGGTATAATCAATGATGGTACTCATTTTATCAGAACCAATCACTAATATTTTTTTATGTGTTCCTGATTCTATAAATTTTGATGCAATATGCAATGCAGATAAAAAACTAGAGCAAGCTGCTTGTACATCAAATCCCCAAGCATTTGTTGCACCAATCATATCCGAAACAATATTTGCTGTTGCTGGATAAGCATGGTCTGGAGTTACGGTAGCAACAATAATTAATTCAATGTCTAATGGAGAAATAGATTTTTTGGCAAGTAATTTTTTTGCAGCTTCGGCAGCCATAAAGGCACTTGCTTTGTCCGGATCCTTTAAAATTCTACGCTCGCTGATTCCACAACGTTCCAGTATCCATTCGTTGGTTGTATCCACCGTTTGTTCCAGCTCTTGGTTGGTAAGAACATAATCGGGAACATATGCGGCTACTCCGGTAATTGAGGCGATTGTTTTCATATTTTTTCTCGCAGATTTCGCAGATTTTCGCAGATGATTTTTCGTGCTAACCTGTGGTTTATTATTTATGTGTTTCAAATATAGTTCGGTAAGATAAGATACCAAGTATATAATAAAATCAATCTACGATGTATAAAAACATAATTATTTCATATATTCGCTTATTATGTAATAAATAAACATTTATATTTAATTTTAAATACGATGTCTAAAGCTAAATCAGATCAGCTTTTTAACTTAATTCAGTCACTTTCGAAAGGCGAAAAGCGTTTTTTTAAATTATATGCTGCTCGTTTAAATACTCGCTCCGATAAAAAATTTGTGATTTTATTTGATGCCATCGAACGCCAAAAAGTTTATGATGAAAATAAAATTATTGCTAAAGAAAAGTCATTGAACCCCACACAATTTTCCAACCTCAAGGCGCATTTATATTACCAGCTTTTAAAAAGCACCAAACTTTGCAACAGCTCCGATTTGGAAAATATAAAAATTACAGAACTCCTGGATTATGCACGAATTTTATATAACAAATGTTTGTATAAGGAATGTGTGAAAATGATTGACAAAGCCAAAGCAATGGCAATGGAAAACGACCGCTCTGTTTTACTGCTCGAAATTTTAGAACTGGAAAAATTAGTACTTCCTAAAACATTGGAATCCGGAAACGAACAAAGAGTGAATTTTCTTATTAACACAACCAACCATGTTGCAGCAAGTATTAAAAACATTAATATTTTCTCTAATCTGTCTTTAAAACTCAATTCTTATTACGTTCAAACCGGTTTTAGCAGAAGCAAAAAGGATTTGGAAAAAGTTAGTGCGTTCTTTAATGCCAGCCTGCCCAAATACAAAGAAAAAGACTTATCCTTTCAGGAAAAATTATACCTCTACAATTCCTTTGTAGGCTATTACTTTTTTATACAAGACTTTTCTAAAGGATATGTCTATGCTAATAAGTGGGTCGACTTGTTTGAGCAACAACCCGAAATGAAACGACATAAGCTTGAAATGTATATTAAATCATTAAATAGTTTGTTAGCTGTTCAAAATAAACTTTACAAGTACAAAGAATTTGCTGAAACGCAAAAACAACTGATTGCCATTAAGCGCGACAAAACCTTGGTACTTACCGAAAACATTAACTTAAATTTATTTAAAGCCATTTATGTACACGAAATGAACCGGCATTTTATGTTGGGAGAATTTAAATCCGGAATACGAATAGTAGGGGCTTTGGAAAACGAATTAAATAAATTTATTCCTAAGCTTGATAAACACTCTGTTTTGCTAATCTATTATAAAATTGCCTGTTTGTATATTGGTAGCGGCAATTACAAAATGGGAATTAAGTGGCTGAACAAAATTTATAACGAAAAAGAAATTGATTTGCGGGAAGACATTTATTCCTTCGCCCGTATTTTATTGCTTGTTTGTCACTTTGAACTGGGTAACGACTATCTAGTAGAATCCAATATCCGTTCCACCTACCGTTATTTTAGAAAAAAAGGGGAATTGAGCCAGTACCAAAAGTATATTTTAAATTTCCTTAGGTATTTATTTATCGACCCATCCGAATTACATTTGAAAAAACAATTCAATACCTTAAAAAAACAAATGCTTTCATTGGAAAGTAGTAAATATGAACGCAGAGCTTTTATGTATTTTGATATTATCACCTGGCTGGAAAGCAAAATCGAAAACCGTTCTATTCAAGAGATTGTGAAGGAAAAAGCTAGGAAGAAGATTGATTGAGTTGATTAATTGCCAAGCACCTGAAAAAAGCCTTTGTACTCTTGTTCGTGGACAAGTAAAACATAATAATAAACACCATTTATATTTGTTGCTAGTTCTTTTTATATCGTTTCATCTTTATATTTTATAAATAAGTTGCAGAGAAAATGATTTTACCCATAGATTTCTTCCAGGGGTATCTCTATCATAATAATTGTAAGAAGTACTAAATGGATAAATTCTTGTAGATAAACTATTGCTAGCAAGAATGTCTAAATTTACATGTTCCGTAAGTTTAATGGATCGTCCGAATGAAATCCCGCCCCAAAAGACATTTTGCGGAATGTCATACACGTATTTTTGATCTCCTGATGGAGGCTTTGCATCATACGTTTTATTAAACTTTAGTAGCCTAGATGCGCCCACATTTATTCCAATTATCCATTGACTTTTTTTTCCTTGAAGAAATTCGATGTTGAGTTTAGTCAAATAGAATTCATAGAAATAACTATAAGTATAAGGAGAAACTACATCTGTTTGTACTCTTTTCGTTCTATGACTAGCATAACCCACATCGACCAATACTCTTAACTTTTTACTTTGAACTCCTAAGCTTAAATAGCCCTCTCCGTTTGCGCGCACCTTTGATTTTCCTTGACTACTGCCAGGTCCGAAGAGCTCATAATTATGAACAGCAGCGGCCCTTATTCCGATGAGAAAGAAAGTTTTTCTACGAATAGAATCATTTTGCCCCAAAATACTTGAGGACAGCAAGGTCAAACCTGCTAAGAAAACAAAAAACAGGGATCGCATACTATTTTTTCACCTGATTTTCTAATGATTCAATCCGTTTATTTTGTTCAATGAGTTGTTTATTTTGCTGAATAATATAAAGCGCCAATTCTTCTTGTTGTTTTAATAATTTTGTAATTATTTCGGAAGCATTAAATCCTTTACCATTTACTTCGCTTTCGCTTGGCATTTCTGGGAAATGGGAATGTACATTAAAGTAGTTTTCCAATTCTGCCAATGGCATTAATTTGTAGTTAGGTTTTAAAACGTAATCGGGCCAGGCGGCATATTCTCTTACATGCAATTCTTGGGCAATAATATTTCCATTTACAGCAAGCATATATCCTCCATTTTTGTAGCTTGTTCCAATTGATACCCTTCCATCCCCATACACAACAAAATTTTCTTTACTAGTAGAGTTGTTATATACCGCTAAGGCTTTTGTATTGTCTCTACTAACAGCAAGTTTTGTATTGTATTTAAAATCACTCGCATGCGAAGTAGTAACAAACAAACCTGTTTGTTCATCTACATCCACATTTACTGCAATGTTTGCATCTCTAAGAGGGTTTCCAACTTCAAAGTTTTTACCAGAACGAACATATCCTCCTCCACCTGTACACATGTAAATATCCATTCCGCAATAATAATTAAGCAAAAGGCTAGGGTTGGTAGTTCCACCAATTCCAGCAACATCTATAATTCCATTTGCTCCATCAAAACCGGTTCTCAATAAATTTAATTGTCCTGTTGCATTGACTCCCTTAGCGTATATCATCCCATCAAATACATTGGCAGTAGGTGCCATTCCAGTTGTAGGTTCAAAACAAAATGGTAAGCTTGGCCCAATAATATCAATAGGAGTTCCCCATCCAAAAAGAGAAGGCGTTGTGCCGGAAGCGGCTAAATAACTAATTTTTTTATCGGCAGCAAAAGTTAAACTTCCCATTGTTTTTAAATCGCCTCCTACTGTGGCATTTCCGTCTACTGATAATCTGCTTTGCAATTTTACATCGCCATTAAATTTACTTGTGCCATAAAATCCTTTTGTACTGTCGGTTACAATTGAGTCGGCTTTCATTTTAACTGTAATCACTTCTTCATTTGCATTTACTTTATCTGCAATAATAATTCCGCCACCAACATATAAATTATTTGAAATGCGTGCATCACCAATTACATCCAATGCTGTTGCAGGAGTACTTGTTCCAATGCCAACTTTTCCACCGGTATAATAAATATTACTTCCGCTTGTACTCCATAAACTTGCAGGAATACTTGGTAAACTGCCCCATGTTCCATTTCCGTATAATACTTGCGAAGCTGTTCCCATTGCAAAGGGAATAATATTTCCGCTTGCATCGGTTTGCAAAAAACGATTGCCCATTCCACTCAAATTATTTAATTGCAAAACGCCACTTGTGCTTAGCATCATTTTTTGTGCGTTGTTTACAGTAAATATCAAAGGAAAATTATTGGTGCTGCCTATTTTATCACTTATTCCAATTGCGTTTCCGGCAGTTGACCATTTGGGTCCTTGAGCTTTTACAGAAATTGTAAAAAGCATTAAAAAACTAATTATAAAAATTGTTTTGTGAAAAATAGCGTGCGTGGGAAATAGCGTGCGTTTCATTTTTAGGAGAATAAAGTTAATACTATAAGAAATGATATAGCTAATCTAACAAAAATCTTTTTTAAAAGCAAGGATTTGCTTTACTATTCAAGGAAAAGCACATAATTAGGAGTTTTCTTACATGATAATGGAACGCGGATGACGCGGAAAAAAGGGATATTCACAGATTTTTATTTTTAAACACTAAACAGTAAATTTTATCCGCTTTAATCACTGTTTTCCGTTTTATCCGTGTTCCTATTTTTTCATTTCCTCCAACATTCGGATAATCTTATCTAATTTATCTACTTCAATGGAGTTTAGCTTTTTAGTAAGCTCTTCTATTTCCATTTTAGCATCCAAATTGGTTTGATAATCGGCTTGTGCTTGTATACGGTCGCGCTCACTCTGGCGATTTTGCGACATCATAATGATTGGTGCGGCATAAGCAGCTTGCGTTGAAAATAATAAATTAAGAAGTATAAACGGATATACATCCCAGTGTTTTATAAAACCAAAAATATTTAATCCCATCCAAAGAATTACCAAAATTGTTTGCAGAATAATAAATCGCCAGGAACCCATTCCATTTGCAACTTTGTCGGCCAAACGTTGACTGAATGTGGATGTTTCAATGTGTTGCTCGTGCCAATTTTTTTTTGCTTTCATGTTTTTAATATTAAACGTTTCTAAATGAATTTGTTTTCTTCAGCCGCCTCTTCTCTCTTGACTCGCTGGAGATAAACTTGGAGAAAATACTTCTGTAGGCTAAATAAGTATAAAAAAATCTGTAAGAATCTTTAATTTCTTGCGTTCCCGTTTCCGCGTCCCTTTTTAATAAGCAATAAATTTAATCCCTTTTTATCCCTGTTTTCAGCGTCACCTGCCTGCTGGCAGGTCCGCGTTCCCTTTTCCGCGTTCTATCTCAAAATCTGTAATCGCTTAGAATCTAATTTCACAAAAATAAAAAGTAAAATGGTGAATGACCACAATGAAGAACCACCATAACTAAAAAATGGTAATGGAATTCCAATAACAGGAGCAAGTCCAATGGTCATTCCAATATTTACTGTTAAGTGAAAAAATAAAACAGAGGCGACACCATATCCA
>JAHEYB010000004.1:38181-96908 GCA_023251805.1 Bacteroidota bacterium | reverse complement strand
GCTGTATATCTTCAGTTGTGCTCAATTGAAATTCAGCGCAAGCAAAATAAAATTGGAAAAGAGTATTTCAGAAAAGCAAAAGCTTGTAAGCCTAAAGCCGAAGAAATTGTGAAGCAATTAAATATGATGGAAAAAAATATTGCCCGCTTACCGGGATAAAAGGAAAAGAACTGTTGCTATTTCTATCTCAAATTCATATACTCTTCAAACGGAACACCTTTTTTAAACTCTGCAGAATAAATATATTTTTTGATATGATCCGCCCATCCTTTATGTGATTTGCGCTTGTCTAATATAGCTGGGTCAAATGCTTTACTAAAGTGCACACGAATGGTTCTGTTTCTTTGCTTGAACATTTCATCCGGCAAAAAAAGCATTTCAATGTTTGCTTTTATTCCAATGCGTTTTCGGAAACGTGCGAAGTTGTAAAAGAATTTTGAATTCTGCCCTTCAATAAAAACAGGAACAATCATTCGTTTGTGATCGATGGCTTGTGTTACAAAACTTTTTTTCCAATCCAAGTCCATGATTTTTCCATTTTGTTTTCTGGAAACTAAACCTGCAGGAAAAAAACCAATTGCTTCCTCTGTCATCAATACACTTTCAATTGTTCTTAAAGAAGTTGCTGAAGTTGTTTTTATTTTGTTGATGCCGATAAAAACATCACCATAGTTTTTTAAATTTTTTAATACATCATTCACCACAAAGTGAATGTCAGGGCGAACTTCTGCAATTGTTTTTACAAAGGCCATTCCATCAAGCCCGCCAAGTGGATGATTTGCAGCTAAAATAATTCCGCCTTCTTTTGGAATAAAATGTGAGTTGGTAGATTCTATTTTCGCACCTAATTTATCCAGTCCTCTGTTGTTGAATTCCACTCCGTAAACATCTTTCAAGTCAATCATCAAAGTGTTGATATCCTCTTCGTGAAGTTTGCGTTTCAACCAATTAAGAACAAAACGAGGCATCCATTTTTTTAATCCGGGAGCTTTTTCTCTCAGAACTTTTTCAACATCAATAAATTTGGTAGGAGCAGTACTCATATAAATAATAGCAGAAGCTATTCAGGTGTATTTAATTTTTTTAATTCTTTCAATTCTTTTTCAAGAGTACGAACGCGGTCATTTACTTTTTGGAAACTTCTGAAAAGTACATAGCTTCTTTGGAAATCACCAATCGCAAATGCAGGCGAACCTTGCACGACTAGTCCTTCTGTATCAATGCTGCTTCCAACTCCTGATTGTCCAGCAATCTTCACTCCATCCGCAATTTTTAAATGTCCAATTACACCTGCTTGTCCGCCCATCATCACATTTTTTCCAAGTTTAGTTGAACCTGCAACAAATGAACCTCCTGCTAAAATGCAATTTTCACCCAATTCCACATTGTGTGCAATTTGTACCAAGTTATCTAGTTTTGAACCTTTGCGAATAAGGGTTGAACCCATTGTTGCTCTGTCGATAGACGTATTGGAACCAATCTCAACATGGTCTTCAATCACTACATTTCCAATTTGAGGAACTTTTTTATAATTGTTTTCTGCACTTGGAGCAAATCCAAAACCATCACTACCAACAACGGTGCTCGCATGAATGGTGCAATCGTTTCCAATCACACAATCGTAATAAATTTTTACTCCAGAAAAGAAAACGCAATCATCTCCAATTGTAACATTGTCGCCAATATAGCAATGAGGGTATATTTTTACATTGTTTCCAATTTTTACGTTTTCTCCTATGTAGGCGAAAGCTCCAACATAACAATCGTTTCCAAGTGTAGCTGTTGGAGAAACAAAAGAAGGTTGTTCAATACCTTTTTTATTGTGTTTGAATTGATGATAGATTTCCAACAACTTTGCAAAGCTGGAATAAGAATCTTCAACACGAATAAGGGTAAGAGTCGATTTTACAGGTTTTTCAAGTACCAATGTTTTGTTTACAATGGCAGCTGAAGCATCTGTTTCGTAGATATAAGGTGTATACAAAGGGTTCGAGAGAAACGATAAGGTTCCTGCTTTTCCTTCTTCAATTTTCGCCAAGCCAGAAACCTCTACATCACCATTCCCTTCAACGGTTCCTCCTAATAAATCGGCTATTTGTTTTGCTGTAAATTTCATGAAAACGACTTTTTAAGCACCTAAAAATACTAATAATTCAGGAAATGGCAATGTAGGGGTCTGTAAAAATTGATACCTTTGCAAGCCTTTAGAATTAGGGTTTCGTAGTTCAATGGATACCCGCCCGACTGAACGATGTTCAATCGTTCGGGCGGGGAATAGAAGTTTTTATGTTTTATACATATGTCATTAAAAGTCTATTTGATGGTTCTTTTTACAAAGGACATTGTCAAAATATTGAAGTAAGGATAAAGGAACACAATAGCGGAAAGACAAATCAATTGCCAACAAAACTCCTTTTGAGTTAGTTTATTTTGAAGAATTTACATCAAGAGAAAATGCAATTATGAGAGAGAAATATTTTAAAACGGCAGCAGGAAGAAAATATTTAAAACAAAAAATATAATTTGTAAAGCAATTGGCATCGTAGTTCAATGGATAGAATAGAAGTTTCCTAAACTTTTGATACAGGTTCGATTCCTGTCGAAGCCACTTTAATGTTTGTTGTAATTAAAAAATTACGATATTTGAGTATGAAAAAGTATTACTCCATTTTATTTACTGTTATCTTTTTTTCATCCTGTTTGGTTCAATCACCAAAGTACGCAGGAGTGGAACAGGTACTTTCATTAAAAACAGGAATGAGCAAAGAAGAGGTCTCAACCACTTTAGGAATTCCGCCTTATGATATTAAATATTTTACGGATACATCTTCTCAACTGATTTATAAATATCGTACCACCGACCGCAGAACATTTTCTTTTCTTATAAAAAAAACGAATGGTGCAAAGGCCACCGGAAAATGGGTGGATTTGTTTGTGACCTATGATAGAAATGGTATCGTAAAGGAAATTACATCTTGCTCAGATTGTGGTGAGACCAAAGTAACAGAGAAAAAAATAAATCTAACGGCCATTCTTCAAACTATCAGTGTAACCGTCCCCGCAGTCCTTCTTTATTTAGGTTTGAAATAATTTATCAAAGTAAAACATCTGTTATCGATTTTGATATATTAACAACAATACCTTTTGCTGGATTTCATTTAGCGTATTCGCTAATGTTTAAGCCAATTAAGTTTTAAAAGAGAATGTCATTTTTTCAGATCATTCATTTTTCTCTCAATGTATTTTTCGGACGGAAGTAAACTTGTTTGAATGCGTTTGGCATAACGGATGCTGTCGAGGATTTCTCTTTGTTTGTCCTCTACAATTTCTTTTTGGCTTTCGATAATACGTTTTTGTTGTTTAGTGATTCGCCATCTGTTAAAAATGAAACCTGAAAATATCAACACCAGAACCAGTCCGAAGACAATGGAGGTAATCGCAATCTTTGTCACAGCATCTTTTTTATCCTGTTCCGCTTTTGTTTGCGATTCTTTTTTTTCAAACTCGTAGTTCATTTCTTTACGAGTAATCTCTTTATTTTTTTCCTGACTGAACAGAGTATCTTTTAAAGCCATCGCGTTTTTGTAATGATCCAACGCATCGGCATGTCGGTTGGTTTGTGTAAAGAGCTCACTCATCGCAACTTCGGTTTGCATTTGTTCGTTTGTAGCCCCAATCTCTTTGTCTAATTTCAATGCGCCAAATAGATATTTTTCAGCTTCAGGATAATTCTGGATGGCGGTGTAGATTGCTCCTATACTTCCCTTTTGCCTCGCAATCCCATTTTTATCACCCATTTCTTCGGCAATCTTCAAGGATTTGAGACAATAGTCCAATGCTTTTGGATAATCTTTTTGTGATTGATAAATTCCTCCAATATTTCCCATTAGAGTTCCTACGCTGCTTTGGTCTCCGGCATCTTCAAATGGTTTTATAGCTTTAAGGTAGTAATCTAGTGCTTTTGCATAATTCTTCTGAGAATAATACACGATACCGATATTACCAAGGTGCCTTGCAGTGGCATAGGTGTCTTTCAGCTCTTCTGCTATTTTCAAGGCTCTCAAATAATAGTCTAGAGCTTTTGGATAATCATTCTGATAGTGATAAATACCTCCGATATTTCCCAACCTATCTCCAATGCCGTATTTATCATTTGTTTCTTCATCTAACTTCAATGCTTTAAAATAATAGTCAAGGGCCATAGTATAATCTCCCTGCTGGTGATAAACAGTTCCAATGCTTCCCAATGCTGATGAAATAATTGTCTTATCCTGAATTTCTTCCGCTGACACTAAAGCAGTTCTATAATGATTAAGTGATGCAACGTAATCCCCTGCCAAAAACTTGCACCAGCCAAGCCAGATAGCACTTTTTGCTTTTCCTTTTTCCCAATTTTGTGTTTTGGAAAGGTTAAATGCTTGTTCACTCAATAAATAAGATGAGTCTGGATTTGTTGAATATATTTTTCTAGAAAGGTTATTTAGATAGTTAATTTTGCTTGTATCATCCTTACTCCTTTTTACCAACGAAAGAATAGAATCAAGTTGAGCTCTATTTTGTGAGGATATGAAATTGCAAAAATGCAATAAAACTAGAAGAAGTATATATTTTACTGAGTGTTTCAAATTTTTTATTTTTTTATTTTTTCTCTTTCAACAACCCTTCAATCCTCAATAAACTTTCTTTAATTTCCACCAACACATTTTGATTGTCGTGATTGCCTTGTGTGTTTTTTAATAATGTGCGTTGCTCTAATACTTTCAATCGGAATTCTTGCGCCTCTTTAATTCCAACCAAACTCATTTGGTGGGACATGTGGGCAGAGCCTCCGGCTGTCTCTACTTTTAAGACACATAAATTAAAATGTCTTAAAACAGGGCCTTCAATAAATGCCATGTCTTGAATATTTTCCAAAGGAATTGTTTTTTCAAATTGCACAATGATTCCCTTTTTAAATCTCAAATTTTTGTCGGTCAATACACATTCTAATTTGTCGAAATAGTGACGCGCATACCATTGACCAACACCACAAAGCCAAACAATACAAAGTGGAATTCCAATAATGGAGATAAATAGAAAAAAGGCTACATATAATAAAATATAGGCTCTTAAAACAGTGTTAAATTCTGCTTTGTGGATGATGTTTCCTTCGCTGTTTTCCATGTTATAAGTTTTGCATAAAATAATCCGTTACTTTTTGGTACAAGTGCTCTCTGTCTTTACCTAATACATTGTGTTCATGTCCGGGATAAACAAAATAATCTACTTGCTTTCCTTTGTCCACAGCGGCTTTTAAAAATTGTATACTGTGTTGCCAAACAACAACCGGATCTTGCGCTCCGTGAATAATCAATAATTTCCCCTTTAAATTATCAATGTGATTGATTACTCTTGATTCGGCATATCCTTTTGGATTTTCTTGTGGTGTATCCATGTATCGCTCGGTATACATCACTTCATAATACGTCCAATCAATTACCGGTCCGCCTGCAACCGCTGCCTTAAACACATCTGGGTACCGTGTCATGATGCTAGTCGTCATAAACCCTCCATAACTCCAACCAAAAATTCCCATGCGTTTTTCATCTACATATTTTTGTGATTTTAGAAAACTCACGCCCACCATTTGATCTTTCATTTCTACAACACCTACATTTCTAAAAATAGCTTGTTCAAAAACCAATCCTCTGTTGGCACTTCCACGACCATCAATTGTAAATACCACAAATCCTCTTTCAGCCATATATTGAAACCAATAGTCACCACCACCATTCCAAGTGTTATTAATCATTTGTGCACCCGGACCGTTATACAAATAAACAATCACAGGATATTTTTTTGTGGAATCAAATCCTACAGGTTTGAACAATCGGCAAAATAAATCGTCACCATTTTCACTTTTGAGAGTGAATAATTTCATTTCTCCTAATTTATAATCCGCTAAGGGATTTTTTGCCGTATAAATCGTTCTTGATTTTTTACCATTACTGCTAATCACATTTATATTGCGAGGAATAGTTGTGCTTTGGAAATTGTCGATAATGTAAGTGCCATTACTACTAAGCATATTGGTATGCGTTCCATCACCTACAGTAATCCGTTGAGTTTTTCCACTTTTAATTTCTACTGAATAAAAGTTGCGGGTGATACCACTTTCTGTTGTAGAAGTATAAAATGCTTTTGTTCCTTTTGCATCAAATCCTGCAAAATCAGTTATCATCCAGCTACCTTTTGTTACTTGTTTTACCAATGTTCCATCTGCATTATACAAATACAAATGGTTGTAGCCGTCACGTTCACTTTGCCAGATAAATTGTCCTGATGCATTTGGTAAAAACACCATCGCATGCATCGGATGAACATAGTTGTCCTGTTTTTCTTCGAACAACGTTTTTTCTAACAATCCGGTAGCAGCATTGTATGAATTTAATTTCATGTCGTTTTGTTCACGATTCAAAACTGCCACATAAACGTGTTGTTCATCATTACTCCAAGCAATGTTAGTTAGATATTGTTCTTTTGGCTCTCCCGTTTTTAAAAATATTGTTTTGCCATTGCTCACATTGTAAATACCAATTGTAACTTCGTGACTTTTATCACCAGACATAGGGTATTTAATGTTTTCGTTTTTTGCGGGGCGAGTAGTCCAGTCGATAATCGGATAATCCGTTACCATTGTTTGATCCATTCTGTAAAAAGCAAGCAGGTTTCCATTTTGCGACCAGAATGTTCCTTTAGAAATTCCAAATTCTTCACGGTGAACAGATTTTCCATTCACAATATTTTCGTCCTTGTCGTTGGTAACAATTAAATTGTTTTTTCCATCGTGGATGAATAAATTGTTTTTTACAGTATAGGCTACAAATCTGGTTTTATCTGCAACATCAGTGTTTTCAGCATCTATGTCGGTAGTAACTTCATTCGTTAATTTTTTTGTCTTAATATCAAATGCCAAGAAAAAATGTTTGCCATCTTTCAACACTTCGAAAGTAAATTGCTTTTCATTTTTCCATTTCATCACCGGAAAAACCTTAAATGTTCCGATGTCGATTTTTTTCAATTCTTCATTTACAATAGGCAATGAAATCGCTTGAGTTACTTTTCCATCAGAAGCGTTGCAGATAAATAATTCCTGAACTTCTCCGGGGTTAACATAAGAGTAGGAGTCGGTGTTTTTTACCCACATTAATTGAGAAAGTTTGGAAGGAGCCAAAGCACCACGTTGTTTTACAACCGCTTCCTCCATCGTTAATAGTTTTTCCTGAGCGAAACTTTTTTGGGAAAGAGCAACAAGTAATAAGAATACAATTTTTTTCATAAGTCATCAATAAAAATTGCATTCAGGAATTGTTCCTGAATGCAACATTAAAGATAAACTTTTTTTAGAAACCCATTAGCATTTTAAGATCCTTTACTGTTGTGAACTTCGAGTCGAGTGTTGTTACATCAAAGTCGTATCGCGTTTTGTCTTTAAAATTGCCATTTTTAAATTGAGCACTCGTATACAAGCCAATTGAGCCATCTTTGTTGATTGTTAACATCGTATTTTGCGCTTTTGTACTTTTGTTGAATGCTATTTTATTTACATTATATCCTCTGGTGCCATCGTATTGAAACACTGAATTGCCTGTTTTGTCAATAATATAAACCGATTCCGGACTAAATTTTTGATTGTCTTCATTCTTGTATTTCGCAAATACTTCAATAGGTTCCTCCATTCGTTGAATTTGGTCGCAATTAAAAATACCCATTCCTCTCAAGGAAAAACTTTGAATGATATTCGTACTCGTAGCCCTTTTATTTCCTATTCGTTGTAATTTTACAGCATTATCAGCCACAATATTTTCTTCAGTTTGTTTGCAGTAAACTAACCATTCGGTATAGGACATCTCTTTTTCTTCCGCATTCATATCTTTTTTTGCTTTGTTGAATGCATAGGCTTTTAACTGATTTCGATCAGTGACTTTTTTCATATTATTACCTATTTTTCCTCTGGCTAAAGTTCTATTAAATTTTCGCTCTCGGCTTTTTAGCTTTCTATTGTAACTTCTGATTCTAGCATTTGGGTTTTTAACCTCTTTTGTTATTCCTTTGTCATTGATAGTAACCAAACTAACAGAAAGACTTTTTATGCTTTTATTATCTTTAAGCTTCAGTTCAATGTTGTCGCCATTTCCCGTTATTCTCACATCATTATAATATTTTCTTTTTCCAAATTGTTTTTTGAAGTCAGTAACATTCATATTTTCGTTGGATACAAAATATAAGCTGCTGAATTCACCCATTTCTGGATGAGAATTTTGAAGATAATTTACTTTAAACAACACATCGCCATCTTTGTTTTTTCTTATTCTGTTAATGCGCACTAGTGAATTGGTTGATTTGCTTCGCTTTTTGCCATTATAGCGATATTTTATTCTTTTACCACCTGTGGTTTTTAAATTTGTATAAGTATACATGTTGTCTTCGAACCGGCTTGCAAAATTTGTGGAATCATAAATATGTGTTCGTAGTGCAATTGAATTAAATGTTTGAAATGCCTTTGTTGGAGGCTTTGTTTTTATTTCGGTAGATGAAGTAACAGATTTAGGTTTATTTAAATATTCCCAGTTTCCACTACTATCGTTAAACGAATAAAAATTATAAGTTGAATCTTTACTCGTTGTAACAAAATTCATGTCAATGCTTTTGTCTTTTGCTACAGAAACAGCTTCGTTATTATTGCTCGCTAAAAGCTCAAACATCCCTGCAGATTCAAAATTTGTCACTTCACCTGCAGTATCATACTTCATTGGAATTCCACTTACTAAAAAATCAACGGGGTCTCTAAACTCGCGATAACTGATTTTGACACTTGAACCCAGAGGATTTCCATTTTTATCGATGAATGCATTGGCAGGAATTCGAATTTTTGTTCCGCTTTGGTATGTTAGAATATTTTCAATTTTCGGATTGATTAAATAATTTTCTCGTTCTACATCTATCCCTTTTATTGGTGGATCTACATTCGCGTACTTTGGCACAAAAGCCATTCTTGTTGCTATATAATTATTGGTTGTTGTAAAGCGTTTTGCCAATTCTTTGTATTCATCACTATCAATTTCTCCGGCCATTGCTATATATTTCACAATAATCATTTTCCCGGTTTCTCTTTTGACAGAATAATCATATGTAACAGGCTCTTTTTCTAATGAAAGTAATGTAGTATCGTTTTTTGAAATGGATTCATCGGTATTGATAATTCTTAGGGTTTCAATATTTTTCAGTTGTTCTAATTTGTTCGGTAGCTCAAAAATTGTAACAACTTCTAAACGTAAGTCTTTTAAATTGGGCAACTTTGCAAGTTGATCTAATAATGTAGCGTAGTCTATTTCTTCATTACTATTAAAAGAAAAATTCTCTACGTTAAACAAGCCTTCGTATCCATAAGGTAAAGCGGAAAAGGTATTCTCTTTGAAGACAACTGTCTTAATTGTTGATTGTGTTTTTATTTTTCCGAAAAGTTGTTCCCACTCAGTCGGACTGGCATCACCTTTTAATTCGATTTGTTTTATTGCAATTAATTGTTCCGATTTTTCTAAATAGGATTTCACTTCTTTGCTGCAATCTACTTCCAGTGATTGAATATAAGGAAGGATTGAATCGTTGGTGATATCGCCTAAGCGACAAATGGCTGACCGATTTTGTTGGCCAAAACAGAAAATGTTAGTAATGCTCAAGGCTAGTACCAACAATTTAATTTGAGTAGTCTTTTTCATTTTGAGTTATTTTGCTTTTATAACGAACAGCGAACTCAAACGATACAAACTTTATTCCACAATAATTGTTAAAGGAGAGGCAACCTTTTTGTATAAATTACGACTAGCGTTTTTTAGAAAATATAAAGAATAGGATAGCAGTAATAAATAAACGAAGCAACTCCCTTCCCCTAGGGAAGGGCCGGGGATGGGTCTGTTAAAACGTAAAACAAATTATTAATTTCACTAAAGAGTAACTATGCGAACCCAACTCCCATCCCTCAGGGAAGGGCAGGGGATGGGTCATTTCACAACCCCACCATTATTCATACTATCCTTTGTTGGAGAAACAAAACTTAACTCACCTTTGTTGTTTTCTGCCATCAGAATCATTCCTTGGCTTTCAATTCCTTTTATTTTGCGAGGAGCAAGATTTACTAAAATAGAAACCTGTTGCCCAATAATATCTTCCGGTTTATAATAACCAGCGATTCCAGAAACAACAGTTCGTTTATCAATTCCGGTGTCAATCAACAATTTTAAAAGTTTGTCTGCTTTCGGCACTTTTTCTGCTTCTAATATTGTGCCTATTCGAATATCCATTTTCGAAAAATCTTCAAAAGTGACTTCCGTTTTTATTTCTTTTGAATTTTGGCTTATCTCTGTTGACTTATCTTCTTCATTCATCTTTTTAGAATCTTCTAATCTTTGAACTTGTGCAGTAATAGTTTCATCTTCTACTTTATCAAACAATAATGCAGCAGTATTTATTTGATGTCCGGCTAATAATAAATCGGTGCGCGTAGCATCGTTCCATTTTAAACCAGTATTCAAATTTAACATCGCACTTAATTTTTTCGATGTGAATGGTAAAAATGGTTCCATCAACACCGCTAAGTTTGCAGAAATCTGTAAAGACAAATTCATAATCGTTTGAACGCGTTTCTCATCTGTTTTGATGAGTGTCCAAGGCTCATTGTCCGCCAAATATTTATTTCCCAAACGCGCCAGGTTCATTAATTCTCCTAATGCTTCACGGAAACGATATTGCTCGATGCTTGCTGCAATTTTTGCAGGGAATTTTGTTATTTCTTCTAATAATAAAAGATCTGTTTTGTTGTATTCTGCAGCAACTGGGACTTTTCCTTCGTAATATTTATGTGTAAGAACCAATGTTCTATTTACAAAGTTTCCAAGAATAGCCACCAACTCATTATTGTTTTTTGCTTGAAAATCTTTCCAAGTAAAATCATTGTCTTTGCTCTCAGGGGCATTTGCACAAAGTGTATAGCGCAACACATCTTGTTTGTCTTTGAACTCAAGCAAATATTCGTGTAACCAAACTGCCCAGTTACGAGAAGTAGAAATTTTATCTCCCTCTAAATTCAAAAATTCATTTGCCGGAACATTTTCAGGTAAAATAAATGAGCCTTCTGCCATCAACATGGCAGGGAAAATAATACAATGAAAAACAATATTGTCTTTTCCGATAAAGTGAACAAGCTTCGTTTCTTTGTCTTTCCAATATTTTTCCCAATCAGGAGTTAAATCTTTTGTTGCAGAAATATATCCAATAGGCGCATCAAACCAAACGTACAATACTTTTCCATCTGCTCCATCCACAGGAACTTTTACACCCCAATCTAAATCGCGTGTCATAGCACGGGGTTGTAGGCCAGCATTCAACCAACTTTTACACTGGCCAGATACATTGCTTTTCCATTCTTTGTGAGAATCGATGTACGCTTCAATTTGTGCTTGCATTTTATCAAGTGGCAAAAACCAATTCTTAGTTTTTTTCAAAACAGGTTTGTCACCCGATAAAGTAGATTTCGGATTTATTAAGTCGGTTGCATTTAATGTGCTTCCACATTTTTCGCATTGGTCTCCGTAAGCATTTTCATTGGCACATTTAGGACAGGTTCCTACAATATACCTATCTGCTAAAAACTGATTTGCTTTTTCATCAAAGTACTGCTCCGTAATTTCCTCTACGAATACTTTTTTATCATACAATGTTTTAAAAAAGGCAGAAGCCGTTTCGTGATGTGTCTTTGAAGAAGTACGAGAATAAATATCGAATGACACGCCAAACTCTTTAAAAGAGTCGCCCATCATTTTATGGTATTTGTCAACCACTTGTTGAGGAGTAATTCCTTCTTTTTTTGCTTTGATAGTAATAGGAACGCCATGTTCATCCGAACCGCAAATGAATTTTACATCTTCACCTTTTGAGCGCAGGTAACGAACGTAAATATCAGCAGGCAAATAGCATCCTGCCAAATGACCGATGTGAACGGGGCCATTTGCATAAGGTAATGCTGCTGTAACGGTATGTCTTTTAAATGTCAAAATTTATAAGTTTAAAGTGCTTAAGTCAAAAGTCAAAAAGGAGTAGAAATTTCATTTCTTTTGAATTTTGAATTCTTCTCTTTTGACTTAAGAGGAACAAAGATAAAAATTAATCCTTTGTGAGGTTGTTTTGTTGGATAAGGGAGTGTAGAATGGGTTTTTTGTTACGAAATACTATCAATTGTTTATTAAGGACAATTTTTAACACATTTCCCTTTTCTATTAATAAAAAAGGTTTTCCCATCTTTTGTTACTTCTGCTAGGACTGGATCAAAATCCCGATCCACATAATCAAATTGCAATGGAATCACAAAGGCTCCTAATTTATTTATAAAACCCCATTTGTTTTCCAGCTTCACAGCTCCGGTATTTCCTTTAAAGCTCCAAGCCATTTGATATTTTATTGGAATAACCACCTCTCCTCTCTTGTCGATATATCCCCATTTGTCATCTTTCTTAACATTTGAAAGTCCATTTTCAAAGCCTACCACAAAATCATATTCAAGTGCAGTTAATTCTTTTCCGGTACTATCTACAAATCCATATTTTTTATTCAGTTCTACTTCTGCTATTCCATCTTTCATTGACCAAACAACATCATATTTAATCGGAGTGATTTCTTGTAACGAAAGGGTGTCTATTAAACCTGATTTTCCATTTAATTTAGCGATTCCGATTCCTTTAAAAACAGGAGTAATGCAGTCATATTTACCATAACTCGAATTTTTTGCTGGTATATTTTTCTGATAATCGGCTATAGATAAACTTTCATTTATGGTTTGGGCAATTCTCCGTTCCTTGTTGTGATTGGTAATTTTGATAACGATAAAGATCAGAAATGTTATCGCTAAAATAAATGGTATGATCTGTTTTTTCTTCATATTTAAATATCAAACAAATTTAAATATAATTATACCCCATAACTTAAGCTTTGGGTCTAATTCTTAAATAAGGTTCTTTTGCATAATATAAGCAATACTAGCCGACCTGTTTTTAAGCGTTTCGGCATTCGGACCGCTAAAATGCTCGTCAATTGTAGACCAGAAGTTGTCCAACCAGACTTTGAAATCTTCTTTTTGTAAAGGCAAATGCATGTGTTTTTCCATTAAATTTTGTGCGTAGGCATGGTCGGGAAATAAAGTTGCGTTCCAGAAGCTTTCAATGCGAGGTAAATGATGTTCTAAATCGAGATGCGCAAAATGATGTTTTATTGAACTCAGCAATAGCTTATCGTAAAAAGTTTTGATTAACTTTGTTATGTCAGCAGGAGAAAGGATGTCGGGTTTGGCCATATTGCAAATATCCGATTAATTTGAAACACAAAGAATCAAAATGAATTTAATTCAGCCAGCGCATTTAAAAAATGGCGATAAAATTGCCATTGTTGCTTCTGCAAGAAAGATTTCCTTGCAAGAGTTACAAGCCGCTATCGACACTTTTAAAGCTTGGGGACTTGAAGTGGTATTAAGCAAAAATATATTTAACAGCGACCATCAATTTTCGGGTACGGACGATGAACGCGCTACTGATTTACAAACGGCTTTGGATGATGATTCAGTTAAAGCAATCATCAGTGCCCGCGGTGGATACGGAACCATGCGCATTATCGACAAATTAGACTTTACAAAATTCAAACAAAACCCAAAATGGGTGATTGGTTACAGTGATATAACGGTGTTACATTCTCATATTCACAATTTTGGAATTCAAACTTTACATGCTACCATGCCAATTAATTTTTCTGTTAGCACTGAAGCCGTGGAGACTATGCGAAAAGCATTATTCGGAGAAAAACTATTCTATCAATTAGAAAAACATCCGCTCAACAGAAATGGAAATGCAGACGCAGAATTGGTTGGTGGAAATCTATCACTCTTGTATGCATTAACAGGAAGTGCCTCCAGTATTCATACCAAAGGAAAAATTTTATTTATTGAAGACCTTGATGAATATCTCTACCATGTCGATCGTATGATGGTAAGTTTAAAACGCTACGGTAAATTAAGTGATTTAGCAGGATTGGTAGTAGGAGGTATGACCGATATGAAAGACAATCAAATTCCGTTTGGTAAAACAGCCGAAGAAATTATTATGGATGCTGTGAAAGAATACAAGTATCCTGTTTGTTTTAATTTCTCAGCCGGACATATTGATAAGAATTTGGCAATTCCTCTTGGAAGAAGAGTGAAGTTGGTTGTTGATGATAAGGGTGCTAGTATTTCATAAGTTAATTGTTGCCCGTCATGCCTTGCTAGGACACGGCATCTCCCAATTTCAACAATGTTTGGTTAATAATATAAATGAAAGCTATGTGGAATTCCCACATAAAAAACTCAAATTTACCATATGAGAAAAGAACTGCTAAAGAATAAGATATACAACGAATGTTGTTTGACTACAATGTCAAAAATGCAAGATGAGTTTATCGATTTGACGGTGACCTCTCCGCCTTATGATGATTTAAGAACTTATAATAATAGCATCATTGACATAAAATCAGAGTTCAATGGCTATTCATTTCCTTTTGAAAAAATTGCTAATGAGTTGTTTCGTATTACAAAACAAGGTGGAGTTCTTGTTTGGGTTGTAGCAGATGCAACAATTGGCGCTAATGAGACAGGTAATTCTTTTCGTCAAGCACTTTACTTTAAAGAGTGTGGATTTAATCTTTTTGATACAATGATTTATGCTAAACCACCAAGAGGAGCTTGTGGCAATAATAAAACTTATTGGCAAACATTTGAATATATGTTTGTTTTAAGTAAAGGTAGCCCGAAAAAAATAAATCTGATAACTGATAGAGAAAATAAAGAATCGAGAAAAGGGGATAACGGAACAAAGCGCTTGCAAAACGGAGAATTGCTTCAAGTTAGCCGTGGAGGTTATGGTGAATATGGACGCAGAACAAATATATGGGAGTATAATATTGGAAAAGGGCACTCCACTTCCGATTCAATAGCGTTTGAACACCCAGCAATTTTTCCAGAAAAATTAGCTAGGGATCATATTTTTTCATGGAGTAATCCTGGTGACATAGTTTATGATCCAATGATGGGTAGCGGAACAGTAGCAAAAATGTGTTTATTGGAAGACCGAAATTATATTGGAAGTGAAATAAATAAAGATTACTGCAAAATAGCAGAAGCTAGACTTTCGACTGTTAGAAGTACTATAAAAATTTTAGAGGATGTCAGAACAGCAGTTTAAAGTTTGTAAAACTTGTAAAGTAGAAAAAAATATTGAAAATTTTGCACCAAATCAATATGGAAAAAACAATCGTGTTTTAAGAAGACCTGTTTGTCGTGAATGTTACTCCCAAAAGACAAAAATTAATCCAACACAAAAAAAAGAGTTTGAAAAATCTTTTCCTAGACCGCAAATTGGAGAAAAATTTCATTGCCCTGTTTGCTTAAAAATGTTTATTAGAGAACACAGTAATGATGTGGTGTTAGATCATAGTCATACTGATGGAAGTGTTAGAGGGTGGCTTTGTAGTAGTTGTAATACGAGCATAGGAAAGTTTGATGATGATGTCGAAATTTTGAAAAGAGCTATAGATTGGATCTCGAATGGAGGGACTAAGAAAAGGTAAAGATTAAAAAAAAGAAAAAATCAGCAACAAAAAATCCCGCTCCGTAATTTACGAAGCGGGATTTTTAAATTTTCGATTAAAGACTATTCAAAAATAATCTTCTTACTAAATTTCTTACCATCCACTAATACATTCATAAAATAAATACCGCTTTGCAAATTATCTTTTTGCAAAATATATGTATCTGTTTTAATGCCTCCAACGTTTTTCACTTGACGACCTAATGCATCGTACAATTCAATAGCAACATCATATCCGTTAAATTGTGAAAGGTCAATTGTTGCAGAAGTATTAGCCGGATTAGGGTAAATAACAAAAGCAGCATCTGCAGAAAGATCATCTAATCCTAAAATAGGAGTAACAGTATAATTGCAATCTAAAAGAATACCACAAGTATAATGTTCTAAGAAGTTTCGAGTTTCTGTTATAATTGTGTCGTAGTAAGCTGCCTGTGTAGCTGCCGTTCCGCCTGACACTTCAGGAGTATGATCAGCTCCCTCAAATGTTTCAAAACAATTTTCTATTCCCAATATATTCATTTGCATGGCTATTGTGGAGCTTCCATCTACTTCCAGTAATGGATAAAATCCGGAAAGAACAATAACAGCTGATCCATAAGGAACAGTATTGTCATTTGTGCCGTGAAAGCTAATTACGGGTTCATCACCTGGTTTTATCCAAGCAGTATCACCAATAGCACCGCAAATATTCACAACGGCTTTTACTTCTGAAGGATAACCCTGACTTCCACTCAAGCCTTCTACACCTCCTAATAATCCTGGTTGTCCAAGTGTATCAATATAATTTGGGTATTCCGAAAGTTGGTCCAAATAGGCCATGTGTAAGCCAATAAATCCACCAGCTGAAACTCCTGCAAAAAAGATGTTATTGGTATCAATTTTATAAGTGTTGCCTCCAACACGGGCATTTTTTCTAAAGTAACGAACAGCAGCTCTTCCATCATGAACAGCACGCATTACCGATTCGGTAGCATCCGATGAATCAGGTCCCGGGAAAGGAAAATTGTTCATTCCTATCCTGTATTCCATCGACACAGCAACATATCCCAACTTCGCTAAATCTTTACAGATAGGAACAACGTCTCCGCCTGTTTTTGTACCACCAATAAAACTACCACCATGCGCTACAATCACCAAGGCTCTTGATGTAGATACATCTCCGCTTGGTTCATATATATCCATTAATAAAGATTGTGTAGCACCAGTTTCTTTCACATTACTACCATAAACAACGTTGGATGTTAAAGTAGGAGGAATAGGAAAAATATAATCGTGGTAGCGCAAGCCTGAACATTGTGCATTCACTGTTGTGGATGATGCTAAAATAAAAGCTCCAGCAATAATTGAGTAAAGTTTTTTCATTTTGTAGTAGTTAAGATTTTTATAAAGATAATAAACCCGCGTGAATAAAAAAATTAAAAAACATATTCCAAACTCACACCCGGAACCAAGGCTCTGGTTTTGTAAGTTCCTGTAAAATCGGTTTCTAAATTGGTGTCGGTACGTTTTTTTCCTTCTATGTAAAGAAAAGAAGCGTCAATGTGCAATTTTTTTGTTACATTAAAAGATGCTCCTGCAGTTATTCCTAACTTATCTGCATCAGGCGTTTCTGGCGTTAAATAACCTGCTTGCACGGGTGTCATATCATAATATGTTCCCAGGCGAAGTGTCCATTTTTCATTTAATTTGTACTGTGCTCCTAAACGGAAAATGTAAGCGTTTTTGTACATTCTGGCCGAATGAATATCCTTTAATTTATCGGTGTTTTCATCAAAATCGATGATTAGAGAATCGTAGGATTTCCAACCTACATAATTTACATCCAATGCCAACTTTAGCTTGTTAGTTGGAGTAAAGCCCAACCCTAGTGTTGCCATTTGTGGCAATCGAATGGAGGTTGAAAAAGTAGTTGTAGGAAAATAATTTGCAACAGATAAAGGAACAACAAACTCTGCTGTGCCACCACTAATTGCCACCTTAACTTCTGAACGGTAGTCAATTCCTATCGAAAATTTTTCGGAAGCTTTGATGTAAATCCCGGCATTAAATCCATACCCACTAGCTTTTCCTTCCAAACTCCCTTCTCCATAATTTCCGAGCGAATCTTGTATAGGAACGCCTTTTCGTAATGCAAAACTTCCTGTGGCATAAACAAACCCCGCTCCGATTCCAATTTTGTCCGTTACTTTATAAGAAATCGTTGGTTGAATAAAAATGGTTTTTAAATCAATCTCTCGAATCAAAAATTGACCCTTCCAATCGTCTTCCCACTGTACTTTGCTACCAAAAGGTGTATAAATTCCTAATCCGCATTGTAATTTTTTTGCTTTTTTAAATTGGTAGTTGGCATATAATGTAAAAGGTGTTCCTATATGCTTTACAGGATGCGCCACATATCGAGTTGCATAATCTGCATAGGTGCTTTTGGGCATAATAAAACTGGCACCTATGTATATTCCTTTTAATGAATCCAAGAACGAAAGCGCTCCGGGATTGAACAATATGCTGGCATTGTCCAAACACAATCCTGTGCCTGTATGACCCATTCCTGTTTGTTTTTGACCTTGTAAATTTATTTGAAAGCCTCCTGCAAATAATGTTGTGGAGGATATAAGGACAATCGCTACTAAAACCAATAATTTCTTCATTACAACAAAATAAGCCAATTTCTTTCTACAAATCAAGTTTTTGTTGCCACAATAACAATATTCTGTACATTTGTCCCGAAGGGATTCCTTCGGAATAACCGAAATAGCAAGAACAAAATGAACCAATTCAGTCAAAATATGTTAATGTGTTGCCCTATGTGCTGCAAGTATAACGCTTGTTTGGATTGATTTTTAATATATATTAACAATACGTATTTAAAAGGTTTTTCCAAGATTGGGGAAACCTTTTTACTTTACATTAACTTTGCATTTAATAATGAAAACAGAAATAAAAACAGATGTCGTAATCCTTTTTGCCGGAGATTCCGGTGATGGTATTCAGTTGACTGGGTCACAGTTTACGACTACTGCTGCATTATATGGAAACGATATTAGTACCTTTCCAAATTTTCCTGCCGAAATCCGAGCTCCGCAAGGAACCATTGCAGGCGTTTCAGGCTTTCAGCTTCATTTTGGTAGTGTCGAAATATTTACTGCCGGTGATGCATGTGATGTATTGGTAGTAATGAATGCCGCTGCTTTAAAAGCAAATCTTAAACAATTAAAATCAGGCGGAATTATTATTGCAAATACAGATGGTTTTGACCCCAAAAATTTAAAGTTGGCGAAATATCCCGATGGAGTGAATCCATTAAAGGACAATTCACTCGAAAAATACATTGTTCATGAAATTGATGTCACAAAAATTACACGTACCGCTTTGGCTGATTCGGGGCTCGGAACAAAAGAAATGGATCGTTCTAAAAATATGTTCGTTCTCGGATATATTTATTGGATGTACAATCGCTCGCTCGATAATTCCATCGAATTTTTAAAAGAACAATTTAAAAAACGACCTGAATTAATTGAAGCAAATATTAAAGTACTAAAAGCAGGATTTAATTATGGCGATACGGTTGAAACGCCAATGAACCGCTATGAAGTAAAACCTGCCCCGGTAGAAAAAGGAACATACCGAAGCATTATGGGAAACCAAGCTGCTGCAATAGGTTTGATTGCCGCCACTCAAAAAGCCGGACTCACTTTGTATTACGGAACATATCCTATCACTCCTGCTTCTGATATTTTGCATGAATTATCAAAACATAAAAACTTTGGTGTGAAAACATTTCAGGCCGAAGATGAAATTGCTGCCATTACATCTGCTATTGGTGCATCCTTTGGCGGTTCACTAGGAGTAACTGCTTCATCCGGACCAGGTATTGCGTTAAAAGGTGAAGCTATTGGATTGGCATTGATGCTTGAAATTCCTTTGGTAATTGTAAATGTACAACGTGGCGGCCCAAGTACCGGACTCCCAACAAAAACGGAGCAATCCGATTTACTGCAAGCGATGTATGGAAGAAATGGTGAATCGCCTGTTCCAATTGTTGCATCATATACTCCTTCCGATTGTTTTTACGGAGCTTTTGAAGCGTGCCGTTTAGCAATTGAATTTATGACACCTGTATTTTTCTTGAGTGATGGTTATATCGCAAATGGTTCAGAGCCTTGGAAATTTCCAACAGCTACAGAGTTGCCGGATTTGAAAGTTTCATTTGCAAAAAATGACTTGAAAGAAGGCGAACATTTTTTGCCTTACAAACGAAATGAAAAATTAGCACGTCCTTGGGCAATTCCAGGAACAAAAGGATTGGAGCATAGAGTAGGAGGAATTGAAAAAGAAAATGAAACAGGAAATATTTCTTACGATCCCGAAAATCATGAGTTGATGGTGAAATTGCGCCAAGCAAAAGTGGATAAAATTGCTGACTACATTCCATTACAAACAATTGATAATGGAAAATCGGAAGGAAAATTATTAATTCTTGGTTGGGGTTCAACGTATGGTTCAATTAAAACTGCCGTGCGTGAAGCTATTTCCGAAGGATACGATGTGTCACACGCACACGTGAAATATTTAAATCCATTTCCTAAAAATTTAGGTGAAGTTTTAAAGAGTTATGATAAAGTACTTATCCCTGAAATGAATAACGGGCAATTAATAAAAATTATTCGTGACAAATATTTTATTGACGCGAAAGGATTAAATAAAATAAAAGGAATGCCTTTTTCGAGTGAGGAGATTAAGAATAAAATAATAGAATTATTAAAATAAATACGGATAGCGAATAGAAAAACAGAGACGGATGAATTCCCCTCTAGAGAGGGGTTAGGGGTGTGTTTTTCTTTTGACAAAAAATATTTTTAAATGAGCACTATAGAAACTAAATTAACCGCAAAAGATTTTGTAACCGACCAGGAAGTTCGTTGGTGCCCGGGTTGTGGTGATTACTCTATATTAAAACAAGTACAAACGGTAATGCCCGAGTTGGGAATTCCGCGCGAACAAATTGTTTTTATTTCCGGAATCGGATGTTCTTCACGTTTCCCATATTACATGGAAACATTCGGAATGCACAGTATTCACGGGCGCGCTACGGCTATTGCAAGTGGGTTAAAAGCAACCCGTCCCGATTTAAGCGTTTGGATTGTTACCGGTGATGGCGATTCATTATCAATTGGCGGAAATCACCTCATTCATTTGTTGCGCAGAAATTTTAATGTGAATGTATTATTGTTCAATAACGAAATTTATGGTTTAACAAAAGGACAGTATTCACCTGCCTCACCGTTAGGAACAGTGGCTAAGTCAACTCCAATGGGTTCAATAGATCATCCATTTAATCCATTAGCGTTATGCCTTGGTGCCGATTCAACATTTGTTGCACGTTCCATGGATCGTGATCCGATACACTTGCGCGAAATTTTGAAAAGAGCAAATGGACACATAGGAACATCCATGGTGGAGATTTATCAAAACTGTAATGTGTTTAACGATGGCGCATTTGAAGTGTTTACCGAAAAGGGAACAAAAAAAATAAATACGCTAATGGTT
The DNA here is from genome assembly GCA_023251805.1 of Bacteroidota bacterium. GTDB lineage: Bacteria > Bacteroidota > Bacteroidia > 2-12-FULL-35-15 > 2-12-FULL-35-15 > 2-12-FULL-35-15. The sequence goes on along the minus strand of JAHEYB010000004.1, from coordinate 75,660 downwards.
GAACATGGAAAACCATTGGTGTTTGGAGAGAATTCTGATAAGGGAATTAAGTTAGATGGATTCAAACCAAAAGTTGTAAATCTTGCAGATGTTTCTGCAAACGATTTATGGATTCACGATGAAAAAGATCAAGTGAAAGCAAGTATTTTAGTTCGTTTTTTCAATACTCCTGCCGATGAAAACCCATTGCCTCGTCCGTTTGGTGTGTTTTATACCGAAGACCGTTTTTGTTATGAAGATGCTTTGAATGCACAAATTACAGAAGCAATAGAAAGTAAAGGCAAAGGAGATTTGGATGCACTTATTCGTGGAAAAAATACCTGGACGGTATAATTTCCTTTCTTAATTCAGAATGATTTTTCCCGAAGTAATGAAAACATTATTTTTATGAATACTATAAAAATAAATTCCCTTTGAATAGTCAGCTAAATTTATGCTGTGATCTGAATTACTTGTTAGTATATTTAAAATCAATTTACCGGCTACATCAAAAATTTCGATAGTGCTTTCTCCTTCTAAGCCAGTAAAATGGTAATTCCCTGAACTAATAGTTGGGAAAACAATAATTCCCTGTTTTGCCACACTTTCTGCAACACCAACTGAAGAGGTGTTTAATTTTAATACCCAAGAATCGCCATTTCCAAAATTTCCACTAACATCTCCATCATTCGATTCGGAATAGCCTGCTATCAGATAAGAGTTAGTGCTTATTTCTTCAATTGAATATCCGATATCAACTCCGGAGCCACCCATTGATTTTTGCATTTGTAAAACGCCTAAATCATCCAATTTTACAACCCAACAATCATAATTTCCGTGGTTGCCCGTTACATCGCCATCATTTGATTCGGAATATCCCGTTAAAATATATCCCCCGGTAAGTAATTGTTTTATACAGAAAGCATAGTCATTACCAGAGCTTCCCAAAGATTTTTGCCATTGGATACTTCCATTATAATCAAGTTTTAATACCCAGCAATCACCTGCACCATGGTCGCTGGTTATATCACCATCATTCGACTCAGAATATCCTGACAAAATATATCCTCCGTCATTAGTTAGATCAACCGATTGTGCAAAATCGTAATTGCTTCCCCCATAAGTTTTTTGCCATTCGATTGTTCCTAAGTTATTAAGTTTAACAATCCAGCAATCTCCATTTCCTTTTTGTGTGCTTACATCTATATCAGAAGAATTTGTTCCGCCATTTAAAATATATCCGCCATCAGCAGTTTGTTTAATATCTTGCGCAAAATCATACGAGGACCCTCCAAGAGTTTTTGTCCACACTATAGCACCTAAATTATCTAATTTGATTATCCAACAATCGCCATTACCTTTATTGCTTGTTACATCACCATCTGATGATTCGGAATATCCGCAAATGATATATCCACCATCAATAGTTTGTTTGATACATTGCGAATTATCTATAAGTGAACCTCCAATTGTTTTTTGCCATTGAATATTTCCATTAACATCAAGTTTAATTATCCAGCAATCGCCAGCACCTTTGCTTATTGTTATATCTCCATCATTTGATTCAGTGTATCCCGCAACAATATAACCACCATCAATAGTTTGCTCTATGGAATATGCATAATCGAAACCGGTTCCGCCATATGTTTTTTCCCATTCAATTGTTCCTGAGGAATTTGATTTAACAATCCAGCAATCACCTCCTCCATGATTGAATGCTACATTACCATTTGTTGATTCTGAATATCCGGCTGTGATAAAACCCCCATCACTTGTGTGTACAATTTCCTTAGAATAATCATAAGCGCTACCACCAAGCGATTTCTGCCATTGGATTGAACTAATTTGTGAAGTGCTATTATTGGAATAGAAACAAATTAATATCGGGAAAAAGATGTTTAGGAGCGTAGCTTTTTTCATAGATATTTTTATTTTATGAAGGTATTCAACATAAATATTACTGTAAAGGTTTACGTAGTTTTATATGAAAGGTTTGATTTAACGATTTTTTAAGAAGAGTTGAGAAAATTGATTTTATTTTGCTCGATTTTATTGATGAAATAGCTTGCTAAACTAGCTTTCGGTAAAGGGTTTTGTGCCAATTACCGGTTTTTTATTTTTCGGGATAGGTTAACTATTATTTAGTAAATTTTGGTTGAAATTTTAGCGCATAAACAATACAATTTTGCCAATAATCTTACATCAGTAATAAATTGATGTCAGATTATAGGCGCAGGAGTTTGCTTAAAGAGTTTTAAAAGCAACTTAAAAATTATAATTTCTTGAGAAGATAAAGGTTATATAAAACGTCCTTGCTTTTTAATCTCTTATAAGCTTGGGAGTGAATTGTCACAAAAAAACTGTGTATCCTTCTTGGAAATAAAAAGGGAAATCGAGTGGCTAAAGGATACTGTTTTCTACTGTTTTTTTCTATGGAATTAACAACTCCTTCATTAATAGTTTCTACTTCAATTATTTTTAAACCACTTTGGGTAAACATTTTTTCTACTTCTTCTAATTCTGTTTTGCGAATCATATCACCAAATAAAAAACAAGCATCTTCTTTCATCATCAACGCTGCTTTTTTGAAAAAAGATAGTCTGGAACTATAACGATGCGATGATTCTAAATTCAAAACAATGTCAAATTTTTTTTCAGTTGTAAATTCTATTGCATCACAAGAAATAAATTCAACATCGGGAACAAACTTTGATGCTAGTTTAATATTTGCCGAACTCAAATCAACTGCAGTAATATCGCAAATGTCAAAATAATTTTTCATCACATAGCAACCACCACCTCTTCCACAACCAATTTCAATAACGCTCATGCTTTTTCCTTTTTCACGAATTTGTGGAACTTTATCGAGCATTTTCGAATAAAGGGAAATATGATGGGCATCATTTTTATCTTGCGTTTTAATTTCAACAGCATATTTTCCCATGAATCCCAAATTCATAAACTTCCGCTTTTTACCCAATAGGTTGGCTAAGGTTGCTGAACTTTGATAGAGCGTGGAAAATAAGTGTTGTTTCATTATTTACGGAAAAGAAGAATTAAATGAAAATAAAAAAGGGGCTAAACGTTTATGTTTTAACCCCTTTTATCTCGTGGGAACTACTGGGTTCGAACCAGTGACCCTCTGCTTGTAAGGCAGATGCTCTGAACCAGCTGAGCTAAGCTCCCTCTTCGTCCTCTGTGGCCTTGGCGTAAGAGGATAATTTTCCATTTATTTCTAAACGGGGTGCAAATATAAATACTTTTTAGAAAGTGCAAAAACTTTTACCCTTTATTTTGAAAATAAATAAGTAAAAAAAATGCCTTCGAAACTCCGAAGGCATTGTATTTAGTAGGCATTGCTTACTTCACAATCGTCACATGACCAATGTATTGCCGGTCAACACCTTGGAAATCTCTGAAATTTACTTTCCAGATATAGACATCTTGTTGTACCACTTCTCCTTCATTGTTGCGTCTACCATTCCAGCCTTTATAAATATCATTTGATTTGAATAGTCGCTCGCCCCAGCGGTCGTAAATAGTCATCTCAAAACTGGAGTAATCCAAACCACCTGCATAAACCAAAAACTCATCGTTTAATCCATTGTGATTAGGTGTAAAAGCATTTGGTGCATAAAACACAACAATAGGATCGATAATAATTGCTCCATTTACGGTATCGGTACAACCAAAATTATTGGTCACAACCAATTGTATAGGATAATAACCGGTATCGGGGAAAATAAAATATGGATTTTGATTATTGGATGTTCCAAGCGTTGCAAATGTCCACTCCCAAGTATCAATCAATCCTTGTGAATTATCAGTAAAATTAATCAATGGATTAGTAATTGTTGTTGGTTGCGGACTTGCAGAATAAATAGCAATCGGTTGTGAATGAATTGTTATCAATGCCGGTTGAGTGGATATTGCTGCACAACCAATCGCATTTGTATAAGTTAAAGTAACATCGTAAGGACCGCCATCTACCAAATAGGTATAAGCAGGATTTGCAGCTGAAGAAGTACCACCGTCTCCAAACGTCCAAGCATAAACTCCTCCGGTTTGATTTACAGTACTGGTGAAAGTAATTGTTGTTGGTTCACAGCCTTCGGTTGTATCAGCCACGAAAGAAATAATTGGTGTTGCTACAACTACTATTAATGTTGTGTCTACAGCACCACACAAACCTGTTATGGTATAAGTGATGATGAAAGAACCCGGTCCGGATACAGCAGGATCAAAAACGCCCGTTACTCCATTAGTGATTCCTGTTCCTGTCCATGTTCCACTAGGATCAACAGAAGTTAAAGTAACTGCTGAAGCGGTTGTACATAATGGTCCTACAGCACTTGTAATGGTTGCATTTAATTGTGAAGTAACTATAATCATTACAGTATCCTGAGATGTACAAGGTGTTGTAATATCATACGTAATCATATGTATACCTACACCGGCTACAGCAGGATCAAATGTTCCGGTTGCTGTATTGGTGATTCCCGGTCCCGACCACGTTCCGCCTACAGTAACAGCATTTAAAGTAATTGCAGCTCCTGACGCACACTGACTTCCAACAGGAGTAATTGTTGGATCGGGTTGTGGAATAACAACAATATTAATTGTATCAGCACCTGTTCCACATGCTCCACTTACTGCATAAATAATTTGATGTGTTCCAACTCCTGCAGTTGCCGGATCAAAAACGCCTAAAGTAGTATTGGTAATTCCCGGTCCTGAAAAAAGTCCGGTTCCTGTTGGAACAGAAATTTGTAATGTGTCCATGTTTCCATTTACACAATACGGACCAGCAGGAGTAATTGCCAATGTGCTAATGTTAATTACAGTTACAGTAATTGTATCAGTATCAAAACATCCTCCGGCAATATCTGTAACGGTTACAACATAATCGGTTGTAGTAGCCGGAGTGCCTGTTGTATTTTGTGAAGTAGGACTTGCAATTGTTCCGCTACCCGTTGTCCATAAATAACTATAGTTGGCAGGATTTGGAACAATAGAGCAATAATGAAATTGTATGTTAGGACGATTGGTTGTTGGAGTAATCCAATTTGTTAAATCGGGACACATATCAAATGAATCGGTATAACTATACAAACAAGATGTAAATGCAGTAGTTGTATATTGTGAAATACAGCTTGTCGTATAATTTGAATAAGGCGGACCTTCGGTGCTACAAACTTCTACAATGATATTTGAAATTCCATCCCATTCAAAAGCATTGTTCAGCATCATGGTATTCCATCCAACAACTACGTTTACTGTTGCGGGATTAAATACTTGTACCAATCCAAGCTCCCAAGTTGTTCCTAAAGCAGGAAGAGAAGTACAACCCATCTTAATTGTAAATTGATGGTATGCAGTAATTCCACTAATCATTTGAACATTAAAATCAAGTTGATCAATTTTTCCTCCTGTAATTCCAGCTGCATTTAATTCCGCTGCCGTAAATAACATTTGATGTTTTGTAGAAGTGTACCAGTTTCCAAAAATGGCAGGCCAAGTGGTAGAAGTGTTTGTTCCTGTTCCCGTTCCAACAGTTCCTGCAAAAGATGCTCCCGCACAACCTCCTGTAGCACTTAGTCCGCAAGTTGGAGGAGTGGCACCGCCATTAAAAACAGTACTTAAGTTTGCAATCCCTCCCACACAAAATGCAGTATCGTTGTACGCAGTTATTTGAGGAGAAAATGCAGGTGCTGCAAAAATAGTAACAGTAGTTTGTTGCACACATCCAAAAGGACTGGTTACTGTTACAGTATAAGTATATGTTCCGGGTGCAATAAATGTTGCAACAGGATTAGCGATTGTTGCACTACTTAAGTTTGCTGCAGGTGTCCACAAAAATGTATAAGCTCCTGCCGGTGTCATTCCAACAACATCTAATTGCACAGGGTCTTGTAAACAAGAACTAGTTGAGCTTTGTGTTACGTTATATGTAAAACTAGGAACAACAAAAACAGTTACGGTATCAATATTATCACATGTTCCACTTAAATTACTCACCACTTGATAAGTAGTAGTTGCTGTTGGTGATGCAACGGGATTAGAACAAGGATTACAAGAAAAATTTCCAGGAGTCATTGCCGGTCCCGATACAACCGACCAATTAAAAATACTTCCTCCATAAGCATTAAGTGCAGCTGTTTGTGTTCCACAAATAGTAATGTCGTTACTGGCAGTTGTTGCATCCAAAATATTAACGTTGTAAACAAATGTTTGTTGACCTTGAATTGGACAAGCGCCATCCTGAATGGTTACAGTGAACGTTAAGTTTTGTCCCATTGTTCCCGGAGGTGAACACCAATCGACAACTAAATTCAATGGATTTGTTCCCGATGAAGTAATTGTCGCACCTGGTAATGCAGTAGTAATGTTTGAAATATATGTTAAAATATCTGCAGCATCCGCATCAGTGTATGTAGCTGTAAAGTTGAAACAATTTCCTGCACACATCTCAATACTGTAAGGACCAGTTTGAACTGCATTTCCGCTAAAGCTTGTGATTCCTCCTCCTGTAGGTGACGGTACAACGTTGGTACAATTTTGAACAACAAATTGAATGTCGCGCATTACGCTGCCAACAAGGTTCCCGGCCGCATCGTATTCTTGTACTAAAATGGCAACAACAAAATTTCCTAATAAACCAGGAGTAAAAGTTACTAAGCCGGTTACAGGATCAATTGTAATTCCGGGAATTGGTGACGTTCCTGAATACCCTGCTGCATAAGTAACCGGAACACCTGCTGCATCTAATGCAGGAATCAAAGAATAAAAAAGAGAATCACCATCTGTCTCAACAACACCATAACTATAATTTACAGGTTGTCCTAAACATACATAAGGAATTGGTTGTGCAGTAAATTGCGGAGAACTATTACACAATGCTGTTCCACTATTTAAAGTCGCTTCAATATAATAATTGAAACTTGTAACATTTGTAATTGCACTGTTTCTGCAGCAAGTCGACCAACTCATTGTCCATGTATCACACGGTGGAGCTAGTGTAACAATCCCAACATAACTAAATAGCCACATGCCTGGCAAAGTTCCCCCGTTACAAGTACTGTTTGGCAAGGAAGCCGGACAAAGTTGTGAAATTTCTAAACCATTGAGAGTTGCTGGAGTAACAGGAACGTTAAGCGTAGTAGCGCCTCCGCACGTACTGGTGAAATTAATTGTTTGCGATGCTCCCGGATTAAATCCAAGACAATCCACAAATAAATTCAGATTAATTTGGTATTGATTTCCTCCTAAACAGGTATAAGTAATTTCGCCACCCGCAATGTGTGATGCATGAATATTCTTAGGAGCTAAACCCAAAAGAATAGTCATTCCAACAAAAACGATTACTTTTTTAAACATCTGTTTATTTGTAAAAAATGTATTTTAACGTATTCAAAATAAAAGCTTTATTTGCTTTTTTAGTTTACAAAAATACGACAAAATTAGCATTTGTAAGTCTATTTTATTTCGACAAAACCAGTTCTTTTATCGACCGCTTGCCTATATTTAGATGAATTTAGAGGTAGTTTAGTTGCACCCTATTTCACTATATTTTTGATGAATTTTTTGACTAGATTTACTGAGTGAAAAGTTGGCATTTAATATATAACTACTTGATTTACAGTCTTAAATCTAAAAATGAACATGGAGTACATTCGCCTTTTGTTTACGAATTGTTGCTAAGCACTGTTTATAATAAGAAGAATTTCTACTCGTATGCCACAATAGAGAAAGTAAGAAATGAATTGGCTTATTCTTCAGAAAATGTTAATTGTATTGATTTAGGTGCCGGTTCGCATTTTAAAAATAATTCTCAAAAATCGGTTCGAAGCATTGTTCAATCGGCAGCCAAACCTGTAAAATATGCTCAGTTGTTATTTCGTTTGGTCAACCATTTTCAGCCCACTACTATTTTGGAATTGGGAACTTCTTTAGGACTTAGTGCTGCGTATATGGCCACAGCTAATTCAAAATCAAAGCTTATCACTATTGAGGGTTGCAAAGAAATTGCAGCTGTTGCGTCTCGCAATTTTAAAAAATTAGAATTGCAAAATATTGAACAGCATATTGGAAATTTTGATGAGGTGTTACCCCTGATTTTGAAAAACACCAATCAATTGGATTTTGTTTTTTTTGATGGCAATCATCGCAAAGAACCAACCTTGAATTATTTTAAACAATGTCTGCAAAAAGCAACCGATCAATCCATTTTCATTTTTGATGATATCTATTGGTCGCCCGAAATGACAGAAGCTTGGGAAGAAATAAAAAAAAATGAACGTGTAACCGTGACGCTTGATTTATTTTATTTTGGCATCGTTTTTTTTAGAAAAGAACAAGTGAAAGAGCATTTTAGAATCAGATACTAACACACAGATTCGTATATTTGTAAAAATTCGTAATTCGTAGAAGTAAATTTGTAGCATGAAGTCAATTATTGAACTTAGTAATATTGCAAAATCGTATACCATTGGCACAGAAGAAATTCATGCTCTGCGCTCGGTGTCATTGGAAATTTATAAAAATGAATACGTTGCCTTGATGGGTCCTTCCGGAAGTGGTAAATCTACTCTAATGAATATTCTGGGTTGCTTGGATAGTCCTTCAAACGGAGAATACATTTTAAATAATCTTGCCGTAGCAAAAATGCTCGACAACGATTTGGCAGAAGTTCGTAATAAAGAAATTGGTTTTGTTTTTCAATCTTTTAATTTGTTGCCACGTTCAACAGCATTGGATAATGTGATACTTCCTTTGATTTATGCTGGATTTAGTAAAGCAGATAGAATTAAACGTGGAAAAGAAGTGTTGGAGCAAGTTGGCTTGGGCGATAGAATTATGCATAAGCCCAATGAGCTTTCGGGTGGACAACGTCAGCGGGTTGCCATTGCTCGAGCATTGGTTAATAATCCTGCAATCATTTTGGCGGACGAACCAACCGGAAATTTAGATTCAAAAACTTCTGTTGAGATTATGGGTTTGTTTGAAGAAATTCATAAAAATGGGAACACCATTATTTTGGTAACACACGAAGAAGATATTGCGCAACACGCACATCGCATCGTTCGTTTAAAAGATGGTGAAGTGGAACGAGATTATCAGAATGAAAATATTACAAACGTAAGCAGCAGATTAGTTCATTAGGAGATTTTTAGTACAAATTAGTAATTCGTATATTTCGTAAAAATTCGTAATTCGTTGGGATGACTTTTAAAGTATATACAAAAACAGGCGACAAAGGTCAAACTTCTCTCATCGGAGGAACTCGTGTTCCAAAACACCACATTCGTATAGAAGCATACGGAACAGTAGATGAATTGAATTCATACATTGGATTGATTCGTGATCAGGAGATAGATGAACATTCAAAATCTGTTTTAATAGAAATTCAAGATCGATTATTTACTATTGGTTCCTCTTTGGCTTCGGACCCCGAAAAATCCAAGATGAAAATACCCGATTTAAAGGAAGAGGATATTTTATTGCTAGAAAAAGAAATGGATGAAATGGACAAATCTTTACCCGAAATGAAATCATTTGTTTTGCCGGGTGGCCATACAACTGTTTCTTATTGTCATATTGCTCGTTGCGTTTGCCGCAGAGCCGAACGTTTAACGATTCATCTTTCTGAAGATAGCTTTGTAGCTGATTTAGTAATTAAATACCTCAATCGCCTCAGCGATTATCTGTTTGTGCTTTCCCGTAAAATCAGTCAGGATTTAAATGCTAAGGAAATTCCCTGGAAACCTAGAATGTAATTACCCTTACGTCACACTAAGCGTGTCACTCTGAGCGGAGTCGAAGAGCGAAGTGCACTTCTTGGATGGCTCTGGTGTCCTATTTTCACCTCCCAAAAACCTTTATTAACAGCTGTTTATTAAAAAAAACGCTTTGGTTCTTTGATTAGTGGAATTAATTTTTACTTTTGCAGAAATAACGACTGATAATAAAAAAAGTATAAAAATTTATTTCAGAATGTAACAACTAAAAAGTTTTTGCGTTCTACTTTTAAAACGAACAAAATGTACTGGACACTCGAATTAGCAAAAAACTTAGAAGATGCACCTTGGCCGGCATCGAAAGACGAATTAATTGACTTTGCAATCCGTTCCGGAGCACCTATGGAAGTGATTGAAAATCTTCAGGAAATTGAAGATGAAGGGGAGATTTATGAATCCATTGAAGAAATTTGGCCTGATTACCCTACAAAAGAAGATTTCTTCTTTAATGAAGATGAATATTAATCATATGCACGTTATAAAAAAGTCCTCCTAAATAAACGGGAGGACTTTTTTTGTTTTGATTATTTGCTCAATTATTTCTTGTCATCATCATCATCTTTATCCTCTTCTTTTATCACCTTCTTCTCCACAAAATTCCCATTGGAATCAAAAATATAATCTGCTTCACCCACTTCTGCTTCGTAACTGACCTTTCCTGATACATCAACTATTTTTGAAGCTTCTTTTATTTTTTTGCCCGGCATATTCTTTGTGCAGTAATCACTAACTCCTTTAGGAAGCTGAGCAACTGTAATTTCCGATTCCGTTTCAAGTATTTGTCCGTTTGGACCTAAATCAACAGAAGATTCAATCTTGTTTTCGGTAAATTCCACTTCGTAATTATTTCCCTCTTTTTCCCATTTATCCACTTTTGCTGCTGGATGTGCATTTGTAAACGCAGCTTTAATTGCTTGCGGAACATCTGTCTCTTTTACTTTTTGTGCATTTACAGAGATTGCTATGAATCCCAATGCAAGGAATAAAATTGTTTTTTTCATGTGTATTTTTTTTATGGTTTATAAATGTATTTATTTCCTAATCATAATGCAAACCTAAATGACGATTCTGTTTTAATTCTGTGCCAATTAAATTTTTATTTTAATCGATAAATTAATGACTCTTCCTTCAATTGGCCCCCAAAGCGGTTTGTAAATTGGATTTTGCCTGCTTCCTTCTACAATTGGCTCAAATTGAGTTTGGCGCACATCCAATAGGTTCTCACAGTTTAAAACGAGGTTAGCTCTTTTAAATTTTCGCTCAATTACCGCTGCCATAAATAAAAAATTTGGTACTTTTTTATTGTTGTAAATGTATTGGTTGCCCGAATAAGATGCTTCAACTCCCATTCTCCATTTCCCTTCTATTTCGTACGCCAATGTCCCCGACAATTTATCTTTTGGATTAAAAGGCATGTTGTAAGTAATGCTATCATAGAGTTGAAATGATTCTGTATGATTATAGCCTAAATACAATTCAAGGTCATCAAAAACTAATCTAATATAAGTGTCAGTGCCATAACTGTTTACTTCGTACATCCCATTTCCGGTAATTAAAGTACCGTTCGCATCGCTTGTTAAAATAATAGGGTGCCGAATGTTTGTATAATAAAAGGCTTGATTTAGTTCAAACCTTAATTCATCAAATAAAATTGTATGGTAGTTGATGTCTGAATTTAATCCGGTTGACTTTTCGGATGCCACATCTTTATTTACAGAGCTCAACTTTGAACTTGGCTCGGCAACATCAAAAATACTTGGTGTTTTGTAACCGGTTCCTGCCGCCAATCGAAAGCTGAATTTCGGTCCGACTTTATAAAACATTGAAATACGCGGCAGTAAAAAGGATCCAAACGTATTATGGTAGTCATATCTTAATCCAAGTTGAAAAGAAATTTTTTTAAATACTTGCCAATCGTCTTGTAGGAAACTTCCAGTTGTGTAATAGTTGTAATTGGTAAATTGTGGTGCATCAATTTTTGTGGCAACAAAATTTTCAGAAATAAAATTTAGACCAATCACAAGGGTGTGCTTTTTCCAATGAATCAAATCGTTTATTTCGCTGTAGCTTGAATACTGCGTTCCGTTAAAAATAAAACCGGAATAATTTATATCCCTCTGAAATGCACTCGCAGCTGTTTTAAGTATAAGCGTATTTTGTTTTGATGATTGTTTTGAAATGGATAAGTCAATGGTATTTCTAAAACTTAATTCTTCCTGCAAAAATGGATGGCGTGTACTTGGGCCATATATCACCGCATCAATATCCCCGCCTTTTCGTTTGTCATAAATGGATGAAATACCAATAATGATAGTCGTTTTAGAATTTGGCTCAAAAAATAAACGAGGATGAATGGAGTAATTTTCATCGGATGGAATATCGGTAAATCCTTCTCCGTTAATATCTGTAGCTTGCTTAACATTTATTCCTGTGAATAAAGTTGCCCCTAATTTCTTTTTTTTACCTGATGCAAATGCGTTTACATTTCCTTCTCCTAAAGTGGTTGCATTTAACGTGATAACCGCTTCTGCGGAATCTTTAGGTGTTTTCGAAATAAAATTAATTAAGCCGCCAATCGCGCCTCCACCATACAATGTGGAAGCGGATCCTTTAATAATTTCAACTTGTTTTAGGTCCAGAGGTGGAATAGCAAGTACGCCTAGGCTTCCTGAAAATCCCCCGTACAAAGGCAAACCATCGCGCATAATTTGCGTGTATTTTGCATCTAAACCTTGCATACGAATGGCCTCATTGCCATTTATTTGATTGGTGCGCTGGATAGTAATAATGGATAAGTCGCCTAAAATACTGGTAACATTGCCTGGTACAATCGTGCTTTCTTCGTCCATGTCTTCCTGTCCAAGTACTTCTACTTTTGTTGGTAAATCATCAATACGGGAATTTGTGCGAGTAGAACTAACCGTTATTTCTTCTAAATCGGTTTGACTGGGCACCAAATAAATAACGAAATCTGAACTTTTTTGTGGGAAATAAAAAGGTGCAATCATTTTTTTATAACCTACAAGATAAAAAGCAATGCGTTGATTCCCATCTGGGACATTATTGAGTAGAACTTCCCCTCTTTCATTGGACGTTGTTCCATTTGTGGTGTTTTCAACACTAACTACCACTCCCATTAGCAATTCACGAGTGACATAGTCTTTTACAATCGTTTTAAAGGTGTTTTGTGCGAACGATAAAAAAGAGTAGAAAAGGAAAAACAAAAGTGCAATCGTTATCTTTTTTACCATGTTAAAATTTTAACTCAATTGAATGCATTTTTTCAACACATGTGTACTGAATCACAACATTATTTTTTTCACAAATTTCTTTCACAATAGCCAAACCTAAACCAAGCGATTCAGCCGAAGCTTCATTTTTTCTGAAACGTTGAAATAGTTCCTCAGTACTGCTAATTGTAGTATTGCTCGTATTGCTGATAGTGAGAGTTCTGTTTTTAATTTCAATGGTGATGGCACCACTTTCAACGTTGTGGCGAATAGCATTTTGAATTAAATTGCCTATCAATATATCTGCTAGGGCAAGATTCATATGAACAGAAAATGTTGAAATATAATTTTTTTTGATTTGAATGTTCTTAATTGAAATTAAATCTTCCAAATGAACAAGCGTTTTTTCAATGATGCTTTCAATTTCAAGTTCTTTTTCTTCTTTGAATTGATTGTTCTCAATTTTTGAAAGTAATAATAAGGCTTTGTTCAAAGAAGAGAGTTTATTGCTAGCATTATAAACCGATTGAATAATTTGCATATCATTTGCCGAAAGCGTTGATGATTGTATCAGCAATTCAATTTTAGTTTTAATTACAGCTAAAGGCGTTTGAATTTCATGAGAAGCATTTTCAATAAATTGTTTTTGACTGATATAATCGTTGTGCATTTTTTCAGTCATCCGTCCCAAAGTTTGATTTAATTCCGAAAATTCTTGAATTTCTGTTTTTGAAAATGTTGTCGAGGGCTCCGAAATTTTAAAACGACTGAGTTGTTCCAATGTTTTATAAAATGGACTCCAAAGTTTTTTAGAGATATACCAGTTTATAAGAAAAAAACCAAAAAGTAAAAAGATGAACAGAATGATAATTGGATAGATAATACTTTCAATCAAATCATCCGATTCAATCGTAGATTTTATAATCGTTAACAGGTAATGCTGTTTGCCACCACTTACAACCGATTTTTGAATGCGATATGGCAAAAACTCTTCTTCATATGTATCATAAATCAATGAATCTGAATAAAAGACCACTACTTCACCATCAATTGCATCTTTTTCTGTTGCTTGCAATGATATTTCATCATCAAAAAGTGCGATGCTTTTTCCTGCTTTTAATTTTTGTTCTATTTTAATTCGATCTTTCCACAACGATTCATCTACATTGTCACTTATTTCCTTAGAAACATACAAGTATAAAAAGATGGAGCACACAATAAAAACAGGTACTGCAAAAAGTAAATAATAGAGACTCGTTTTATTTAATAGCTTCATTTTTAATCGTGTAATTTTTAACACATAGAAACATAGTTTTTATGGGTTTGCTTATGATTTTTATTTACATAGAAATGAAGCAAGCTTCATATTTAAGACCATATAGTTGGAATGCTTCTTTCTATGTTAAAAATTTATTTTTCTATGTAGGTATAGTTTGTTTTTTTACCTAATTTACCTATGTTTCTATGTGTTAAAATTTTATTTTAGAATGTCTCAGACACTGAAATTATAGCCTATTCCATAAATTGTTTTGATATAATCTTCACCACCTTTCTCCAACATTTTTTTTCTCAAATTTTTAATATGCGTATAAATAAAATCATAGGAGTCGCTTTGATCCATATCATCGCCCCACAAATGCTCTGCAATGGCATTTTTTGTAATCACTTTATTTTTAGAAGAAATAAAAAATAGTAGTAACTCGTATTCTTTGGTAGTGAGTGTCAGCAAATTATTTTTTATATAAACAGCTCGTGATGGCAAATCAATTTTTATTTCATTTAAAATCAATTCGTTTTTTCCATCGAAATTTTTCCTGCGAACAATTGCTTTTATTCTTGCATTTAATTCCGATAAATGAAATGGTTTTGTCAAATAATCATCCGAACCCAATTCCAAGCCTTTTAGTTTATCGTCTAGCGAATTTTTAGCCGAAACAATTATAATTCCAGCCTCCGAATTTTTTTCTTTCAACTCTTTTACCAGTTGTAATCCGTTTCCTTTTGGTAAGGTAATGTCTACTACCACACAATCATACTCATACACATTTACTTTTTCAGAAGCTTTTTGAAAATCATCCGCTGTTTCGCAAATACACCCTTCTGATTCGAGGTATGTTTTCATCGAATCAAGTAAGTCTTTTTCATCTTCTATGAGCAGGATTTTCAATTTTTCGGAATTTATAAGGTCAAATTTAGTGTTTAATTCTGTAGTAATTCTGATGACCGTATAGCCCGTTACAAAACGATTGTCGGCCTGAGCGCAGTCGATGGTCTGTTAATTTGTCAGTCTTTTTAAAAAGGTATGGCTTTTGACAAGCAAGGGTAGATTTTTATATTGATTGTTTCTAGCTACTTCTCTTTACAGATAAGCCTTTTGCCTCAATAATAAATTTCCGAAAATGAAGCCAAAATTTGTTATTTTTGCATCCCTGATTGGCATCAGGTATTAATTCTATAAAAAAGCGTACAATGTTAAATAGTATTACCAAAAGCATTTCTAAATTATTCGGTACCAAATCCGACAGAGATTTAAAAGAGATACAACCAATTGTTGATAAGATATTAGTTGAGTTTCCCAAACTTGCTTCTTTAACCAACGATCAATTGCGTGGTAAAACCATCGAATTTAAAAAACGTATTGCCGACCGTTCTGCAAAAGAACAAGGTCAAATCAACGAAATAAAAAGTAAAATTGATACAAATCCCGAAATGGATGTTGAATCAAAAGAGAGATTATACGAAGAAGTAGATGAGTTGGAAAAAACAATCATCAAAAACAACAAAGAAATTTTAGATGAAATTTTACCGGAAGCTTTTGCTGTTGTAAAAGAAACGGCAAAACGATTAAAAGAAAATTCAAGTTTAGAAGTTACAGCAACACAAATGGATCGTGATTTTGCTGCTAACCGCGATTCAGTTGAAATAGAAGGAGACAAGGCTATCTGGTCGAATACCTGGAAGGCAGCAGGCAATGATGTAACTTGGGACATGGTGCATTATGATGTGCAATTGATTGGTGGGATAGTGTTGCACCAAGGAAAAATTTCGGAGATGGGGACAGGAGAAGGAAAAACGTTGGTTGGAACATTGCCCGTGTATTTAAATGCTTTAACCGGATTAGGTGTTCACGTTGTAACAGTAAACAATTATTTGGCAAAACGTGACTCCGAATGGAATGGTCCACTTTTCGAATTTCATGGTTTAACAGTTGATTGTATCGATAAGCATGAACCCAATTCTCCTGAACGCAGAAAAGCATATTTGGCAGATATTACTTATGGTACAAACAACGAATTTGGTTTTGATTACTTGCGTGATAATATGTCGCGTGTGCCCGAAGATCTAGTGCAACGTAAACACAATTATGCAATTGTGGATGAGGTGGATAGTGTATTGATTGATGATGCGCGTACGCCTTTAATTATTTCCGGCCCAACACCAAAAGGCGATAACCAAGAGTTTGCACCCTTAAAACCTCGTATCGAAAAAATTGTAAACGCTCAAAAAAATTATGTGAACTCCGCTTTAACAGATGCTAAAAAATTATTGGCTGAAGGGAAAGATAAAGAAGGTGGTATGTCATTGCTTCGTGCTTACAGAGGTTTGCCTAAAAACAAAGCATTGATTAAATTTTTGAGCGAACCGGGAATCAGACAGCAGTTACAAAAGACAGAAAATTTTTATATGCAAGATCAATCACGTGATATGCATAAAGTGGATGCCGAATTGTTTTTTGTGATTGATGAAAAACATAATTCCATTGAACTTACCGAAAAAGGGTTGGAACTAATTTCTACTTCTTCTGAAGATTCAAAATTCTTTGTATTACCTGATGTTGGAAGTGAAATTGCTGCACTTGAAAAATCAGGGTTGACAGGAGAACAAAAAGCAAAACAAAAAGAAGAATTGATTCGTGACTATTCCATCAAATCGGAGCGCGTACATACAATTAATCAATTGTTAAAAGCGTATACCTTATTTGAAATAGATGTTGAGTATGTAATTATTGAGGGCAAAATTAAAATTGTAGATGAACAAACAGGTCGTATCATGGAAGGTCGTAGATATTCCGATGGTTTGCATCAAGCAATTGAAGCGAAAGAAAATGTAAAAGTAGAAGCTGCAACACAAACCTATGCAACAGTTACGTTGCAAAATTATTTCCGTATGTATTCTAAATTGTCGGGAATGACGGGTACTGCAGAAACGGAAGCAGGTGAATTTTGGGATATTTATAAATTGGATGTGGTGGCAATTCCAACGAATAGACCAATTGCAAGAAAAGATCACGAAGATTTAGTTTTTAAAACCAAACGTGAAAAATACAATGCCGTTATTGAAGAAGTTGGAAAATGTGTAGAGAAAGGCCGTCCTGTTTTGGTGGGAACAACTTCTGTTGAAATTTCTGAATTATTAAGCCGAATGTTGAAATTGCGTGGCATCAAACACAATGTGTTGAATGCGAAAATGCATCAACGTGAAGCGGAAATTGTACAGGAAGCCGGACAAGCAGGAACAGTTACCATTGCAACAAACATGGCAGGTCGTGGTACAGATATTAAATTAGGAGCAGGAGTGAAAGATGCCGGTGGATTGGCAATTATAGGAACAGAGCGCCATGAATCCAGACGCGTAGACCGTCAGTTGCGTGGTCGTGCCGGTCGTCAAGGAGATCCGGGTTCTTCTCAGTTTTTTGCTTCTTTGGAAGATGATTTAATGCGTTTGTTCGGTTCCGAACGAATTGCAAAATTGATGGACAGAATGGGAATTAAAGAAGGTGAAGTGATTCAACATTCCATGATTACCAAATCCATTGAACGAGCTCAAAAGAAAGTGGAAGAAAATAACTTCGGGACTCGTAAACGTTTGATTGAGTATGACGATGTGATGAACTCACAACGAGAAGTAATTTATAAAAAACGCAGACATGCTTTGTTTGGCGAACGTTTAGCCATCGACATTGCGAATTCTATTTATGATACGTGTGAATCAATTGTTAATGAATATCATGAAATAAAAGATTTTGAAGGATTTAATATTGAAGTGTTGCGTGTATTATCAATTGAGCCGCCCGTTGATGAAAATGGTTTCTCAGATTTAAAGCAGCAGGAACTGGTAGATGCGTTGTATGAAAAAGCAGATACACATTACAACACAAAAAATACGTACATCAAAACAAAATCATTTCCTGTAATTAAAGATGTGTTTGAAAATCAAGCCACATCTTATGAAAATATTGTTACACCTTTAAGTGATGGAATAAAAACATTGCAAGTGGTTGTAAATTTAAAACGCGCTTACGAAACAAAAGGAGCAGAGTTGGTTTTAGGCCTGGAAAAAGGCACCGCTCTTTCTATGATTGATGATTCCTGGAAAGAACATCTGCGCGAAATGGATGAGTTAAAACAATCGGTTCAAAATGCGGTATACGAACAAAAAGACCCTTTATTGATTTATAAGTTTGAATCGTTTCAGTTGTTTAAGCGTATGGTAACGGAAGTAAACAAAGAAATTGTTTCTTTTTTAATGCGTGCAAACTTACCAAACGAAATTCAAAATAGTGTTCAACAAGCAAGAGTTCAGGCTCCACAACGTCAACAGCAAACTCAAACAAGTAGAACCGAAGTGGGTTCAAACAATCCAAGCGAAGAACAACCAAAAGTAAAAACGCAACCTGTAAGAGTGGAGCAGAAGATTGGTAGAAATGACCCTTGTCCTTGCGGGAGCGGTAAAAAATATAAGGCTTGTCACGGACAGGCGTAGTATAAATTATTAAAAATGAAATGCCTGTTCGTTTATTCGGAGAGGCATTTTTGCTTTATAAACACCTCCAATCTCATAAGTTTTAAAATGAGTTTTGAATTTCTCCTCTCAAATGGTTATTTTTGATTGAACCAAAACTCTATCTCATGGATTTAAAAATTAATTTTCTTTATGTTTTTTTAGCCTCTCTTGTCCCGATGATACTCGGTTTTATTTGGTATAATCCGAAGGTTTTAGGCAAAGTATGGATGGATGCTGCTGGGATAACAGAAGACAAGATGAAAGGAGCCAACATGGCTGTAATCTTCGGAGTGTCATTTGTGCTTAGTTTTATATTGGCAATGTCGCTGATGCCTATCACCATTCATCAAATGGGTGTATTCTCAACACTCGCAACTCCTGATACGCTGGCTGATCCGATCAATTCGGAAGGAGCAAACTATTTCAAAGATTTCATGTCGAAGTACGGAAGTAATTTCCGCACATTCAAGCATGGGATGTTTCATGGTGTTTTGGCTGGATTATTCCTGGTTCTTCCAGTGATGGGAACAAATGCGCTCTTTGAGCGAAAAGGCTTTAAGTACATAGCAGTGAACTGCGGTTACTGGATTCTTTGTTTGGGCATCATGGGTGGAATTATCTGTCAGTGGGGCTTATCCTACTAAAAAAAATCCCCGCTCGAATTTGAGCGGGAATTTTTTTAGAGTTAAGAGTTAAGTTGTTTATTTTTGAAAACTAAAATCTGAATTTATCAGGAATCCATTTTAAATCCAATTACCAGTATGTCGTCTAATTGAGGAAGTTTTCCTTTCCAATTGCTAATCGCATTTTCAATTGCATTCTCCTGTTCATTCATATCCATGTGTTGGATTTCAATCAGTAATTTTTTAAATCGCTCTTCCGAAAATTTTTCATCATTACTTTCACCAAACTGGTCTACACAGCCATCTGTAAACATATAAAATGCATCATTTTTATTTAAAGAGATTAAATGAGTTTCATAAACTCGTTCTTTTTTTAAAATTAAGCCCAACGGGTATTTACCGCTTTTGATAATTTCAGCCTTACCATTTTTAATTAAAATCATAGGTTGTCCGGTGGAAGCGAACTCAAGTACTTTTTTATTGATGTCAATCACACAAAGTGAAACATCCATTCCATCAACCGTTGCAGAAGATTGCTCCGATTTTTTTAATGTGATAATAATTTCTTCATGCAAAGCATAGAGTATTTGAGAAGGATTGGTAATGCCCCTGACTTTCACGACATTATTCACTATATTATTTCCTATCAAGGACATAAATGCACCCGGTATTCCATGTCCTGTACAATCTATTGCTGCAATAATAATTTTGTTTTCCAGTTGGTCAAACCAATAAAAATCACCGCTTACAATGTCTCTTGGTTTTAAAAGGATGAAAGATTGCGACAAAAATTTTTTAATACTTTCTTTGATTGGTAATACAGTAGTTTGAATGCGTTTTGCATAATTGATACTCGCAGTAATATTCAAATTCTTTTTTTCAATAATCTTATGTTGATGTTCCACTATTTCTTTTTCCTTTCTTAATTCCATTGTTTTTATATCCACACGTTCTTGTAATTCGATTGCTCTTTTTTGAAGTGCCTGTAATCGCATTTTAAAAACAAAAACAACAAGCAGGACTATTGAGATAAAAGAAAGTGTATAAAACCACCATGTTTTCCAAAAAGGTGCATCAATTACAAAGCTTATGGAAGCAGGTGTTTTAGTCCATACACCATCATTGTTCATTGCTTTTACATAAAAAGTATAATTTCCGGGAGGCAAATAGGAATACGTAGCAAATGATTGTTTGCTAGGCGGAGACCATACTTGGTCGAACCCATCCAGCTTAAAACTATACACTGTTTTTTCAGGAATGGTAAGCGATAATGCAACACAATCAAAAGTAAGGTGATTTTTATCGTAAGGTAATTTCAAATCAATAGGTAAATTTGTTTTTTCATCAGTACTTTTTGAATAGTTAGTCCAGTCAAATTTTTCAAAAAACAAATTCAATCCTGTAATGTGTGTCACGGGCTCTGTTTTATTTATTAAATCTCGTTCCGGATTATAGCGAATAGCTCCGTTAATGCTTCCAAACCAAATTCCTCCTTCTTTATCAATAAAATATGCATTTGAATTGCATTCCAATCCTGTAAAACCTTCTTCCTTACCAAAATGTTTTACTAATACTTTTCCTGTTTTATTGTATTCAGCAATATTAATTTTATCAATCCCTTTGTTTGTTCCAACAAATAAATTTCCTTTTTTATCTGCAACAAGTATGTATACCGAATTTGACGTTAAACCTTCGTTGATAGTAATATTTTTACATGTTTTATTTTGAAGATTTATTTTGCTTATTCCTTTGAATCCTGCACACCAAATATTTCCATCACTATCTTCTGTAATGGCCAATAATCCATTACTTGGTAGTCCGTTTTTTTCAGTAAAGTTGATGAATTTATGTTTTTCGTCTCCATCCGGATTATATTTGCTGATACCGCCATTTGTAGCGAGCCATATGTTTCCTTTGCTGTCTTTAAAAATAGTTAAGACTCTATCACTTTCCAGTCCATTTTTTTTATTGTAAAGATTTAATTTTTCACCATCATAAAAATTTAATCCGCCTACAGTGCCTATCCACATAGTTCCATTAACATCAGGTAATAATGAGCGTGCATAATTATTTCCAAGCCCGTCTTTAGTAGTATAATTTACTATGGATTTTCCATCGTATTTATAAACACCATTTTTGAATGTGGTAAACCACATATTTCCTTTGCTGTCTTCATTAGTTGCCCATATTCTTTCACCTTCGATTTTGTTTTTTCCTCCGAAAAAATAATTGTATGTTTCTTTTTCGGTTGTCGCATCGGTTTTTATTTCTGTGCTACCTTTCTCGGTCCCAAACCAAAAATTATTTTTGCTGTCTTGAAAAATTGACAATACTATATTTCCAAACAGGCCGCTTTGATCCGTAATTTTCGAAAATGCAGAAAGTTGATATTTGATCACACCATTTCCATCGGTACCTAACCAAATATTTCCTTCTTTGTCTTTTATTCCGCACCACAAAATATCAGTAGAAAGTCCTTGTTTGGTAGTTATTGAAGTAATTTTATTTTCTGAAAATTTAAATATTCCTTGTCCATCTGTAAGTGCCAAAATACCATTGCTGTGATCTTTTATTATGCATCTGATATTGGGAATTTTCATTCCGGGTTTATTTTTTACCAATTTGCGGGATAAATCAAACTGACTAATTCCTTTATCCGTTCCCACCCATAATGTTCCATTTTCGGGTTCAATAATTGACCATACAGAATCACTAACCAATCCATCAGAATAGTTGTAATGCTTAATTTCGGGAGAGGAAACATAATAGATACCTTTTGTTGCTGAACCGGCCCAAATTCCATTGCGGCTATCTTTAAAAATAACACGAATCGAAAGTTTGTTTAAAACCTGATTTTTCCGAAGTGTATTTTTTTTCCAAGTGTATAATCCATCTGCAGTTCCAATCCAAACATCTTCATTATTATCTATTAAGATAGCAGTTATTGCTAGTTTTTTTAATGAATCAAGTTTAGTTGGAATGGTGATGAATTGTTGGCCATTGAAAATGCTGATTCCTTTGTTGGTCCCTACCCAAAGATTACCTTTGTTGTCTTCGCAGATGGAGAAAATTTTGTCATCTGCTAAACCATCTGAAGTTGTGAAAACAGAGAAACCTCTTCCATCAAATCGGCATAAGCCTCCGGCATCCGTACCAAACCAAAGATACCCTTTGCTATCTTGAAAGGCACAGCGCACTTGCGATTGTGATAACCCTTCTTCAACAGCGTAATTCTTAAACGTTTCGGTTTGAGAAAAAGAAATGAATGGAGAAACAATTACAAAATGAAAGAAACAAATTATTTTTACCAAAGATGTTGGCATTGTTTGTTGTTAAAAAATAAAATAGGAAAAAGGAATATTAACAATTTCGGAAAACTCTTCTCCCGCATCTCTCATATCAATATCTCCATTTTTATAATGCCATTCTATGCTAGCAGTATAGTTTTTATTCTTTAATTCTTCAAATTTCAGAATCATATCAAGAATAGGTTTATAGGAAGAAGAGTTAAAATAATCTAGTTTAAAAATAAGGCTTGATTGGTTTTGTGGATTTTGGCAGTAGTCGTTCATCCATTTTAAAACTGGGGCGTAAAATTCTAAGGTATCTTCGGGATATGATTTTCCGGAAATTTCAATGTTGCCTTTTTCGGGGTCCATCAAAATAAAAGGTGTGTCAATAGTAGCTTCAATTTTTAATGCTTCCATGTCCTATTAATTGATAACGGTAGAAACATATACTTGCAAGGAGAAAAACGAAAGTTTATCATTGATTTTTTTTATTTCGTAATTCAATTTTTCTGATTTACGCAAAATTGTAATTAAACCTAAACCGGCACCTGATTTTGCGGAAAGTGTTCCGGTTCGCATTACATTCTGAGCATGGGTTTTGATTTCTTCTTTCGTTAATTTTTTAAGTGCATCAATTTTTTGTTTTAAAACTTCAACTTCTTCATTGTGCATAAGATTTCCGGTTGAGATAACAGCTGTTTTATCTTCTTTACCTATTAAAATTATTCCCGGTCTAATTTCTGAGCGCTCCGAATCATCTGCTCCATGTTTACATATGTTTTGCGTGCATTCAACGATTATAGAAAAAATCCTGCTTTTTATTGCGGTATTGTTTTCATTTAAATTCCCCTTCCCACTCGACAATAAAAGAATAGCATTTATCAAGTCACGATTAAATTCTCCTTTAAAAGATAATACCAGATTTTTTTCTTCGAGGAATTGAATCCAATTATGAGCTACTAAGATGTTATTATTATTATTTGGAGTCATTTATGAGTTGTATGTAGTATAACAAATATATAAAAAATGTTTGTCATCAATAATAATCCGACAATTAATTAGAATTACTCAAAGTAAAGATAAATTTTACTCAATCAATAAAAAAAGCCAACTCCATATTGGAGTTGGCTTTAAATTTAAAGAAGTAAAACTATTTTGCAGAAGCAACAACATTGATATTTAATTCAAACTCATCGTTAATTGCTTTGTCACCAATTCCTTCGAAGAAACTGGCAGAGCCGTACTTTATATCAAATTTGGTTCGGTTCACCATAATTTTTGCTACTGTAACAAATGTTTTTGTATCCATTTTAATCATAG
This sequence comes from Bacteroidota bacterium, assembly GCA_023251805.1. Classification (GTDB taxonomy): domain Bacteria; phylum Bacteroidota; class Bacteroidia; order 2-12-FULL-35-15; family 2-12-FULL-35-15; genus 2-12-FULL-35-15. The sequence continues at coordinate 51,637 of JAHEYB010000004.1, read as the reverse complement.
CAGGAAAAGTAATTTCGTTGGTAATTCCTTTAATTGTTAAGTTTCCCGTTACATCATAATCGTTACCCGATTTTAATGTTACTTTGGTCAATTCAAATTTTGCGGTTGGATTTTTTTCGGTGCTAAAAAAATCGTCCGACTTCAAATGCCCAATTAATTTTCCATTCCATTCTTTGTCGGTTAAGTCGCTGCATGTTATTGAATTCATATCTATTTCAAATGTTCCACCTGTAACTATTTTTCCATCCGATACAATTGTCCCTTTTGAAATACTAATTGCCCCTGTATGTTGCCCAGTTATTTTTTTTGCTAACCAGGTTGCCGTTGTTGCTTTTGTATCAATTGTATAATTTACTGTGGATGCTTTTGGTGTTGTAAAAGCAAAAGCGCCAATTGCAACTGCTGCAATTAAGCCAAATGTCATTTTTCTAATCATTGTCTTAGGTTTTAAATATGTTTAATAATACAAAGATATAAAATTATATGTATATACATATAATGTTTAGACATTTTTTTTACAAAAAATGCAAAAAAGAAGGTTTGTAGCCTTCTTTTTTGCATAAATCGTACCGTTAATTACTTCTTAAAATCTATAGAAGCCGAATTAATACAGTAGCGTAAACCGGTAGGTGTAGGGCCATCGTCAAAAACATGACCTAAGTGTCCGCCACATTTTGCACAGGTAATTTCTGTTCGTATCATGCCATGCGACTTATCCTTTGTATATACCACTTTTGTGGAATCCACCACATCCGAAAAGCTCGGCCAGCCACATCCGGCATCAAATTTAGTATCTGATTTAAATAACTCGGCATGACAGCCTGCACATACGTACATTCCCTTTTCCGTATGCAAATAATATTTTCCTGAATAAGGCATTTCAGTCCCTTTTTCTCTCAATACTGTGTATTGCTCAGGACTCAGAATTTTTTTCCATTCTTCTTCTGTTTTTACAACTTTGTTTGAATCGTTCATGGTGTTTTTTGGTTTTGGTGTTGTTTGTCCGGTTCCATTGCAGGAAACCAAACTAAAAGCAAATAATAAGAGGGCTATATTTTTCATGACATTTATATTTTATACCATATACGAGGAATGAATTTGCTTGGATTGGGTATAAAATAATTCCCAAAGCTAATAATCTTTTATTCAGTCTACATTATTGCATTCCTGACAATATTTTTTTATCTTTGGTTAAACTAAATATGTACTCATGAAAAAAATATACTTAATAATAGCAATCTGCTCAGCTGCATTTTTTGCAAATGCACAAGTATTCTGGACAGAAACATTTGGAACAGGATGTAATCAAGGACAATTAGCAAGTGCTTTTACAGGAGCAAATGGTGCATGGACTATTACATCAACAGGAACAAATGATCCATACGCAAATACATTTTTTGTAGGGGCACAGGAAGCCGGTAATGCTATAGGAATGTGTGGAACAGGATGCGCAGGAACGATTGACGCAACTTTGCACGTAGGCAATGTTGCAATTACAACTCCAATAGTAGTTGCAGCCGATAATGGTGCATCGTATAATACAGGCGGTGTATGCGCGAGTTTTTCTATTTGCGTAATTACCAACAAACGCGCAGAATCCCCAATTATTAATTGCACCGGAAAATCATCCATTAACATTGGTTTTGGATACATGGAAAATGGACAAACCACTATTGACGATGCAAGTTTGTGGTATTCTGCTGATGGTGGAACTACTTGGACACTTTTAAATAATATGGCGAAAACATCTTTTGGAACTTGTTCTCCTCAAGGTATGTGGACAGCTTATGCATATGCTTTACCGGCTAGTGCAAATAATAATCCATTTGTAAAAATTGGTTTTAACTGGACAAACAATGACGATGGAGCAGGAACCGACCCATCATTTGCTGTAGATGATATTACTTTATCCGGACTTTCTGTTGGGATTGCTGATGCAGATGCAGCTTCTTTGGAAATATTTTCGAACGGAAATATGGTAAATATTAAATCATCTGAGGCAGTTAAATTAAAAGGAGTTTACGATGTGTTAGGAAGAACAATTACTGTAAGTTTAGAAGATAATTCCATTAATATGGAAACACAACCTGCCGGAATTTATTTTGTAAGAGTAGAAGTAAAAGGACAAGTTTACACAAAGAAAATATTTATTAAATAAATTTTAAAATCCTCATAAAAAACGAGTTTCGTAAAATACGAAACTCGTTTTTTTATTTTTTTAAATTCTAAAATTCACCAACTCTAAAATTATCTACCCCACCCAATCTTCCCTTCTTATATAAAAAAACGAAACGGATATTCTACTGGCTTCGTTTTTAATTCTAAAATTCTAAAAATCACCAACTCGCCAACTCATTTACCCCGCCCATCCTTCTCTATCTAAGCTTCTGTATTGTATCGCTTCAGCTAAATGGCTAGTTTCTATTGATTCACTTTCGTCTAAATCGGCAATGGTGCGTGCTACTTTTAATATTCTATCGTAAGCTCTTGCAGAAAGGCCTAATTTTTCCATAGCAGTTTTTAAAAGTTGGTTTCCTGCTTCATCTATTTTACAAACTTCACGCAATTGTTTGGAGCCAATTTGAGCATTGCAATGTACACCCATATTTTCTTTAAAACGTTTTTCCTGAACTGCTCGGGCTTTTATCACTCGCCCTCTCACAAGTTCACTTTTTTCTGATTTCCGTTCGGCCGCTAACTCATTATACGAAACTGGAGTAACTTCTACATGAATATCTATCCTATCCAATAGCGGTCCCGATATTTTATTCAAGTATTTTTGTACGGTTCCGGGAGGACATACACATTCTTTTTCAGGATGGTTGTAATAGCCACAGGGGCAAGGATTCATAGAAGCGACTAACATAAAACTGGCAGGATATTCCACCGAAAATTTTGCTCTTGAAATAGTAACAACCCTATCTTCTAATGGTTGACGCATCACTTCCAAAACCGTTCGTTTGAATTCGGGCAACTCATCCAAAAATAAAACACCATTGTGCGATAAAGAAATTTCTCCCGGTTGCGGAACGCCACCTCCGCCCACCAAAGCCACATCGGAAATGGTATGATGAGGTGAACGAAACGGACGAATAGAAACCAAGCCGGTGTTCTTTCCCATTTTTCCTGCTACACTATGAATTTTTGTTGTTTCCAATGCTTCATGCAAATTCATTGGTGGCAAAATCGTAGGCAATCTTTTTGCAAGCATTGTTTTTCCAGCTCCCGGAGGACCAATCAAAATTAAATTATGTCCGCCCGATGCCGCAATTTCCAAGGCACGTTTTATATTTTCTTGTCCTTTTACATCCGAAAAATCGAACTCCGTATCTTTTAATTTAGAAAAAAATTCGTCTTCGGTATTAATAATAGTGGGAGTTAATACTATATCGCCATTAAAAAAATCAATTACTTCTTTAATGTTTTCCACTCCGTAAACATCTAATCCGTTTACGATTCCTGCTTCTTCGGCATTTTGTTTTGGAAGAAGAATGCCCTTAAAATTTTCTTTTTTGGCTTGTAATGCAATGGGCAAAACACCTTTTATTGGTTGCAATCCGCCATCGAGCGACAATTCTCCCATTATTACATAGTCGCTTACTTTATCGGGAAGAATTTGCTCCGAAGCAGCTAAAATACCCACAGCAATGGTTAAATCGTAAGCCGAACCTTCCTTACGAATATCGGCAGGAGCCATATTAATGACAATACTTTTACCGGGTATTTTGTATCCGTTGTTTTTGAGAGAGGCCGCAATCCTTTGCTGGCTTTCTTTTACAGCACTGTCGGGCAGGCCTACCATTAAAAAATTCACTCCCGGATTGATGTTTGTCTCCACCGTCACTGTTGTGGCATTAATGCCGTAAACGGCACTGCCATAAGTCTTCACTAGCATAAATTGAATTAAATAAAATTTCGGGAGTAGGCGGCAAATGTACAAAAGTCTTTCAAACTTCAAAGGACAAAATGGATCCAAATTTTTGTCATCAATTACTAAGAATTAATTGACTTTTAATTTTTTTATTCTGCTTTTTCATTGTATTTTAGCTAATATTATTAAAATTCAAAAACAAATAATCAAATCCAATAAAAATGAAAAAAATAGCTACACTTGCATTAGGATGTTTACTTGGCTTCGTTGCTCAAGCACAAACATTCTCTGATGATTTTGAATCGTACACAGTTACAACACCTGTGTTGGGATTACAATCACCCGACTGGAGAACTTGGGGTTCTACAACAGGAGGCGGAGCAACAGATGTTGCCGTTGTTACAACGGATAATCACACTACTGCCGGCTCAAAATCAATTTATTTTTCTTCTACAAGTGCATCAGGCGGACCGCAAGATGTAGTGTTACCATTTTCTACGGGAGCTCCTTTAAACACAGGTCAGTTTACCTTCAAAACTTGGTTTAAAGTTCCAGCAGGTAAAACAGCGTATTTCAACTTTCAAGGTACTTCCACAATGGGTGGCATGTATGTATTGGATTGCTGGATGACTGCTGCAGGTGTTATTACTATTCAAAATACAGGAACTACAGTTGCTACAGGTGCTTTCACACCGGGCACTTGGTTTGAATTAACAATAGATGCAAATTTCAATTCCAATTCTTGGGATTTATTAGTGAATGGTACTTCTCAAGGTACTTGGTCGAATGCTAGCAATCAAGTTTGGGCAATCGACTATTATCCTGCTGATGCTGCTGCAAGTTTTTGGGTAGATGATGTTTCTTATAACGTTGTTCCTTACACTTTGCCTGCATTAAATGCTGCCGGAAATTTATTGAACATTTCTAATGGCTTGGTAGGTTCAGTTAGATATCCTGCTGTTACTGTTAGAAATTTAGGAACTGCCACCATCAATTCATTCGACTTATCTATTTCTCAAAATGGCGGTGCTCCTGTTGTGATGAACGTTACAGGATTAACATTAGCTTCTTTGGCAAATACAATTCAAACATATACTAGTTCTTTTACATTGGTAAGTGGAACAAATACTTTTGTTTGTACAATTAGCAACGTAAATGGTGCAGGTGCTGATGGTGATTCATCGGATGATACATTAACTGTAGTATTAAACCCTGTTACGCCTGCTGCCGGTAAAATGGTAGTGGCTGAAGAAGCAACAGGAACATGGTGTCAATGGTGTCCTCGCGGAGCTGTATACATGGGCTTGATGGATGCAAAATATTCTGGATTTATTGCTCCTATTGCAGTTCACAATGGCGACCCAATGACCGTTGCTGCTTATGATTCAGGTATTGGTGCTTTAATTGGTGGTTACCCAAGTGCATTGGTTGATCGTTTACCTGAAATCGACCCAAGTGCAATTGAAACCGATTTCTTATCTCGTATCGTGGTTGCTCCTAAAGCATTTATTGTAAATGGTGCTACTTATAACACTACAACTCGCGTTTTAAATGTTTCTGTTACAAGTACGGTTCAAGCTACTTTAGTAGGAAACTATAAAACTATATGTGTCATTACAGAAGATGATGTAACGGGTACAGGAAGTACTTACAATCAATCAAATGCTTATTCAGGTGGTGCTTCAGGACCAATGGGCGGATTTGAATTATTAGCTAATCCAGTTCCTGCTTCGCAAATGACTTACGACTTTGTTGCTCGTTTCATTAGCCCCGATTTTAACGGAATTCCAAATTCTCCGGGAACAAGCACTGCAGTTGGAAACGTATTTACTTGGACATTCTCCTTTACATTACCTGCAACATATGATGATACACAAATTCATATCGTTGGTATGTTAGTTGACCCAACAGGTAAAATCGATAACGCTGCTTCTGCTACTATTGCTGAAGCTGTTGCAAATGGTTATGTTACAGGTTCAGGTGTTGGAATCAATGATATTGCTTCTGCTCCTGATGCTCAAGTTAGTGTTTATCCTAACCCAACAGCATCAACTTCTACTATCACATTAAATCTTGCTAAAGCATCTGACGTGTCTGTAGCAATTTACGCAGTTGATGGTTCATTAGTTGGAAACAAAGCATACGGACAATTAAACGGTGGAATGTTATTACCTATTGATTTAACTCCATACAATGCAGGAATGTATTTTGTAAATGTTACTATTGATGGTAATACTACTGTTGTGAAATTAGTAAAAGAATAATTTCTAATATTTAATACAAAAAAATCCCTCCTGAGTACTCAGGAGGGATTTTTTTTATCATCCTCAAAAACAAACTCATCAAAGACGAAACCAGCCCTCCCCTTATCCAAGGATAGGGCTGGCCTGCCTGCCGAAGGCAGGGTGAGGTTGTGTTACAAGCCTGTTTCCACCAAATGTATCAAACAATGAATCACTTTAATATGAATCTCTTGGGCTCTATCTGCATACTCACTATGTGGTGCACGAATCTCCACATCACACAAGCTTGCTATTTTGCCACCATCTTTTCCGGTTAAACCGATAATGTGCATTCCTTTTTCTTTCGCTGAGGTGATAGCATTTATCACATTTTCAGAATTTCCGCTGGTGCTAATGGCTAACAAAACATCTCCTTTGTTTCCCAATGCTTCTATATAGCGAGAGAACACCTTGTCATATCCATAATCATTTCCTACACAGGAAATATGAGAAGGATCTGAAATTGAAATTGCCGGCAATGCTTTTCTATCTTCTCTAAATCTTCCGCTCAACTCTTCGGCAAAATGCATGGCATCACACATAGAACCACCATTTCCACAGGAAATAATTTTATTCCCTTTTTTTATCGCTTCAGATAATACTTTACCCGCTTTTTCAATTAAGTCAATATTTTTAGGCTCCGAAATAAACTGCTGTAATACCTTTTGGGCTTCGTTCAGGTTATTTTCAATCAATGATTTGCTCATGGTTCATCTAGTTTTCAAAGCATAAAATTAAGTCTTTTGGCATAACATTTGAAATTATTGCGAGGAATTTATATATTTACCCTATACTAAGGCTCTCAAAGCAATTAGTATCAAACTTTAAACTTTTACTTATGAAGAATTTTTTTACTACTCTAGTATTATTAATTGGTTTAGTAGCTGTAGGAACAGCACAAACAGCTAAAACACCCACTGCTGATGATAGCAATTGTTACACAAAATGGGCTCAAAAATTTCAGGACAGAGGTGCTGAAGATGTTGCCGATGGAACGTATGCCGATGTGATTATTTCGATTAGAAGCGGTTCCGATGCCGAATGTTACAATGGTAAATGCGATGTAAAAGAAGGAAAAATTGCTGCTATGTATATCAAAATGGAAGATGGCAATTATGAATTAATTAAGAGAAAAGCTCGGTATGAAAATGTGCCCCTTTTAATTACTAACGGAATGTCCAGCCCACTTTTAACAATGGAAAGCGATTTGATAAACGTACTTTTTGTGAAAAAGATAAAACCTAAAAAAGCTGGATTTGTAAAAGCAGCAGAACCTACTGATGATTAGGAAAAATATTTTTGAATTGTGAAACGTCCAGGGTGTAAACCTCTGGACGTTTTTTTTATTTTCTAAAATTATTATACCGAAGCAATTCCCCCTTTGCAAAAGGGGGCAGGGGGATTTATGCGAATGTTCAATAACTCTCTTCCAACCACAATCGTATCACTCTTCCAAACCAAAACCTCCTAAAATGAAACAGAAATACGATAGCTCCGTGGTGTTTTTATATGCTACCCGGGATCGGACTTGAACCGATACGTCCGCAATGGACACCCCGATATTAATCGGGGCGTGCACTTCTTCCAACTCAAATATAGCTTAATTTCCGGTTTTTCTGAAAGAAAACCTACGTTACACCGTAGGTTGTTTCAATTACACTTTAATTTCTGGAGTGGCAATAAAAAATAATTCTACTTTTGTAAAAAAATTCTATGTCAATCTCTTCAAAATTAAAAGAACGCTGTGGCGATGTATGTGAATTGTGTAACAACGAACCCCCAAAACACGATTATACTGTGAGCCCTAAAAATGATGAATCTGTTCAAAATCAAGTAGCTTTATGTGATACTTGTTTGAATTCCCTTGATAAGAAAGATGCAGGTTTTCACTGGCGTTGTGTAGAAGGTAGTATTTGGAATCCGGAGCCAAGTGTGCAAGCTTTGAGCTATCGCATTTTACAATTGCACAAAGAAGAAGAGTGGGCAAACAATTTAATTAGCTCTGTTGATTTGGATGAAAATATAATTCAATGGGCAATGACTGCTTTTGAAGTAGCAGATGTACACAAAGATGCTTTTGGAAATGTATTGGAGAATGGTGATAATGTTGTGCTAACGCAAGCACTAAATGTGAAAGGAACCAACTTTACCGCTTCGAAAGGAACAGTAGTGAAAAAAATAAAACTGGTGCACGACAATCCAGAACACATTGAAGGAAAAATAAACGATCAAACAATTGTTATCTTAACCAAGTTTGTAAAGAAAGGTTAAGCAATATTTTATAAATAAAAAAAGTCCACCGAGTACTCGGTGGACTTTTTTATTTTATTTCAATTCTCTTATCGGTATTATTTAGTCAACACCAATTTTTGAACTAAGTTTTGAGTGTCATTTTTAATAGTGATGAAATAAGAACCGGCATTTAAATCAGCAACATCTACATTTACTGTTTGTCCTTGTACAGGATTTGCAATTGAATGTGTTTTTACTAATCTACCTGTTACATCTGTAATTTCAACAACTGTTAATGAATTCATGTTGTAACCAAATTCCACATTCACATTTGTGCTGGCAGGGTTTGGATAAATTAATACTCCTGTATTTTCTGCACCAACATTAATTCCTGTTGCAGTTGAAACGGTTGCAGTAACCGGCACACGAGCACTTGTACAATTTACAGCTGGAGTAGTAATTTTCCAATCGTAATAATAATAATAAGCAGTGCTGCTAGTGGTAGTTCCTGTCCAACCATTTGTTACAGTTACAAATCCTGCAGTTGTATAAGGATAAGTTACACCGGATGTGTTTCTTCTCAAAGAAGGAGTAGTAGGTTGTGTTAAGCGATAACCTGTTCCTGGTACCATTGGGAAGTTTAAAGTAATAACAGAAGAATCGATAGGAAGACTAGCTGTTGTAAACGTATTTAAAACTGTACCAACACTGTTTCTTAATTCGATAGTGCGTGGACCGGTTGTAGTAGCATATACTTTTACAGAAGTAAGTGTACAAGCAGAAAGCACATCAAAGTCCAAGCCACCAACAACACCACTCGTTCCGGAACCTGAGCCATTTGCACGACCACCATTGTTTACTGTTCCCGGGTAGTTTGTAGTTTCATCCACATAATAAGTAGTAGTTGTACTAATTGTTGGAGTGGTGTAAGCTGTTCCTGTAATTAAAGAAGAACCTCCTGTTGGAGCTGCATACCAGTTAAGTGTTCCACCGGAACCTGCTGCTGATAAATTAAATGTTGCAGGGCCAGGGCCGGTTGCTCCCGTTGTAGTTGGAGCAGGGGCTGCCAATACAGTAACTACAGTTGGTGTGGCAGTCCAAGCCTGACATAAACCTGTTGTAGTTAATGAATATGTTCCTGAAGTAGGAGGGTTAATTGCTTGAGTACTTGCAGTAAATCCTGAAGGACCGGTCCAGCTATAAGCTGAAGCAGATGTACTTGTTAAGGTAAGTGTTCCAGCACATGAATTTGGGCCGGAAGAAGTAACCACAGGTGTTTCATTTGGATTTAATGTAGTAGTAATGTTTGGTGAAAGGTTAGTGCAACCTGCAGCATTAGTAACTTTAACATTGTAGTTTCCGGTAGTACTAACAACAATGGAAGAAGTTGTAGCACCATTTGACCACAAGTAAGAAGTGTATCCCGGCTGAGCAGTTAATGTTACAGAACCTGCTGTACAAAATGCATAAGGTCCAGGAATTACGTTTCCGGTAATTGTGCAACCGCTTTCCACAACGGTTACAAATTGATCAGCTGTTAATGCACCTAAAGTAGTTGTTCCACCTGCAGGCCATTCAATTACAGCAGAAGTGATAGTTGTGTTTGCTCCTAAACCAAAATGACATTGCATTGAGTTTGCAGTACCATAAGTTTCACCAGCTCTTACTTCACGAACTTGTGTTCCAAATGCTCCGGTGATTGTTACTTTTGCACCAATTGCATTTTGGTTACTTGCTGTTCCTGTTAAATTAAAAGTGATAAAGTGGTTTGAGTTTTTATTGTTTAACCACAACACATCGTTTACTGCTGTTGGTGTATTGTATACGTTTCCGTAAGAAGCTTCAAGGTCAATAAAACCATCGTGATTTAAATCGCCTGTTGCAAAGGATAAGAAAGAAGTCATTGCTCCACCAAAAACTCCGGTAGCATTTGAATACGTTCCGTCTCCGTTATTATGATACATTACTAAACCTGGACCGGAAATTAAAATGTCCAACCATCCGTCATTATCAAAATCTTCTACAATAGATTCAATCGCATCAAATGAAGTAGATAAGCCTGAACCTGCTGTTATATCTGTGAAAACACCGGAACCGTTGTTTCTAAAAATCTGACTGTTTTCTCCGTGATTGGTTTGTAAAACGTCCATATCACCATCGTTATCTAAATCTCCAAAACTGGAAGTCCACGATTGTTTAAAATCTCCAACCGGTTCAATACCAGTAGCAGCAGCATTTTCCGTAAAAACACTTGAACCATTGTTTCTGAACAAACGGTCTCTTCGTCTTTGATCAGTATAGCTGGAAGTGGATTGACGGCAATGTGCAATATACAAATCGATATCGCCATCGTTATCAATGTCTGTCCAAACACTTCCATAATTTCCTGAATCATATGGGTCGCCACCATACGTCATTCCGGGGTTAATGTTGGTATTGATTAAAGTTGTTGTGAGAGAAAGAGTGCCCGAATTATTTTTATAAATTTTCATATAATCATCATCGTCACACACTGCTAAGTCAGCCCATCCATCATTATCAAAATCACCGAAGGTTACATTTTGAACGAAATAAGAGCCACTTAAAGTAGTAGTAGTGGTAGTAATTGTACTTCCCGACCATGCTAATTTTACTAAGTACATGGCACCATTTCTTCCGGTAGCAACATCTTTCCAACCATTATGGTCTACGTCAGCAACAGCCATTCCCCAAACGCGAGAAGCTCCGGTAATATTCCCTAAGTTATAATGGGTGTAAGTTCCATTTTGATTTTGCATTTGAACTACCAAGGTAGTTGCCGCGTCCATTTTAACAATGTCATCTAAGCCATCGTTGTTTACGTCAACAACTGTAATAGCGCAACCACTATGTGTTGCAGTTGGTGTTAAGCTGTTTGAATTAGTAAAAGCAAATTGTGCATTAGAAGTAAGTGCTCCTAATAAACAAGTCGATGCAAGAACTAATGATTTGTGGAAAGTAGTTTTTATCATGATTGTTTTTTTTATTTCTGTCAGCGTTTTTGCATCAACAGATTAGTTAATTAATTAGTTTAGAGATGAATAAAGTAAAGGAAAATATTATGATTTTACAACTTTTTTATAGATTATTTTATTAGAAGTGGTAATCCGTAAGTAATAAATCCCCGATATTTCAGGTAAATAAAGGCTTATAGCCGATTGATAGCCTAAATTTTGCATTTGTGACTCCAATTTCCCTTCGGAGTTAAAAATAGCCACCGATTTTATCACTATTCCGTATGCCGAACTGATGTAAACCTTACCATCCATAGATACTGTAGGCCATGCACTTATTTCTTCTTTTGTGGAAATGTAATTTATTCCCAAGGGAACCAACACATTATTAATACTGTCCTGAGCAACCAAAACCGGACTTTGATTAGCACCATTGTACATAGTTTGAAACGTACTGATTTCGGGTGTGCTGTAAGTAAACATGTTATCCACCCATTTTGGTGGCACCGATTGATAATACACTTTTGATTTGATATTAATATTTCCAACAGCTCCTGCTAATGGAACAGCAAAATGTACCCAATCCACTCCGCTTCCTTCAACTGATAACACTTTATTAAAATCAGCATCGCTGGTTGCATCAGCAGAAACGGTTACTGTATCGTAAACAGATGAGAGTGATGTAAATCCTAATGGAGGAATACGATTGTCTTTTAATAAAATGGAAGCTCTTTCTAAAACAGAAGTAAAATTTCCTCCCACATCTCCGGGAACCAACTCATAAATTTGAGGAACATTGGACTGATTAATTGTGTTGTGATGTATTTCAAAATTTGAATTTTCTCCAACTACACGTTGTTGATTATTGAAAATCCCCGATTGAAAAATAGTATCACCTGTTCCATCAATTACTACAAACTGCAATACTGCTCTTCGAGATGGGTATCCGGAAGGAAATTTATGTCCGGCTTTATTTTTTAACATCACTTTAAAAAAGGCTGTATCAGAAGTAATGCTTACTTGTTGTAAATCAAAATCCAATGTTTGTTGCTGCAACATGTTTGTAGTTGCCAAAATAGTGGAATCAAAACTGTTGTTAGGAACAGTCACTCCCAATGAAGTTTTGTTGGCTTTTATTAAATTGAGCATAAAAGAATTAGCACCAGCAAACACATGTTGATTGAATGGTGTGCGAGGTGTTAATCCTGTAAATCCGTTTGCTATAATAATCGGGTCGATTACTTTTGGCATGTGACACGTTTGACACTTGATATTGTTAGAAGGATAATCCGAATTTACATATTCGTGATAAGTTGCTTGTTCTGCAAAATAACCACCGGTATAAGCTCCTGCTAAATCCACCGATTGAGTAATTAAAGTATGACAAGCGGAACAAACTTTTGATTCATCCATATGCGGACTATAAGTAGGAGTGAGGCCTTCATATAATTGCATAGGTCCAACCGATGGGGCAGTAAATGGTCCATATTCCACTTTATTGGTATCGTAAGGAATAATTCCGGAATAGGTAAAACCTGCAGTTGGTGCAATAGCATGACAAGCCCCGCAAGCTACTCCATCTTTTCCGAGTGTGTCGGTCGCTAAATCGCTTAATCCGTAAAAAGGGAATCCGTGGAATTGTGACGTGTATGCACCCATTGGAGCGTGACAATCCAAACATTTATTTTGAAGAATTCCTGAATGTGCAGGGTTGATAGTAATTTCATGCGTAACTTTGGCTTTCCAAAAAGGATCTTTTGCTGATAATGCCATCATCGAACTTTCCCATCTGCTCACCAAATTTACATCTTCACCTGCTTCATTTATATTTGCTACTCCTGCCGAATCAAATCCATGGCAACCTCTACAACTAGAGGAAGGAAGAAAAAATTCTCCCGGAGCAATGGGTGAACGTGTTGGAATTCCTCTGTACGCATCCAGTTGAGCTTGTGTGTGAAATTTCACAACCGGACTTTTTGAAGCTGCCGAGTTCATAAATTTGAATCCCAAAGCAAATCCTACAATAATACAAATGATGGTAATTTTTTTGATGCTCATATAGTATGCGTTTGATAAACAAATATAAGCAATAAAGATTG
>JAHEYB010000004.1:0-38081 GCA_023251805.1 Bacteroidota bacterium | reverse complement strand
TTTACTTGCCTTTACGTTTTTTAAATTCATTGATTCCTTCATCGAGCCAATTGATGTATTTATTTACATCGGGGTCGTAATGGGCAGTTGTTTTTGTAAGCATTTGTTCGTTATGGTCAACCAGTATATATTGTGGTTGTGAATTGGTTTCGTATTTAATGGCTTGCATATAAGCCCATTTTGTTCCAATAGTATTAATTGTAAAATCAGAAGTTCCCAATTTTTTAACAGTTTGTTGTTCTTTTGGAAGTTCTGTTTTATCATCCACATATAATGAAACAAGTACCACTTCATTTCTAATTCGCTCGTCTACTCCCGCGTCCGGCCATACTTGCGATTCCATTTTTCTACAATTAACACAAGCCCAACCGGTAAAATCAATCATTAACGGTTTGCCCACTTTTTTTGCATATGCCAATGCTTCATCGTAATCATGGAAACAAGGAAGATCGTTCGGGCAATGTTCTTTTTTATTTGTTGAATGATTCTCATTTTTCTGAACGGTTACGGGCAAAGCATTTTTTGAACCGCCAAAGCCATTTGGTGATTCACTATAAAAATCAGGAGGAGGAAAACCGCTGATGATTTTTAATGGCGCACCCCATAATCCTGGAATTAAATAAACGGTGAACGACAAAGCAGCTATTGCAAAAAATAATCGTGTAACAGAAAGATGTTTTACTTCACTATCATGCGAAAGTTTAAACCAGCCCATTAAATAAATTCCAAGTAATCCGAAAATAACTATCCAAATGGTGATGAATACTTCACGCGTTAATATTCCTGCTTGTACAACTAAATCGGCATTGGATGCAAATTTAAAAGCCAAAGCCAACTCTAAAAATCCTAGAGTAACTTTCACTGAATTGAGCCACCCTCCAGATTTTGGGAGGGAATTTAACCAGCCGGGGAAAGCAGCAAACAATCCAAACGGCAAAGAAAGCGCAGATGAAAATCCTAGCATTCCCCAGAATGGGCCTGATAAATTTCCTGTTGCTCCTGCACTAAATAATAATGGACCAATAAACGCACTTGTACAGGAAAATGATACAAGAGCCAATGTAAATGCCATAAAGAAAATTCCAATTAAGCCACCTTTGTCGCTTTTTGCATCCATTTTATTTACAAATGCCGATGGCAATACAATTTCAAATGCACCTAAAAAAGATACTGCAAAAACAATAAGCATTAAAAAGAAAAAGAGATTGAACCAAACATTTGTGGACATTGCATGCAATGCATCTACTCCAAAAATGACGGTAAATAAAATTCCAATGGTAGTATAGATGGCAATAATTGATAATGAATAAATGATTGCGTTGCGCAATCCTTCTTTTTTGCTTTTACTTCTTTTAGTAAAGAAGCTTACTGTCATCGGAATCATTGGAAAAACGCAAGGAGTAAGTAAAGCAGAGAATCCTGCCAAACAACCCAATAAAAATATTATCCACCAAGGATCCTCGGCATTTGGTTCACCATTATTTGTGTTTGTTGAAGCAATTTCGGTACTTGATTTTGATGAGGTGTCGGAAGGTGCAACCGGAGCAACAGATGTGCTGGTTTTTTCAAATGCATTTGCAACAGCTGCCGAATCAATTACACAAGGCATTTCAACACTTGTTGTTGTGCCTCCTAAACATTCATCGTTTCCTTGCAATTTAAATTCGAAAGGAGTGGGTGGGTCGAAAATACATTTTTCCTCCGTACATGTTTGATATTCGTATTTTCCTTTTACAACAACTTCTTTATTGGTTTTTAATTTTATTTTTTGCTTAAATGTCACGGTCTTTTCGAAATAAGCAACTTCCATCTCGAAAACTTTATCCATTGTTTTTATTGGTTTGCCTTCTGTAGGTTTTCCAACTAGTTCATAATCGTTGCCTTTGTCTATAAAAATGTTTGAGGGCATTGGGCCATCATCACCGCTTTTAACCAAGGAGTAAACATGCCAATGTTCTTGAATGGTTCCAGTGAATTGTAGCTCATATTCACAATTACTTATCTTTTTACTGGATAATTTCCATGTTACCGGTTTTTCAATTTGAGCAGTAGCATTAAGGAAAACAAAAACTCCTGTGAGTAGCAGAAAAAATCTAAAAAGGTTTTTCATGTTTATGATTTAAATAGCTTTTTATTTGAACTGAGGTAAAGATAAAAAAATAGCCCCGAAACATCGGGGCTAATATCAAAATATTATTAGTAATTGATAGCTATTTTCTGTTAAAAAAGCATAAATGCCAATAGGTTATGCATTTACCTCATGTATTCGGTGAATGGGTATTACCACCCCTTGTTTTAAAATTACTCGTTTATCGGTTACGCCCCAAACGGTGGTGTTTACTAGTTTCATGCCTTCCGAATCTTCGAAAATTATTTTGATTTTATTATGCTCAAGGTTCCCTAATTTTAGAGCTCTTTCAAGATTTGAAAATCGTAGTTTTATTTCTTCTTTTGATGAAAGAACATCAGTATCCGGAAATTTTAATCCGCTAATATTCTCTTTTTCAATCAAAACCGGAGATGCTTTTGTAGTATTTGTCATGGCGAGAGCGTTTAATTGTTAGAAATTAAATCAAAGACAATGTATTAATACGAGCAAATTAAGAATCCGTTACAAATTGTGCAAATCTTTTTACGAAAGTTTATTAGGAGTCAGGTCAGCTAAAGCCTTATAAAATTCATCCGATTTCTGGCTACCAATGCGGTATTTAAGACCATCTTTATCGGTTAATTCTAAGGCATCATTGCCTTGTGTGAAAAAGCGAATTTTATTTTTAAAATGCAGGTTATAAACAGGTCGATTGAGCAAATATTTACTGTATTTCACTTTTTTTACCTCTACTATATTGCTCAATTCTATTTTTACTTTTCTGGAAGTCCATAAACCATCTAAAATAATACTATTGCCAATAATTTTTGTGTGAATGTGCAGGACAAATATTAGTATCAGTGAAAGCGTCATTAATATAATGCCCATCAAGAAAAATAGTTGTCCCGAATTTTCATCAACTGGTGAAGAAGGAATTTCTACCATTGCAACATCTACCGGTTTGGGATTTTCGCTCCAATAATAAAGGACAAAACAAAACATAGCCAAAACAGTACGCCAAAGAATCGACCATTTATTATAGCCGATGTATTGTTTTTCTTCAAAAAGAATTTCGTCTTGCATTGTGCTTCAAAGTTATGAAAAAACCTGTTGAATTGAATATATTTTCTTCGTTTTGTCAGTAATCTTAAAACGCTCGTCCATCCTCAAACCAATCACCCAAACAATTTTATTGTCGGAAACAAGTAACCAGGTATTTTCTTTTTCAGGAATAGATAATTTTTTATCGATAAAAAAGTCACTTAACTTCTTTTTCCCTTTCATTCCCAAAGGATAAAATATATCTCCTTTTTCCCATTTTCTGATTTCAAGAGGGAATTTTAGTTTGTCGAAATCGATAGTCGCGATAGAGTTATGAGAGTGGAGTTGGGTGTTGGGACTTTTTGCTTGTGCCTTGAACGTTAATTTTAGTTCACCTAAATTTAATTTTGTTTCTTTTTCTTTTACTAGAGTTTTTTTTGTTTCCCGACTTCCGACTTCTGGCTTCCGACTTTCTACTAATAAAAAATCTCTATCCTTAATCAAGCGATGTGTTGCTGAAAAAAATTGCTTCCCCGAAATACTTTTTAGTGAATCTGTAATTTCTTGAATGGTGGATGAATTAAATCCAAAGGGATGTAAAAATTCAAATAAATAAGGTTCAATTGGTGCCAATTTTTTTAATTCGGAAATAGAAAAAGTGCTAATTCCATTTTCCTCTCGAATAATTATTTTACGTTTATTATCGATTTCATTTTTATAAATGAGTTCAACAGCTCTTAAGTTTTGAATGCTTTCAGTAAAGGAGTTTTCCAGATTCGGATTAATTTCTTTTAATACAGGAATGATGGTGTGTCGAATTTTATTTCTTACGTATTTATCAGAATCGTTACTGCTGTCTTCCCTAAATTTTAGTTTATTTTTTTTAGCAAAAAGTTCAATTTGCTCTTTGTTTGTGAAAAGTAAAGGACGAATAATTTTATTTTGTTTTGGTAAAATGCCATGTAATCCTGCAATGCCGGTCCCGCGGACTATATTAATAAGAACTGTTTCGATTGCATCATTTTGATGGTGTGCTGTAGCGATAAATGAGTAATCAAATTGCATTCTGATTTCTTCAAACCATTCATAACGAAGTTGACGTGCAGCCACTTGAATGGATAATTTATTTTTTTTTGCAAATGTGGAGGTGTCGAATGCAACCGAATGAAATTTTACATTGTATTTTTCAGCCAATGCTTCCACAAAATTTTCATCGCCATCGCTTTCTTTGCCTCTTAATTGAAAATTGCAATGCGCAATTCCAAATTTTAAACCAGCTTGATGAAAAAGCTCAGACATCACAACCGAATCAATTCCTCCACTTACAGTCAATAAAATTGTATCCGTTTTTGCAAACAGTTTTTCTTTTTTGATATATGAGGTAAAAGCTATTAACATGAAACAAATTTACTGATTTTTAGTTGTCACTTCGAGCGGAGTGGAAAAGCGTTGATGTCAATGCCTCGAACATTGCTTTCGCTTTAGTAATTCGTATTATTCGTATTTTTTTTCGTAATTCGTTGTAAGTACTTCAAACATCGCTTTTGCCTTCAACAAACACTCTTCATATTCTTGTTCTGCCTGTGCTTTATCAGTAATGGCACTTCCCACCATAAAGGATAAATAGTTGTTCTCAGAATTATATAAAATGCTTCGGATAACAACATTAAAGTCAAAATCACCTTCTGGTGAGATATACCCAACCGCTCCGGAATATAAACCTCGTTTGGTACTTTCGTATTCTTCAATAAGTTTCATGGCACTTACTTTCGGAGCTCCGGTCATAGAACCCATCGGAAACATACTTCTTAAGATTTCTGTAAAAGAAACGGTTTCTCTAATATCACAGCTGATGGAGGAAATCATTTGATGAACTTGCTTAAAAGTATAGATACCAAATAATTCTTCCACTTTTACGCTTCCTCTTTTTGCAATGCGAGAAAGATCGTTTCTGACCAAATCAACTATCATCACATTTTCACTTCTTTCCTTCTCGTTATGAAGAAGTTCATTTTTTAATTGTTCATCTTTTTCGCTGTTGTTAGAACGTTTAGTTGTGCCCTTAATGGGTTGTGAAATAAGCTTGTTCCCTTGTTTTTTCAGGAAACGTTCGGGACTCGCACACATCAAATAGTGTGTTCCAAATTTACAGTATGCCGAAAATGGTGCTCCGGAAATGGCATTTAATTTTTTATAAATATCAATTGTATTGATGGATGAATTTTCTACATAAAATTCCTGACAAAAATTGATTTCATAAATATCACCGTTTTGAATGTGCTCTTTTAGTTTATTCACAGAATCAACATATTCTTCTTTGGTGATTTTTGATTGAATTTCAATTTTTTGAGTTGCAGGGCTACTTGTTTCTTCTTTTTGCAAAAAAGCAATATCAAATACATTTTTTGCTTCTTTTTCAGAAACAAATTCATCGTCATAAAAAAGCGAAACAACTGTATTCTCTATTTGCAAAACTACTTTAGGAGAAAAAAAATATAACACTGAAAAGCCTAATTTATCTGTGTTTTTAGAAGTTAATGCTTCAATTTCATTTTTTAAATCGTATGAAAGATATCCAAATAACCAGCCTTTTTTAGAATCATAAAATTGCTGTAAATCTTGTAAAATATTTTTTGATTGATCAATCAAAAACTCTTGTGTTGCACCAACAGCAATAAGTTTAGATGATGATAGGTGTTTTTTATTGTTATCATTTTCGTTAGAATCAAAAATACAAATTTTGTCGAAATGCTCATTTAGCCCTTCAATATTGATAGTTTGAAGGGTAGAAGGAAGAGTGTAGAGTTGTTTTTTTAGCACGCGTAAAGATAGTTTTTTAGAGTATTCATTCGAAAACCTTTTTCTGCCGGTTTTCTGGAAGTTCTCAGACTCCCATTTTTCTCCTCATCAACAAAAAAGGGATGCTTTTCATTTTGGTATAAATTTTATAATCCTTTATTATAGGGATATAGAGAGCATTATTTCAAATTTTAATACGCAAATAGTTTATTGATTTTTCGCACTCTTTTTTGTTCAAAAACGAAAAGTTTTCAACAAAGTGGTAAATTGTGGTAAAAAGTGGGAAAATTGTTTTTATTTTTACGGCTTAAAGAATAAAACCACAATGAATAGCCTGTTTGGAGTTTATGAATGCAATGCTGATGCGAAAGGACGCGTAATGCTTCCTGTTGCTTTCAAGAAGCAGCTCACCAAAGAGTTAAAAGCCGGCTTTGTAATGAAGAGAAGCATTTTCAGCAAGTCGCTGGAACTGTATCCTATGGGCACTTGGAAAGAAATGGTGAAAGAGGTAAACAAGCTAAACAAGTTTGTGAAAAAAAATGTGGAATTCATTCGCATGTTCAACTATGGTGTTGTGCCTGTTGAATTAGATGTTACAGGTCGACTACTGATTTCAAAAGACATGATGTCGTTTGCAGGAATGAATAAAAACATTGTGATGGCAGCAGCAGGTGATCGCATCGAAATCTGGGACAAAAAAGCATACGAGAAATTTATTAATAGCGGTACTGCAAACTTTGAAAAACTTGCTGAAGATGTGATGGGTGGAATATCAGCCAACGATAACAAAGATGTATCATAATCCTGTTCTTTTAAAAGATTGTATTGAAGGTTTAAACATCAATCCTGCGGGAATATATGTGGATGTGACATTTGGTGGTGGAGGGCATTCCCGCGAAATCTTAAAGCACTTAACTACCGGGAAGTTGTATGCTTTTGATCAGGATGATGATGCAGTAAAAAACAAAATCGATGATGAACGATTTGTACTCATCAAACAAAATTTCAGATACCTGAAAAATTTTTTGAAAATGTACGATGCTCTTCCGATTGATGGTTTGCTTGCCGACTTAGGCGTTTCATCGCATCAGTTTGACGAAGCAGAAAGAGGATTCTCTATCCGCTTTAACGCAAAGTTGGATATGCGAATGGATCAAAATGGTAAACAAACTGCTGCTGATATTTTAAATACTTATAGCGAAGAGGATTTAAAACGAATTTTCAAATTGTATGGAGAAGTTGATAATGCTGGCTATCTGGCATCAATCATTTTTCACAATAGAAAAGATAAACACATTGATACAGTAAACGATTTGAAAGTGATGATTACTAAGTGCGTGAAGAAAGGAAGAGAGAATCAATATTACGCACAAGTGTTTCAGGCATTGAGAATAGAAGTGAACAAGGAGTTGGATGTATTGCAAGAGCTGTTGATACAGAGTTTGGAAGTATTAAAACCAGGAGGAAGATTAGTGGTGATTTCTTACCACTCTTTGGAAGACAGACTGGTTAAAAATATAATGAGAAGTGGAAAATTTGAAGGAGAAGTGGAAAAAGATTTTTACGGAAATCAATTAACGCCTTTCAAACAAATAACAAGAAAACCAATAGTGCCAAGTGCAAAAGAAAATGAAGAGAACAGCAGAGCACGAAGTGCAAAATTGAGAATAGCAGAGAAGAAATAGTCGACAGTCTACACAAAAAAGAAGTAGACAAAGACAGAGAAATAAAATTGACAACAAATAACACGATTTGAACTAAAACAATTGTCTACTGATTACTGCCAATTGTCTATTGAAAAAAATGGGAAACAAATTTAAAGAACAACCAAAAGTAGAAGAACCGAAAACAGAGAAGCCTGTTAAGGAAAACAAGGTGGTGCGTTCTGTTGCCAATGTTGTAAGTGGAAGTTTTCTATCAAAAGAAACAACACTTAAAAAATTGCCTTTCATTTTCTTTTTGTCGTTTCTCGCTGTTTGCTACATCGCTAAAGGATATTATGATGATGATCAAGTAAGGAAATTAAACCGACTAACAAATGAAATTAAAGAATTGAGAACTCAATATATAGTGGTAAAGGATTCATTGGTAATTAAAAGCAAGCAAACAGAGGTTGCAAAAGCATTGGCTGTACAAGCCACAGGGATAAAGGAGTCGGTGGTGCCTCCTAAAAAAATTTTAGTAAAAACAGTTAAAACAAACTCAAAAGCAGATTAAGATCGTTGGAAGTTAAAAAAGACATACTGTGGCGTGTATATCTCATATATTTTTTTATATGCCTCTTTGGTGTCGCTATTATTTCCAAAATATGTATCATCCAATTTTCTGATGGAGAGGAGCTAAGAGCTCAGGCAGAAAGATTTTCAACCAAATTTTTTGACATTGAAGCAGTTCGTGGCAACATCTATGATGCCAACGGAAGTTTATTGGCTACTTCATTGCCTTATTTCGAGGTTGGAATGGATGTGAATACGGAAGCAATTTCCAAAGATTTTTTCTACGACAACGTGGATTCACTTTCCTTGTGCTTGTCAAATTTGTTCAAAGATAAAAGCTACAAAGACTACCGAAAGTTATTAACGAAGGCTCGCAAGGGTGGCGACAGATGGGTTGTACTTCAACGCAATGTTTCCTACACCGATTTGCAAAAAATGAAAAAATTTCCAATTCTCAGCAGGGGAAAAAATCGTGGTGGCTTTGTTTATCTGCAAACCAATAAACGCGAACGCCCTTTTCAAGCGCTTGCTGCTCGTACCATTGGCAAGGTAAATGAAAATGGAACAGGAAAATCCTACGGATTGGAAGTAGCTTTTGATAGTGTGCTTCAAGGGAAAAGCGGCCAGCGTTGGATGCAAAGAATTGCTGGAAATGTATGGCGACCAATTAATGATGAAAACGAGATTGATCCGGAAGATGGAAATGACATTGTTTCTACCATCGATATCAATGTACAGGATGTTGCCGAAAATTCTTTGATGAATTCATTGAAAAAACATGGTGCCGACCATGGTTGTTTAGTGCTCATGGAAATTAAAACTGGTGAAGTGAAAGCAATTGCAAATCTAAAACGAGCGAAAGATTCAACTTATGTAGAAAATTTAAATTATGCAGTAGGAGTGGCAACAGTTCCTGGTTCCACGTTTAAACTTCCTTCACTAGTTGCTGTGATGGAAGATTACAATGTTAGCTTGAATGAAATTGTTGACATCGGAGACGGTGTTTGTTTTTATAGCAACGAACGAGTGGCCGATTCTCATCCTCCTCAAAAAAGTAAAATCACTGTTCAAGAAGTTTTTGAATTGTCATCAAATGTAGGTGTCACAAAAATTATTTCTAGGTACTATTCAAAAAATCCACAGCAGTATATTGACCGATTGTATAAGATGAATTTGAACGAGCCTTTGAACATATCAATTCCGGGCGAAGGCAAACCATACATTAAAAATAGTAGTGACAATAGTTGGTCAAAAATTTCATTGCAATGGATTAGTTATGGTTATGAAACCAGAATTACCCCTTTGCAGATTTTAAATTTTTATGCAGCAGTTGCAAATGATGGTAAGATGATGCGACCAATGTTTGTGAAGGAAATACGAAGCAGAGGAAAAGCAATTAAAACATTTAAACCTGAAGTAATTAATCCGGCTATTTGCTCAAAAGCAACAGTAGAAAAAGCTAGGAAAATGATGGAAGGAGTTGTATTGAACGGAACAGCAAAAAGTTTGAGGGCAGCCGATTATCAAATTGCGGGAAAAACAGGAACAGCACAAATGGGAATGGTGAATGGTAAAATGACGTATCAAGCATCATTCATTGGATATTTTCCGGCCGACAATCCTAAGTACGCTTGCATTGTAGTAGTAAGCGCGCCAAGTGGAGATTCCTATTATGGTGGTGCTGTAGCAGGTCCTGTTTTTAAAGATGTGGCAGACAAAGTGTATTCCACTAGCTTGGAAATTCATAAAGAAATAAATGCAATACAACCTCAATATGCACTTACTGCTCCAAAAGTAAAATGTGGTTATCAACCCGACATTGAAAATGTCCTGTCCGTCTTGAAAATAAAAAATGATTCAGAAGATGAAAAATCAGATTGGGTGAACTCAAAAAATGATTCGCTTTCTGTTTCACTATCAGTAAGTAATAGCGAAGACGCATTAAAAAAAGGCATCGTTCCCAATTTGATAGGAATGACAGCTAGAGATGTTTTGTTTTTGCTAGAAAATAATGGAATGAGAGTAAGATTAATTGGAAGCGGTGCCGTTGCAACACAATCAATAACCGCAGGAACCCCATTCATTAAAGGTTCGCAAATAGTATTGCAGCTTATTTAACTAAAGAGAGACTATGAAATTATTAAAAGACATATTGTATAAAGCAGGTATCATTGAAGTAGTTGGCTCTACCAATGTTGCTATTACTGCTTTGACATTTGACTCTCGCAAAATAGAAAAGGACAGTTTGTTTATTGCGATAAAAGGTACTCAGCATGACGGGCACGTTTATATGAACGAAGTTATTGAAAAGGGTGCCATCGCAATTTTATGTGAAGAATTTCCGAATGAAATAAATGACAAAATAACATTTGTAAAAGTAAAAGACACTTCTGCAGCATTGGGAATTGTGGCAGCTAATTTTTATGATAATCCTTCTGAAAAATTAAAATTAGTTGGTGTTACCGGAACCAATGGTAAAACCACTACTGTGACGTTGTTGTTTAATTTATTTAAAAAATTAGGTTACAAAGTAGGTTTGATTTCCACTGTAAAAAATCAAATCAACAACGATGTCTTAGCATCCACACACACGACTCCAGATGCAATTCAATTAAATGCATTGTTGAAGCAGATGTTTGATAAAGGCTGTACGCATTGCTTTATGGAAGTGAGTTCACATGCTGTGGTGCAAAACCGTATTGCTGGAGTGTCATTTGTTGGAGGCGTTTTCACCAACATCACGCACGATCATTTGGATTATCATAAAACATTTGACGATTACATCAAAGCAAAAAAACATTTTTTCGATTTGTTAAATAATAACGCTTTTGCTCTTACCAACAAAGATGATGCAAATGGAGATGTAATGTTGCAAAATACTAAAGCTGCAAAAAAAACATACTCGCTCCGTTCGATGGCGGATTATAAATGTAAAGTGGTGGAAAATCAATTCAGTGGACTGCTTTTGAATATTGATAATCAAGAAGTGTGGAGCAAATTGATCGGAAGTTTTAATGCTTACAACTTATTGGCTGTTTATGCCACAGCAATTTTATTGAAAGAAGATAAAACAAATGTATTGACCACATTAAGTTCATTAACTTCTGTTGAAGGCCGTTTTCAATACATCAGAACGGATGAAGGGGTGATTGGAATTGTTGATTATGCTCATACTCCCGATGCATTGGTAAATGTTCTGAAAACAATTATGGATATCCGAACAGGAAATGAACAAGTCATTACTGTGGTTGGATGTGGTGGTGATAGAGATGCTGCTAAGCGCCCTATGATGGCAAAAATTGCTTGCGACTTAAGCAACAAAGTAATTCTTACTTCTGATAATCCAAGAAGCGAAGACCCTGAAGCAATTATTAAACAAATGCAAAAAGGTGTGGATGCAGTAAATAATAAAAAAACTATTTCCATTACCGATAGAAGTGAAGCTATAAAAACAGCTTGCTCCTATGCCAAGCCGGGAGACATTATTTTGATTGCAGGAAAAGGACATGAGAAATACCAAGAAATAAAAGGAGTGAAACATGATTTTGATGATATGCTGGTACTCCAAGAAAATTTAAAATTATTTGAAAAGTAAATAAATAAACGTTACGAATGTTCTACTACTTATTTGATTTTTTAGACAAACAATTTGATTTACCCGGAGCAGGAGTATTTCATTACATCTCTTTTCGTGCTGCAATGGCATTGATTGGTTCGCTTTTAATTTCATTAGTGTTTGGTAAGCGTATCATTAATTTGTTACACAGAAAACAAGTAGGTGAAACGGTTCGTGATTTAGGACTAACAGGTCAATTAGAGAAAAAAGGAACACCTACAATGGGCGGACTAATTATTCTTTCTGCGATTGTAATTCCAACTTTATTGTTTGCAAAACTTCACAATGTATACATCATCCTCATGTTGCTTTCAACTATTTGGCTGGGTGCAATTGGTTTTTTAGACGACTACATCAAAGTATTTAAAAAGAACAAAGCAGGGCTTGCAGGAAAATTTAAAGTGCTCGGACAAATTGGTCTCGGACTAATTGTGGGAATCACACTTTATTGTAATGATGAAGTAGTTGTGAAAGAAAAAATATTTGCTGGAAAAATTCCTACAATGGATGTAGTTAGTACTTCTGAGCAAAATACACAAATAGCAGTTTATTCCGAAGAGGCTACTAAATCAATGAAAACCACCATTCCTTTTGTTAAAAACAATGAGTTTGATTATTCATCCTTGCTTTCCTTCTTAGGAGATAATTATCAAAAATGGGCTTGGATTATTTTTATCCCTTTTGTCATTATTATCGTCACCGCAGTTTCCAATGGAGCAAATATTACAGATGGAATTGACGGATTGGCAACTGGCACTTCTGCCATTATTGGAGTAGTGTTGGGAATTCTTGCCTACGTTTCCGGTAACACTGTTTTTGCTGATTACCTCAACATTATGTACATCCCAAATTCAGGTGAGCTGGTAATTTTTATTGCAGCTTTTGTTGGAGCATGTGTTGGTTTCTTATGGTACAACTCTTTCCCTGCTCAAGTATTTATGGGCGATACAGGAAGCTTGGCATTAGGAGGAATCATTGCTGTTTTCGCCATCGCTATTCGTAAAGAATTACTTATTCCTATTCTATGTGGTGTTTTTTTAGTGGAAAATGTTTCAGTAATGATGCAAGTAGCATACTTCAAACGAATGAAGAAAAAATTTGGAATCGAATACGCTCGCGAAAACCGACTTTTCAAAATGGCACCATTACATCATCACTATCAAAAATTAGGAATGCATGAATCAAAAATTGTTTCACGTTTTTGGATCATAGGAATCATGTTGGCTGTATTGACAATTGTTACGCTAAAGTTGAGGTAATGAAAAGGCTGGTCATACTTGGTGGTGGCGAGAGCGGTGTTGGGACTGCTGTACTTGCACAAAAAAAAGGATTTGATGTTTTTCTTTCTGATAAAGGAAAATTAAAAGATAAGTATAAAAACGTTCTTTCAAAAAATGGAATCAAGTGGGAAGAAGAAAAGCATTCTGAAAACTTGATATTAAATGCAGATGAAGTAGTGAAAAGTCCGGGCATCCCTGATAAGGCCGACTTAATTATAGCCTTGCACAAAAAAGGAATTCCTGTGATATCAGAAATCGAATTTGCTGGACGATATACAACTGCAAAAAATATTTGTATTACGGGAAGTAACGGTAAAACAACAACAACGTTGCTGACATATCACATGATGCAAAAAGCAGGATTAAATGTAGGTCTTGCTGGTAACGTTGGAAAAAGCTTTGCATTGCAGGTGGCTGAAAACGATTTTGATTTTTATGTGCTGGAGTTGAGCAGTTTTCAGTTGGATGGAATGTTTGAGTTTAAAGCCGATATCGCTATTCTCTTGAACATCACTCCTGATCACTTAGATAGATATGATTATAAACTTGAAAATTATGCTGATTCAAAATTTAGAATCATTCAAAATCAAACAGAACTAGATGCTTTTATTTATTGCATCGATGATGAAGTGACAATGAAAATGATTGAAACAAAAAATATTAAAGCAAAACAATACCCTATTTCTATCAAAAAGGAAGTAGAAATAGGAGCATACTTAAAAGAAAACAATCAATTAATAATAAATACACCTAACACTAATCCCTTATTTATGACAATTCAAGAACTAGCATTACAAGGAAAACACAACATCTACAACTCTATGGCTGCAGCTGTTACCGGCAAACTAGTAGAAATCAGAAAAGAAACTATTCGCGAAAGCCTTTCTGATTTTCACAACATCGATCACCGATTAGAATTGGTGGGAAATGTTCATGGAATAGAATTTATTAACGACTCAAAAGCAACTAATGTAAATTCTACTTGGTACGCTCTAGAAAGTATGAACAATCCTGTTATACTTATCCTTGGTGGAGTCGACAAAGGAAATGATTATTCTATGCTGAATGATTTAATTAAATCAAAAGTAAAGGCAATCATTTGTTTGGGAACAGACAATAAAAAAATCATCAAAGCTTTTGGTGGAATGGTGGAAACTATTTTGGAGGCTAAATCGGCTAAAGAAGCAGTTGCACAATCATACAAAATTGGTAAAAAGGGAGATACTGTTTTGTTGTCACCTGCTTGTGCAAGTTTTGATATGTTCGAAAATTATGAAGATAGAGGAACTCAATTTAAACAAGCAGTTCGTGCACTTTAAAATTAGTTGATTGTATTATTTAAATTTTATATACGATGATAGAAAATAATAAAATACGAAACTACCACGATAAGTTAAATCAGGCATTGTTGTCTCGTAATCGTGTCCGCTCTTCTGAAGACGATCATCAATTAGAATTTGTAGATGAAATAAATGGGATTGCTTTCATCAACGACTCTAAATCGATTCGTCTTACTGCTACCAGAAATGCATTAGAAGCAATAGAAACTTCTGTTGTGCTAATTATTGGTGGTGATGATAGAGAAAATGATTATTCTGTTATCTCTCAACAAATAAAACAAAAAGTGATAGCTGTTGTTTATTTAGGAAATTATAGTGATAAAATTTTGAAATGCTATTCCTCACACAAAATGCTTTTCGCGAAAGCATCAACAATTAAAGAAGCAGTTCAAATATCGGCCGCATACGCTTTGTCAGGCGATGTAGTTTTATTTTCTCCAGCTTGCCCTAGTTACCATTCTTTTGATAATTATAAAAACAGAGGAAATGAATTTAAGGATGTAATTAAAAATTTAAGAAAATAGGCGTGAATTTATTTAAATACATAAAGGGCGATAAGGTAATTTGGACAGTAGTTTTACTATTGTCTCTCTTATCTATTTTGGTGGTTTACAGCTCTGTGGTCGCATTGGCATATCGTTATAAAAATGGTGATACAGCTTCGTATTTAATCAAGCATATTTTTATTGTTGGCTCAGGAATATTTTTGATGTATTTGATTCATAAAGTAAAGTATTCTTATTTTTCAAGAATATCTCAAATAGCTGTTATACTTGCTGCACCATTGTTATTGTACACGTTATTAAAAGGTGTTAGCGCTGGTGAAGCTTCACGTTGGTTGGCAATTCCGGGAACATCCTTAACTTTTCAAACATCCGATTTTGCAAAACTAGCTCTCATTGCTTATGTGGCGCGTATGCTATCTATCAAACAAGATGTAATAAAAGATTTTAAGCAAGGATTTTTGCCAATAATAATTCCTGTAGTAGTAATATGCGCTTTAATTTTTCCGGCCAATTTTTCTACAGCTGCACTATTATTTTTAACCTGCTTGGTATTAATGTTTGTAGGCCGAATGAATGCAAAACATTTGTGGTTGTTAATTGCTTCAGGAATTGTTTTTATTGCTTTACTTGTTTTAATCATTTGGAATTTTCCGAATGCTATTCCAAGAGGTACTACTTGGAAAGCACGTATCGAAAATTTTAAGAATGGTGATAGCGAAAGTAACTTTCAAGCGGAACAAGCCAAAATTGCCATTGCCAGAGGCATTGTTCCTCAAGGCCCTGGAAATAGTATTTCTCGTAATTTTTTGCCACAGGCATCCTCCGATTTTATTTTTGCAATCCTCATTGAAGAATGGGGATTAATTACTGCAGTCATTATAGTATTCTTATATATAGTATTGCTTTTTAGAGGAGTGCGAATTGCTAATAAAAGCGAACGAACATTTGGCAGTTTGCTTGCCATTGGCCTAACATTTAGTTTGGTTTTTCAAGCCATGATTAATATGGCTGTTGCTGTAAATTTATTTCCAGTAACCGGACAACCCTTGCCTTTGATTAGTATGGGAGGAACATCCATTTGGTTTACCAGCATTTCTATCGGAATTATTTTGAGTGTGAGCAGAGAAACAGAAGTTTCTCAGGAAGGAGGAGAGCTTGCAGTCGCTTAGAATTATTGTAAGTGGAGGAGGAACAGGCGGACATATTTTTCCGGCCATTGCCATTGCGAATGCTATAAAAAGTTTACGTCCGGATACTGAATTTTTATTTGTTGGTGCCGAAGGAAAAATGGAAATGGAAAAAGTTCCAGCGGCTGGATATAACATTGAAGGGCTTTGGATTTCTGGTTTTCAAAGAAAATTATCAATGTCAAACTTGGCTTTTCCCTTTAAAGTGATTAGCAGTTTGATGAAAGCCAAAAAAATATTAAAAACGTTTAAACCTGACGCAGTTATTGGTACTGGTGGGTTTGCGAGCGGACCAATGTTGCAAGTTGCAGCAAAAAATGGAGTAGCAACACTGGTACAAGAACAAAATTCATACCCGGGAATTACCAATAAAATACTTTCCAAAAAAGTCGACCGTATTTGTGTTGCTTATGCCGGAATGGAAAAGTATTTTCCTAAAGAAAAAATTCTTTTGACTGGAAATCCTGTTCGGCAAGATATTTTGAGTTTGGATGGAAAAAGAGAAAGAGGGATTGAATATTTTGGGTTAAGTAGAGATAAAAAAAACATCCTTGTTATAGGAGGAAGCTTGGGCGCTAGAACGATTAACGAAAGTATTATCAAGTGCTTGGAATCGTTTGAAAAAAATAATATTCAATTGATTTGGCAAACAGGTAAAGGGTTTTATGAAACAGCAAAACGAGCAGTTTTAAAATACGAAGGAAAAGGAATCAAAGCATTCGACTTTATTCAAAAAATGGATTATGCTTATGCTGTTTCCGATTTGGTTATTTCTAGAGCAGGAGCAAGCTCTGTTTCAGAATTATGCTTGGTAAAAAAACCCTGTATTCTAATTCCGTCTCCGAATGTTGCCGAAGATCACCAAACAAAAAATGCAATGGCTTTAGTAACATACAATGCAGCTGTGATATTAAAGGATGTTGATGCAAAAGAAAAATTGTGTGTACAAACGTTAGAATTGATAAACGACTCGGAAAAATGCTTTAAACTTTCCGAAAATATTGGAAAATTTGCTTTTCAGGACTCGGCAATGGTAATAGCTAATGAAGTGTTGAGCTTAATAAACAAAAAGAAATAAATGGACTTGAATAAAATTCATAGTGTTTATTTTTTAGGCATTGGTGGTATCGGCATGAGTGCACTTGCTCGATACTTTAATGCTATGGGGAAAAAGGTAGCTGGTTATGATAAAACGGCAACTAAACTTACCGATGAATTAATTGCTGAAGGAATTGAAATTCATTTTGAAGATCATATCCGTAACATTCCAAAATATTTTAAAGAGCTTCCTTTTGATACCGAGAATATATTAGTCGTTTTTACACCTGCCGTTCCACTTGACCACAGCGAGTATGTTTTTTTTAATTTAAATGGGTTTAACATTAAAAAAAGAGCTGAAGTTTTGGGGATGATTACACAATCTGCGCATACTATCGCTGTGGCCGGAACGCATGGTAAAACAACAACTTCATCCTTAACTGCTCACATCTTAAAATCTGCAGGATTAGATCCTTCTGCTTTTTTAGGTGGAATTACGCAGAATTACAATACTAATTTGTTGTTGAGTTCTAATCTAAACTCTAACAACCAACAACCAACAACCAACAACTATATTGTTGTTGAAGCAGATGAATACGATCGTTCTTTTTTAACACTTCATCCGGAAATTGCCGTGATTACTTCGGTAGATGCCGACCATTTAGATATTTATGGAGATAAAAATCATGTCGAAGAATCTTTTTCTCTGTTTGCAAAACAAGTGAAATCGAAATTGATTTTGAAAAAAAGCATTGTAGCAAAAGTAAATTGTGAAAAAACACTAATCACATATTCTGTGAATGATGAATCTGCCGATTATTTTGCTAAGAATATTAAAATTGAAAATGGATTTTATAAATATTGTATTGTAACACCAACAACAATTTTTGAAAATCTTACGCTTGGTTTACCTGGGTTGCACAATGTCGAAAATTCTGTTGCTGCTGTTGCTGTAGCCTGTCAATTAAATATTTCAGAAGATGTTGTCAGCAAAGCGTTGGCATCTTTTAAAGGAGTAAAAAGACGATTTGACTACCATATAAAAACAGATAAATTGGTTTATATTGATGATTATGCTCATCATCCTGAAGAATTGAAAGCGACTATCTGCTCCGCAAAAGAAATGTATCCTGGAAAAAAAATTACAGGAATATTTCAACCACACTTATTTTCTCGCACACGCGATTTTGCAGACGATTTTGCTAAAAGTTTAGATTTGTTAGATGAGTGCATTTTGATGGAGATTTATCCAGCCCGGGAATTACCAATCACAGGCGTTTCTTCTCAAATGCTCCTTGATAAAATGAAATCACCCAATAAAAGTATTTGTCAGAAAACTGATTTGATGGAAGAATTGAGCAAAAGAAATATAGAAGTATTAATAACGATGGGAGCAGGTGATATCGACACATTTGTTGAACCGATTAAAAACCAACTAACAAAAAATTGAAAAAGTTTAAGAAAATACTTTTCATTTCAATTTGGACAAGCCTAATAATAGGCTTACTAATTACAATGGGGTTTGTGAACAAGCAACAAGATGCATTGTTGTGCAAAGCATTAAATGTTTCGGTAAATCAAGAAGATGATTTATATTTTTTAGACAAATTTGATATTATTCAATTGATAAAAGATAGAGGCGATTCAATTAAAAACCAGCCAAAAGCAAGCGTAAATGTTTCAGAAATTGAAAAATCATTGAATAGTCACGCTGATATTTCAAATGCAGAAGTGTATATGTCAATTGATGGTGAAGTAAAAGTAGAAGTGACGCAACGCAAACCTGTCGTTAGAATCATGAATTTAGATGGTGATAGTTATTATATAGATAATAAAGGAACTTTTATGCCACTCTCCACTAAGTATACTGCAAAAGTATTAATCGCAAATGGCATGTTGTCGGAACCTTTTATCAGACGTTATACTTATTCCATTGCTGATATTGGTAAAGACAGTTTATTAAATAAAACAAGCATGCTGGATGAAATATACGCAATGGCCAATTACATCAATGCAGATAAATTTTGGAGTGCTCAAATACAACAGATTTACATCAATAAAGATAAAGACATGGAAATTGTTCCAATAGTAGGGGATCAAAAAATAATATTTGGTGACACTACTTATATGGATGAAAAATTTAAAAAATTGTTTACATTCTATCAGCAAGGTTTGAACACTACCGGCTGGTGGGATAAATACTCAATCATTAACTTAAAATTTAAAAACCAAATTGTTTGTACTAAAAAATAAATTATAATAAAATGGAACCATCAGAAATTGTAGTAGGATTAGATATCGGAACAACAAAAATTGTAGCCATCGTAGGCAGAAGAAACGAATTTGGAAAAATCGAAATTCTTGGAATGGGAAAATCCGAATCCTTTGGCGTTGCCAGAGGAGTCGTTCAAAACATCGACCAAACCGTTCAGTCGATTCAAACAGCTGTTGCAGAAGCTGAAGCGAAATCCGGAGTAGATATTAAAGTTGTGAATGTTGGTATTGCCGGTCAACATATCCGAAGCATGCAACACCGCGGAATAAAAACACGCGCTAGTATTGAACAAGAAATTTCTCAGAACGACATAGATTCTTTGATTGATGATATGTATAAATTAATGATGGCTCCCGGAGAAGAAATTATTCATGTGCTTCCTCAGGAATACATTATTGATAATGAATCGGGAATAAAAAATCCGATTGGCATGTCCGGTATTCGTCTGGAAGCAAACTTTCACATCATTACGGGACAAATTGCTGCAGCGCGAAATATTTATAAATGTGTTCAAAAAGCAGGATTAGAAGTTTCCGAATTAACATTAGAGCCACTCGCTTCAGCAGATGCTGTTTTGAGCAACGAAGAAAAGGAAGCTGGTGTTGTATTGGTTGATATTGGTGGCGGAACAACTGATGTTGCCATTTTTCAAGATGGAATCATTCGCCATACTGCAGTTATTCCTTTCGGTGGAAATGTTATTACCGAGGATGTAAAGGAAGGATGTACTATCATAAAAAGTCAGGCGGAACTTTTAAAAATGAAATTTGGCTCTGCTTTAGCAAGTGAAAATCAAGAAAATGAAATTGTTTCAATTCCTGGTTTGAGAGGACGAGCCCACAAAGAAATTTCTGTCCGTAATCTTTCTGCAATTATTCAAGCACGTATGGAAGAAATTGTAGAACATGTGTATTACGAAATCAAACATTCAGGTTATGAGAAAAAATTAATTGCTGGAATTGTCGTTACAGGTGGTGGAGCACAATTAAAACATGTTTCTCAGTTAATTGAATACATCACAGGAATGGATACAAGAGTTGGTTATCCGAACGAACATTTGGCAAAAGGAAGCGAAGAGGTAACAAGTCCCTTATTTGCTACTTCTGTAGGGCTTGTGATGAAAGGTCTTCAAACTCTGGACAAACAAAATAAAAAGATGGTTTCAACAATTGGTGACGGAAAAGGAATAAAAGGCCATTCGAAGGAAAAAACATCCGGATTTTTTGATAAGCTAAAAAGTTTCTTTGACGAGGATGCAGCTCAGAAATAGACCCAAAATGGTGCAGAAATTAACACGTCATAGTTAGTAACTAACAAGGAGTGCGTTAAATCTACATTAAAAAAAGCCCCAATTTTATGGCAGTATAAAATTAACATGGGTTGAAACCCAACAATATCAAACGTTTTAAACAAAAACAAAATGATGAAATTTGATTTACCAAAAGAAAACTCCTCAATTATTAAGGTAATTGGAGTAGGTGGTGGCGGAAGTAACGCTGTGAACCACATGTACAAACAAGGCATCAAAGGTGTTGATTTTATTGTATGTAATACCGACCAACAAGCATTGGATATGAGCCCGGTTCCATTAAGAATAGTTTTGGGTGCAAGTTTAACAAAAGGTCGTGGTGCAGGCTCTTTGCCAGAAGTAGGTAAAAATGCTGCAATCGAAAATATTGAAGAAGTAAAAGCCTTACTGGCAAATAATACTGAAATGGTCTTTATTACTGCCGGACTGGGTGGCGGTACAGGAACAGGGGCAGCTCCTATCATTGCTAAAGCAGCCAAAGAAATGGGAATTTTAACCGTTGGTATCGTAACGATTCCTTTCGGATTTGAAGGCAAAAAACGTAAAGCACAAGCAGATGCCGGTTTGGAAGCATTAAAAGCGAATGTGGATACTTTACTTGTAATCAGTAATGATAAATTACGTGAGATTTATGGTAATTTAAAAGTAACAGAAGCTTTCGGGCATGCTGATGATATTTTGGCAACGGCAGCAAAAGGTATCGCTGATATTATTACTACCACTTTGCAAATTAATACCGATATCAATGACGTAAAAACAGTTATGAAAGAAAGTGGTGTTGCGATTATGGGTTCTGCAATGGCTAGTGGCGAACATCGTTCATTGCGCGCTGTTGAACAAGCAATGTCTTCTCCTTTATTAAATGATAGTAATATCAAAGGTGCACGCTATGTATTAGTAAATGTTACTTGCGGTGAGGACGAAATTACAATGGATGAATTCGGAGAAATTACTGACTTTATACAAGATGCAGCAGGAATGTCTGCAGAGGTTATTAAAGGATACGGTGTTGATCCATCTTTGGGTGATAAAGTAAATGTAACCATCATTGCCACTGGATTTAATTCAAAAGCAGATTTAGGAATTCAAATTGAGAAAGCGCCCGCTAAAAAAATATTCTCTTTGATGGATGAAATAAAAGTAGAAACTCCTATTGTTGAAGTAACACCAGCTGTAGAAGAAATCACTTTGAAACCAATGGAAATGACTTCTTATTTTAAAGAAGAAGTTAAAGTGGAAGCAAAAGTAGAGCTTGTTCCTGAAGTTGTTGAAGAAACACCAACCATTGTTCATGAATTAACTCCAGAAGTAATTGCTGAAGTAGAAACTCCAATCATCGTTGTAGAAGAAGTAGTTGAAGTTGTTGCAGAAGAAGAAACTTCAATGTTCGTAAATGAAACAGAAGAAACTTTTGTAGATGAAAATCCTATCATTGTAAATGAAGTAATTGCTGAAATAGTTGCAGAGGACACTTCGGCTGCGCTCAGTGTGACAAATGTTGTGGAAGAGGAAACTCCTGTTGTAATAAGCGAAGTTGTTTCAGAAACTCCAATCATTGTAAATGAGATTACTCCTGAAGTAATTGCTGAAGTGCAAGAAGTTGTTGAGCCAATATTTGAAGTTGAAGCGGTAAGTGAACCAGTAACTTTTGAATTCGAAATCACTAACAAAGTAGTTGCAGAAGAAACTCCAGTTATAGTAAACGAAATTACAATTGATGAAGCGTATGCTAAAATTGAGCCGGTAGTTGAAGCCAAAAAAGAAGAGGAAAATACTATTGTTGCGAAAGTTCAAAACGATGAGCAATTGAAAAAAGCGCAAGACCGTGTTGCTAAATTAAAAGAGTTGAGCTTCAAATTAAAATCTCCAAATGGCTTATCTGAATTAGAAAACGAACCAGCATACAAAAGAAGAAATATTAATTTAGATTCTACTCCTCATTCTTCAGAGTCACAAGTATCTCGTTATACATTGTCCGAAAATGAAGAAAAGAAAATTGAGATTAAACCAAACAATTCTTTTTTACACGATAACGTTGATTAATTTTTAGGTTAATACGAAAAAATCCCTGCTTCGATTTTTCAAAGCAGGGATTTTTTTTGGAAAATTACTGATTATTGACATTCAGTTCTTTTGTTTAACTTTATCCGGTAAATATTACAATATTCAATATTTAATTTTTTAATTATATAAACATGGCCCTAGAAGAAAAAATAAATGCAGACATAAAATCTGCGATGCTGGCGAAAGAAGTTGCTAAATTAGAAGCATTACGTGCTATTAAATCAGCAATATTATTACTAAAAACTTCTCCCGAAGGATTGAACGATGATACAGAAATGAAAGCATTGTTGAAGATGGTAAAACAACGTAAAGAAACAGCCGACTTATACATAACTCAAAATCGTAAAGATTTAGCCGATGTGGAAATCGCTCAAGCAGCTGTTATTGAAGCATACTTACCAAAACAAATGAGCGAAGAAGATGTGAAAGCTGAAGTAGCAAAAATTATCACGTCTGTGGGAGCAAGTTCTCCGGCCGATATGGGAAAAGTAATGGGTGTAGCATCTAAGCAATTAGCAGGGAAGGCCGATGGTAAATTAATTTCTACTATCGTAAAGGAATTACTTAGCAAATAATATTATTAGGTTACCTGAGCGTAATCGAAGGGAAATTAATCCTGTTGCAGAAATGTGACGGGATTATTTTTTTGGACCACCTCCAAATTGAAGACCCAATACAAGGATATTCTCAAAAGTTCCAAAATGATGATTCGCTCTTCCTGCTCCATAAGCGAGCACATTGGTGTAGTTTGCCCAAACTCCTTTAGCGGTGTATTCTATATATACATGACGAAATCCTTCGTATCTAAAACCTGCTTCAATTCCAGCGCAGTATCCGGCAATATGAAAACAATTGTTGATGTGTTCTCCAAACATGGTTACATCGGTTCTTGGAATTACTGGTCCAAAACCAGCCTTTGCGATTCCATATAATAGATGTTTGTCATTTTTTGAATGAAGAAATAATTGCCGCTTCATTATATTCAACATCAAAAAATTTGCTCCGTCAGAATGCTCAAAGTGCAAAAAGTCTTCCGGCCGAATCACTGTATCTTGGTCGATGGTTTGCCCGTGAATCGTGCCTTTTACATGTGCCTTCTGGTAATCATCCATCACATATTTTGCATGATCGAAATTAATCTCAATCCCCAAATCTCTCTTGTCGTTAAAATAATATCCGATTCGATACACGTATTGCGGAATAGTCAAGTCTGTTCTGAAGATGTCGGCAAATCCTGGTCTGTCATGAGCTACTGCATCATATACAGTAAAGTCGTAGGTTTGATCGCCACCCGTTTTACCACTTGGTTCTGTTGATGTGTTTTTGAAATGAATATCGCTTTTAGTAAACCAGTCTTTGTTATAACCCCATGAAAAATAAAACAATCCCTTTTTCTTTGGTAAAGCAATCTTTGAGCTGTCCTGAGACATTATCCCGGAAGTTAAAATCATAAATAGAAAAAGAAAAGAATATTTTTTCATTTTGATTGCTTCTTTTTTTTATTCGTCAATCCAATTAATAATAAAACTGTCCAAGGCATGTAAAAAGGAGCCAATGCTCTAAATGAAACGGAAGCAGTAAAATATAATAGTAGAGAAATAACAATTGTTATAGCTAATCCTATTAAGCCTGTTTTTATTAATCTTCCCATTTCGTATGCAAAGGTAATTAATTCATGCTCTACATGTTTTTTTTTTAACATGATAATAGTCAGAAAAAAAACCTCCCCGATTTCTCAAGAAGGTTTCTAGTATAAAACTGTATGAATATTACATCATTCCGCCCATGCCGCCCATTCCCGGATTACCCATTGGCATTGCTGATGCTTCTTCTTTTTGTTCTGCTAAAACACATTCTGTAGTCAATAACATGGCTGCGATAGAAGCTGCATTTTCTAATGCAATACGTGAAACTTTAGTAGGGTCAATTACTCCTGCTGCATATAAATTTTCATATTTATCTGTGCGAGCATTGTAACCAAAATCTCCTTTTCCTTCTCGTACCTTTTGTACAATTACCGCTCCCTCTAATCCTGCATTAGCTACTATCTGGCGCAATGGTTCTTCAATTGCACGAATCACAATTTGAATTCCGGTTGTTTCATCTTCGTTCGCTCCTTTTAATTTTTCCAAACCATCAATTGCTCTAATATAAGCAACACCACCACCCGGTACAATTCCTTCTTCTACTGCCGCACGTGTTGCTGCCAATGCATCATCTACTCTGTCTTTTTTCTCTTTCATCTCCACTTCTGTAGCTGCTCCAACATACAACACCGCAACTCCACCAGCTAATTTAGCCAAACGCTCTTGCAATTTTTCTCTGTCGTAATCCGATGTTGTTGATTCTACTTGTGATTTGATTTGATTCACTCTAGTAGTAATATCTGCTTTTTTACCTTTTCCTCCAACAATAGTTGTATTGTCTTTGTCGATAGTAATTTTTTCGGCACTGCCTAAAAATGACAAATCAGCATTTTCTAATTTATATCCTCTTTCTTCAGAAATTAATGTACCGCCAGTTAATATTGCAATGTCTTCCAACATTGCTTTTCTTCTGTCGCCAAAACCAGGAGCTTTTACAGCAGCAATTTTTAATGAACCTCTAATTTTATTTACTACTAATGTCGACAATGCTTCGCTATCAACGTCTTCAGCAATAATTAAAATTGGTCTTCCCGTTTGAACTGCTTTTTCCAATACAGGAAGTAATTCTTTCATGATAGAAATTTTCTTGTCTGTAATTAAAATAAGTGGATTCTCTAAAACAGTTTCCATTTTATCTACATCCGTCACAAAATAAGCCGAAATATATCCTCTGTCAAACTGCATTCCTTCAACAACTTCTACGGTAGTTTCTGTACCTTTCGCTTCCTCAACTGTTATAACGCCTTCTTTCTTCACTCGTTTCATTGCTTCTGCAATTAGTTTTCCAATTGCATTGTCGTTGTTTGCAGAAATAGTAGCTACTTGCTCAATTTTTTTATTGTCATCACCAATTTTTTGTGATTGTTTATTTAAATTTTCTACAACAGCCAAAACCGCCTTATCTATTCCCCTTTTTAAATCCATTGGGTTTGCACCAGCTGCCACGTTTTTTAATCCAGCAGTTACAATTGCTTGTGCAAGCACTGTTGCTGTTGTTGTTCCGTCTCCGGCAGCATCTGCAGTTTTAGAAGCTACTTCTTTCAGCATCTGAGCTCCCATGTTTTCTACTGCATCTTTCAATTCAATTTCTTTCGCCACTGTCACGCCATCTTTTGTGATCGCAGGTGCTCCAAATTTTTTATCGATAATTACATTTCTTCCTTTTGGTCCTAATGTTACTTTTACTGCGTTTGCTAATGCGTCAACTCCTCTTTTTAGTTTGTCTCTTGCATCTACATTGAAAAATATATCTTTTGCCATAACTTTAATTTTTAGATTTTTAGATTTCTTTAATTTTTGAATGCTTGTTTAGTCGATGAATGAAATTGTAAATTCTAAAAATCAACAATTCAAAAAATCAACAATTACTTTATACAATCGCGAAAATATCGCTTTCTCTCATAATCAAATAATCTTTCCCTTCTACCTGAACTTCTGTTCCCGCATATTTTCCATACAATACTGTATCGCCAACTTGCACTTCAGGCTTATTTCCTTTCTCATCTTTATCACTTACCGCAATCACTTTTCCTCTTTGTGGTTTTTCTTTCGCTGTATCCGGAATGATAATTCCGCTAGCTGTTTTTTCCTCTGCAGCAGCTGCTTCTACAACCACTCTGTTTTGTGTTCCTGCTACTGGCTTGATGTTTACTTTTGAACTTGTCTTTGCCATTTTATCCTATTATTTAGTTTAACTTATATTTTAAATTTTGTAATGCAGCGTAATCAGAAATTATACCATATGTATTTTATTTCTTGAAATACGACAATTTTGCAGATGTTACATTTGTAATAAGAAAAAAAGTGTCAGAAATGCTATTGAATTCTGACACTTTTAAAAATATTTTTATCGGATTAATTTGTTGGTGCCGGGCTAACTGGTGCCGGTGTTGCTGGTGCTTCTGTTTTTTCTGCAGGTGGTGCAGTATCATCTGCAGCTTTCTTGCGACTTACGGATTCTACGCCTGTGCCATCTGTTACCCCACTTGTAGTTTTGTTGAACGATGTTGAAATAACACACAATACTAACAATGTAGCTGCTAATGTCCATGTAGCTTTTTCTAAAAAGTCTGCTGTTTTACGAACACCCATCACTTGGTTTGAAGAAGAGAAGGATGAAGCCAATCCACCACCTTTTGAATTTTGTACCAAAACCACTAAGATTAATAATACCGAAACTACTATAATTAAAATTGAAATAAGTGAGCCCATTGTAAATTACTGCTTTTGTTGATTAATTAATTTCCTTAAATTTTTAATTTGGGATGCAAAGTAAAGCCTTTTTTCTGGATATTTCAAGCGTAAATTTTCGTAAGCCTTAATTGCTTTGGCATAATTACCCTGTAAAACATAGATCTTGGCTAAGGTTTCACTCACAAATGTAATATCTTCAGCTACACTTTGCTTGGCCATGTTAACCGGACTGAAAAAATCGGTTTTAGGGCGACTTATCTTCGGCTCATCTTTGATAAATTTATCGATTAACTCGAATGCACTTAGTTGATTTTCAGTAGTTTCTGTCGTTTGTTCCACTATTGGTGTTTCAACTACTTTTTCTCCAGTATTTACATATTTTAGCCAATCAGTGAACGATAAGGATTCAATATCTGAATCACTGAGTGCAGACGAAGTATCTTCTTTTGATTTGTTCGAAGTGTCAGGAATATTTAAAACAAAATTGGATTCAACTGTTTCTTGTTTTTCTTCCTTTTCCTGATTTAATGGAGTAGATAAAATGTCGATTTCAATACTTGCATCTATAATTTGTGAGACATATTCTTTCTCTAATTCGTCAGATCCAGGTTTAATAATTTCAACTTTTTCCTCTTCTTTGATCGCTTCAACTTTTTCCTCCTGAACAACTTCAATTGTTTGTTCTATCACTTCTTCAACAATTATTGCTGGAATTTTATTTTCGATAACGTCCTCTTTTATCAATTCAATAACTGCCTCTTCAATTTTCTTTTCCTCCAAAATCTCTTTCACGATGAGTGCAGTTGAAGTATCAGAAATTTTTACAACTTCTGCCCCTTGTTGTTTTGTTATCAAACGATGCAATACTTTTCTATCAGTTGCATATGCTGCTGTAACTCGTAACTGATTATTGTAATGAATGCTACTGATGTTGTGCAAGCTCTTCGCATAAAGCAAATGAGCCGTTTGGAAATAAGGAAAATTCTTCAACAATTCGTTTAACAAAACGCTATCATTCCCCGACATTTTTTCCGGAGTTTCTACGTATGATATGAATTGTACTTTGTTCATTATTTTTTTTATTTTCCAATAACTAACAACTAGCAACCGACAACTAAGATTGCCTACCAGTTATTCAACGCTCTGTTAAAAATATCTTGTACCAATTGTTCGTTTATTTCTCTTGTCAATTGCTCTTCTATGGATGCTAAATTCTGATCACTCGTGTAATCGGCATAACGAGAAAATGATTGTTCAAAATTTTTCTTTTCATCAAACATACAAGTATATTTTACATTCACTGTAATGGTTAGTCTGTTTAAAGCTGCTTGGTCGGTGCTTTGTATAGCTATTGGTCCTGTTGTGTAATTTGATACACTTCCTTCAAAACTCAAATCACCACCTTTGTTTATCATCGATAAACGAGTTTGTGAACTCAATTTATCTTTCAGTGTTTCCGTAAAAGTTTGACTCAAAGTTGGAGGCGCCAGTGATGCATTGTTTTGAAAATATTGCACCGAAACCGTTTTTGCTTCTGGTGGAACACTCCCTCCCGTAAACGAATAATGAATTTTACAACTAGTAAAAAGACACAAGACGCAAGACACAAGAATCAAAATGTGTTTTGAATTTTTGAAAATTATATTATTTTTTCTAATATCTAACATCTATTTTTCTCCATTCTCCGAACTCCCGTCTCCGAACTATTTAATACCGTATTCATTAATCTTGCGGTACAAAGTTCGTTCCGAAATTCCTAACTCTTTTGCGGCATTCTTACGCTTTCCTTTGTGCTTTGTCAATGCTCTTTTAATCATATCTTCTTCAATTTCTTGAAGCGACAATGTTTCTTCTATAACTTCTGTCATAGGAATTTGATTCTGAGAATCCATGATAGGTGTAGTTGTGTTGTAGCCCAATTGGATTGCCGTTTCTGGTGTTCCTACATCTTGAAATAATTTTTTAATAAGTTGCGCATTTTCTGGCTGAAAATCTTGATTCAACTGATTGTCGTTTTCAATTAAATCGACAATAATTTTTTTCAAATCCATCATGTCTTTCTTCATATCAAACAAAACTTTATATAGTAAATCTCGTTCGCTAAAATCATTGCCAGCTGTTGATGTGCTTGCCAATACTGGTAATTGAGCTGTTTGATGAATTGGTAAATACTTTATCATAATGTCAGCTGTGATATCACGATTTTTTTCAATTACCGAAATTTGCTCAGTAATATTTTTTAACTGACGAACATTTCCTTGCCAATAGTAATTCGATAAAATTTGTTCAGCTGATGCATCTAGTTTTATTGTGGGCATGCGGTATTTGGATGAAAAATCAGAAGCAAATTTCCGGAATAATAAATGAATGTCTTGTT
This sequence comes from Bacteroidota bacterium, assembly GCA_023251805.1. Lineage (GTDB taxonomy): Bacteria > Bacteroidota > Bacteroidia > 2-12-FULL-35-15 > 2-12-FULL-35-15 > 2-12-FULL-35-15. The sequence continues at coordinate 8,604 of JAHEYB010000004.1, read as the reverse complement.
TGCGTTCACGTAATGGTGGCACAACAATCGGAACAGTATTCAATCGGTAAAATAAATCTTCTCTGAATTTTCCTTTTTCAATTGCCTGTTGAATGTTCACATTGGTTGCAGCAACTACACGAACATCTGTTTTTAAAACTTTTGATGAACCTACTTTGATAAATTCGCCACTCTCCAATACACGCAATAAACGCGCTTGTGTGGCCATAGGCATTTCCGCTACTTCATCTAAAAATATTGTTCCACCATTTGCAACTTCAAAATATCCTTTGCGTGCTTCATGCGCTCCTGTAAACGATCCTTTCTCGTGACCAAATAATTCTGAGTCAATTGTTCCTTCTGGAATTGCTCCACAGTTTACTGCAATGTATTGCCCATGTTTACGAGCACTCAATGCATGAATGATTTGTGGGAAAACTTCTTTTCCTGTTCCACTTTCTCCCGTAATCAATACCGTTAAATCGGTTGGTGATACTTGCATCGCAATGTCAATTGCTCTGTCAAGAATAGGCGAACTACCAATAATTCCAAATCTGTTTTTTATCTCCTGAACTGTCATCTTTTTTTCTCTGTGAAACTCTTTTTTATTTCTCCGTGCACCCTGCCTACCGCAGGCAGGTCAGTGTTGAAAATTAGTTAACCACCTTCCCAATCAACGTCCCTCCCGTACAATGCTCCGCCAACACATTTACATAATCTCCTTTTTTATAATTTTCTTTCGGAAAAACTACAACACAATTTTGTGAGTTTCTTCCAAACAATTCTTCTTTCGATTTTTTAGAAGTGCCTTCTACCAAAACCCTGTGCACTTTTCCAACTCCTGCTTTTGTTCTAAATGCCGAATGTTTCAATTGCAATTCTACAATCTCCGCCAAGCGTTTGCTTTTTACTTCTGCTGGTACATCATCTGGATATTTGCGTTCTGCTAATGTTTTTGGCCGCTCACTATACGCAAACATGTAGCCAAAATCATATTTGACAGCTTCCATCAATGAAAGTGTATCTTGATGTTCTTCTTCTGTCTCCGAACAAAATCCTGAAATAATATCCATGGAAATACCCGCATCCGGAATGATTTTTCGAATTGAATCAATTCTACTCAAATACCATTCACGTGTATAACCGCGGTTCATCATTTCCAAAATTCTACTGTTTCCCGATTGAACTGGCAAGTGAATGTAACTGCAAATATTATCGTATTTCGCAATTGTATACAACACCTCATCGTTCATATCTTTCGGATGTGATGTGCTAAAACGTACACGCAAATCAGGATTTACCAAAGCTACTTTTTCAAGCAATTGTGAAAATGAAGTTGCATTTTTTAGTTCTTCGTCTGTAATATTTTCTTTCTTCAATCCGCCACCTGTCCACAAATACGAATCAACATTTTGTCCCAACAATGTTACTTCACGATATCCTTGTTCAAATAAATCTTGTGCTTCTTTCACAATCGTTTCTGGATCGCGACTTCGTTCTCTTCCTCGCGTAAACGGAACAACACAGAATGCACACATGTTATCGCAACCACGAGTAATGCTTATAAATGCTGTCACTCCATTCGAGCCTAAACGCACAGGAGCAATATCTGCATACGTTTCTTCTTTTGATAAAAGTACATTCACCGCTTTTTGACCCGTCTCCGCAATTTCAATCAGTTCAGGTAAGCTACGGTAAGCATCGGGACCAACTACAATGTCCACTAACTTCTCTTGCTCAAGCAATTGAGATTTTAATCGCTCCGCCATACAGCCCAACACACCAACAATTAAATCCGGATTTGTTTTTTTTGCTTTTTTATATTCGGTTAAACGTTTTCTAACTCTTTGCTCAGCACCTTCACGAATAGCACAGGTGTTTACAAAAATTACATCCGCTTCGTGGAAGTCGGTTGTGGTGGAAAATCCTTTGTCTTTTAAAATAGAAGCTACAATCTCACTATCCGAAAAATTCATTGCGCAGCCATAACTCTCCAAAAACAGCTTTTTGCCGTTTGGTTTAGTCGGTTGCTCCAACATTAATGCTTCACCTTGCTTATTTTCGTCAATTACCTTATTCTCGCTCATTTTATTTTTAATGGAGCACAAAGATAATTAAAATAAATGGGTGACAAAATGGCGCATTTCGAATAATTTCACAAAAAAATAAAAAATTTATATATATATATTTATATATATATGTTTTGACAAAAGCAAATTTAATTTGCAAAAATCGTTTTTGATTTGTTTTCTTTGCAACGAATTTTGAGAAAATGGCATCTCAGCGATAATTCATGTTCTTTAAAACCTAAACCCAATTAGCTAGCGTATGAGCAAAAATTTAGTGATAGTAGAGTCCCCTGCAAAGGCAAAAACAATAGAAGGATTTTTAGGAGAAGGATTTACTGTGAAGTCGAGTTATGGTCACGTTCGTGACTTAGCAAAAAAAGGATTTGGTGTAGATATTGAAAATAATTTCACCCCGAATTACGAAATATCCCCAGATAAATCGAAAGTAGTTAGCGAATTAAAAGCATTAGCAAAAAAAGCAGAGATTGTATGGTTAGCAACGGATGAGGATCGTGAAGGAGAGGCTATTTCTTGGCATCTTTATGAATCTTTAGGCCTAACTGCGAACAATACAAAACGTATTGTTTTTCACGAAATCACCAAACCGGCAATTAAAAATGCAATTGCGAATCCACGCACAATAGATAAACATTTAGTGGATGCACAACAAGCACGTAGAATTTTGGATCGCTTAGTTGGATTTGAATTGTCCCCTATTTTATGGAAAAAAGTGCGCCCGTCTTTGTCTGCCGGCCGCGTACAATCCGTTACCGTTCGTTTAATTGTAGAACGTGAACGTGAAATTGTTGCTTTCAATAGCACTTCTTCTTATAAAGTAACTGCAACCTTTACAACCGGGAATGCAACGGTTAAAGCGGAACTTTCTACAAAATTTAAATCCTTGGATGAAGCACGTGCCTTTTTGAAAAAATGCGAAAATGCAGATTTTACAATCGATAGCTTAGAAACAAAACCGACTAAAAAATCTCCTTCCGCTCCGTTTACAACTTCTACATTACAACAAGAAGCGAGTCGTAAATTGGGATTCTCTGTTGCTCAAACAATGGTCGTTGCTCAGCGTTTATATGAAAGTGGAAAAATTACCTACATGAGAACAGATTCTGTGAATCTTTCTGAAACCGCTATCAATCAGGCGAAAGAAGCCATCACCGGAAATTATGGCGCAAATTATTTAAACATTCGTTCGTATAAAAATAAATCAAAAGGCGCACAAGAGGCTCACGAGGCAATCCGCCCAACTTATATCGAAAAACAAACTGTTGATGGTGATGCTGGTGAAAAACGTTTGTACGATTTAATTTGGAAACGTACCATCTCCTCTCAAATGAGTGATGCGGAATTAGAAAAAACAACAGTTGTTATAAATGCTTCTGGTACAACAGAAAAATTTGTGGTGCAAGGTGAAGTGTTGAAATTTGATGGTTTCTTAAAAGTGTATTTAGAAGGCACAGATGATGAAGATGAAGAAAATCAATCTGGAATGTTGCCTCCAATGAAAGTGGGAGAAAAATTAAAAATGAATGAAATTACTGCGATGGAACGTTTTACTCACCATCCTGCAAGATATACTGAAGCGAGTTTGGTTAAGAAATTAGAAGAGCTTGGAATTGGACGTCCTTCTACTTACGCGCCAACTATTTCTACTGTTCAAAAACGCGAGTATGTTGTCAAAGAAGATAGAGAAGGTGTTCAACGTAATTTCAATGTCTTGATTTTAAAAGAACAAAAAATTGCTGATGAAGTAAGAACTGAAGGAACAGGCGCTGAGAAATCAAAATTGTTTCCTACAGATATTGGAATGGTTGTGAATGATTTTTTATTGAAAGAGTTTCCTCAAATTATGGATTTTAATTTCACTGCAAAAGTGGAAGAGGAGTTTGATGAAATTGCCGAAGGAAAAATTTTGTGGACTAAAATGTTATCCGATTTCTACAAACCATTTCACAAAAATGTAGTAGATACTTCCGAAAATTCAGAACGTGCATCAGGAGAAAGATTATTGGGTGTTGACCCTGTATCTGGAAAAAACTTATATGTGCGTATTGGTCGCTTTGGCCCAATGGCTCAGCTTGGTGAAGGAAATGATGAAAACAATAAACCAAAATTTTCCAGCTTAAGAAAAGATCAACGCTTGGATACAATTACTTTCCAAGAAGCATTGGATTTATTTAAATTGCCTCGAGTAGTTGGTATGTTTGAAGACAAAGAAATGGTAGTTGCAGTTGGTCGCTTTGGTCCTTATGTTCGCCACAATAGTTTATTCATCTCTTTGAAAAAAGAAGATGACCCAATGATAGTTTCTGCTGAAAGATGTGTGGAGTTAATTCTTGCAAAACGTCAGGCAGAAATTGACAAATATATAAAGGTGTTTGAAGAACGACCGGATGTTCAAGTATTAAACGGACGATGGGGTCCGTATTTGGTGATTGATGGAAATAATTTTAAATTACCAAAGGGAACCGATGCTCCATCTTTGACTTTGGAAGAATGTTTAGCCATTGCTGCAGATCCTAAAAATGCAAGTAAAGGAAGTCGCTTTAAGAAAAAATTCGAGAAAAAACCATTCAAGCAAGCTGCAACAAAACCTGCCCGCTCGGCTGTGAAAAAAGTAGCACCTAAAAAGAAAGCAGTTATTAAAGTTGCTAAATCTCCTGCAAAAGCCAGCACCAAAAAAGCTGTGAAGAAAATTGCTATTAAAAAGACAGCTAAAAAAGTCGCTCTTAAAAAATAGTTCGTATCTTTTTTTAATGAAGTAGTTATAGAGAAAAGGAAATTCATTTCTCTATAAACTACTTTTTTAGAATCTATTCAATTGTAGGGTAGGGAAAAGGCAACCAATTTTTAAATTAGCGTCATTCAATCGGTGAGACACAATTCAGATTTGTATATTTGTAAAAATTTGTAATTCGAAATGTATGCAGGAATTTTTTACACCAATTGATACGAGTCACTTTAATGGAGCAACAAAATACGCTGCTTCATGTTACGGAAAAATAATAAAAGCCTATATCAAAGGAGAAGATTTTCCCAGTTTAGAAAACGTTTCTTTGGCAATTATTGGAGTAGAGGAGGATAGGAAAGCTTTAAATAATGAGGGTTGTGGGTTGGCTGCAGATTATGTTCGTGAAAATTTATACAAATTATTTCTAGGAAATTATTCAGCAAAAATTGTTGATCTTGGAAATATTAAAAAAGGAAATTCTATTGAAGATAGTTATTTTGCGGTAACAGATGTTTTGTCTCAGTTGATTCAAAAAAACATCATTCCAATCATTATCGGAGGCTCACAAGATTTAACTTATTGCAATTATTTAGCATATCAAAAAATGGAGCAAACCATTAATATTGTTGCAGTGGATTCTTCTTTTGATATTGGTGAAGGTGACAAAGGACTTGATTCCCAAAGCTATTTAAGTAAAATTATTTTACACAAACCAAACATACTTTTTAATTTCAGCAACATTGGATATCAATCTTATTTTGTAGATCAAAATTCAGTAGAGCTGATGAATAAATTGTTCTTTGATACGCATCGCTTAGGGAAAGTGCGCAAAAATATGGAAGGCGTTGAACCAATTGTAAGAAATGCGGACTTACTAAGTTTTGATATGTCGGCTATTCGGCAGAGCGATGCTCCAGGAAATGGAAACGCTTCTCCAAATGGTTTTTATGGAGAAGAAGCTTGCCAGATTACCCGTTATGCCGGAATGAGCGATAAATTATCATCCATCGGTTTTTATGAAATAAATCCGGCTTTTGATACCAATAAGCAAACGGCTCACTTAGTGGCACAGATGATTTGGTATTTTATCGATGGTTTTTATAACCGTAAACAAGATTACCCTATTGTGGATAAATCGGAATACACAAAGTACCGAGTTTCGATTAAAGATCACGAGCACGAAATTATTTTTTATAAAAGCAATAAAAGCGACCGATGGTGGATGGATGTGCCTTATCCGGTGAATCACCAGATAAAATTTGAACGTCATCACATGGTTCCTTGTTCTTATAGCGATTATGAAACAGCTTGCAGCGATGAATTGCCTGATAACTGGTGGCAGACCTACCAAAAGTTAGGATAATGCTGATAACTATTTTGGTACAATTAACAATTAAATGTTTAAAATTTTGTTTTTATTAAACTTATACTTAATTTAGCGACCTAACTTTAATAAAAAACAGCAAAAAAACTGTTCAATTAAAAAAGTAAAAAATGAAAAAAACCCTTACTATCATTGCATTTTCGATTACCGGGTTGGTAACTTTTGCTCAGCAAGATGCCCAATTCAGTATGAATATGTTCAATCGTTTGTCAGTGAATCCTGCCTATGCCGGAACTAACAAAGCGTTGTGTGCTACCATTTTATATCGCGACCAGTGGGATAAATTTCCGGGAGCGCCTAAAACAGGACTTTTGAGTGTTGATTATGGTCAAATAGCTCATGGTGGAATTGGTTTCACAATCGACCAAGATCAGTTAGGTTTTGACAAAACATTAAAAGCAAAATTAGCTTATTCATTCCATATGGCTATTGGTACCTCAGGTACTTTAGGAATTGGTTTGGATGCTGGTATGATTAATAAATCTTTGACAGGTAATTTTATTGCTCCTGATGGTACTTCAACCGAATTTGGTGGAGGAACAGACAATGCTATTCCTTGGACAGGAACATCAGCTACAACATATGATGTTGGTTTTGGTTTATATTACACAAATGATAAGTTGTACGTAGGTTTATCATCTTTGCATTTACCGGCTCAAAAAATCAATGATAAGAGTAGTGCAGGTAATACCTATCCATTATCTTATGATTTCCAATACCAAATTGCTCGTCACTATTATGTAATGGCTGGCTATAAATTTCAATTGGGAACTCAATTTGACTTAACGCCTTCCATTTTAACAAAATCCGATGCTTCTTCTACTCAGCTAGATATCAACATGTTAGCTAGATGGAACAAAATGGTGTTTGTAGGAGTTTCTTATCGTCTAACGGATGCAATTCCGGTAATGGTAGGGCTGGAGTGGAAAGGATTTAAATTGGGGTATGCATATGACGTAACACTCTCAGCATTAAAGAGTCACAGTGCAGGAACTCATGAATTAATGTTAGGATATTGCAAAAAATTTGTAAAACCTGAGCGTAAGCAAGGGCACATGAATGTAAGATTCTTGTAAAAAAATCAAATTTTTGTAACCTTAAATTATTAGTATCGTTTAAGCTACTCTATTTGCTTTTGAAATCATCATACTAAAGGTGTGATGATTTTTGACAAAAAGGGGTTTAATATAAAAACAACAAATATGAAAAAGTTGCTCTTGTTAGGTTCTGTAGTTGCTATTGCTTTTACAAGTTGTAAAACAAGCACTGGAGAACTTGTAGGTGTTCACCCACGACCGGAATGGTTCGATATCGATCCGTTTGGTATGTTGTATATTCCTATGGGAAGTTACAATATGGGACCAAGTGATGAGGATACTCCTTACTCACACACCACCAAGTCGAAAACCGTTTCGATTCAGGCTTTTTACATTGACCAAACCGAAATTTCTAACAACGAATATCGTCAGTTCGTATATTGGGTGAAAGACTCAATTGCGCATCGTGCTTTGTTTGAAGACGGAAGAGCTGAACATGGTATCGAAACAGATGACTATGAACAGCCAATTGACCCACCATTGGTAAATTTTGACGAGGATATCGCTTATGATGAAACAGACGTAAGAGAGGTTCTTGAATTTATGTATTTGCCGGTTGAAGAGCGTTTCTACAAACGTAGAGAAATTGACTCACGTAAATTAAACTTCGAATATTACTGGATTAACCTTCGTTTGGCTGCTCAAAAGTCTAATCGTTTCAAACCTTCAAAATCTCCGGATGATAAAGGCCGCGACTTTATTAATGGTTACCAATCTACAAGCGTTGGTGATAACAAAACATTAGGTCACTATGATGTTAAAGATGCGGTTTCTGATGGAAGTGGTAATTATAGTACTCGCGAACAAAAAGATAAAGATAGAAGTGTATTCATTGTTAAGGATATCATTAACGTTTACCCTGATACATTAGCTTGGGTACATGACTTTACATACTCTTTTAATGAGCCAATGACAAATATGTATTTCTGGCATCCAGCTTATGATGATTATCCTGTAGTTGGAGTTAGTTGGAAACAAGCACGTTCTTTCTGTGTTTGGAGAACTCAATTGTTTAACAACTGGTTAGTTGGTAATGGCCAATCTTATGTGAACGACTTCCGTTTACCGACAGAATCTGAGTGGGAATACGCTGCTAGAGGTGGAAATGCATTGAGTCCTTTCCCTTGGGGAGGTCCTTATATCAGAAACGCCCTTGGTTGTTTCTTAGGAAACTTTAAGCCAATGCGTGGTAGTTATATCGATGATGGTGGTCTCCATACTGTAAAAATTGCATCTTACAATCCAAACGATTATGGTTTATATTGTATGGCTGGAAATGCTGCTGAGTGGACCAGCAACGCATTTGATGAATCAGCTTACGATTTTGATCAT